>DASSDL010000142.1:0-82679 GCA_035697145.1 Acidimicrobiales bacterium
ACTCGCCGTTCCGGGGCGGGGACGACGTACGCCGCGCCGCCCGCGGCCCCGGTGGCGCGGCCGTCCATTGGGTCCGCCCGGAACTGGTCGCCGAGGTCGCCTTCACGGAGTGGACCACCGACGGGAGGCTGCGCCATCCCCGGTTCGTCGGGCTCCGTGACGACAAGCGGCCCCGGGACGTGGCCCGGGAGGCGCCGGAGGGCGGCTGAGAGCCATCACTCCCCGGCCACGGCGTAGGCACCGTGCACCGTGTCGAACAGTGACTCGATCACCCGGGTCGGCACCGCCAGGTCATTGGACTCGGCGAACAGGAACAGGCTCAACAGTCGCCGGGGACCGGCCGAGCGGGCCCGCTCCACGACGTAGTCCCAATCAAGCTCGCAGCTGGCGATCAGGGACAGCGCGTCGTACCAGTGGCGGGCCGCTTCCTCGCTCGAGGCCAGCGCCTTGATGACGACCAGGTCCTCGGGACACATGATGGTGGTCTCGGTGCCCCGGTAGGTCCGCCTCCGGCCGCGCCGCAGCATCTCGTCGTCGAGGAGCACGTCGCCCGCCGACCGGTAGATCACATCGACCAGCACACCGTGGCGGAACGCCTTGTGCAGCCACGTGAGCTCAGTCTCGCTGGTCTCGAACCCCGCTGCGTCGAGCACCTGGAGGACTCGATCCGCGTCGTCGACGCGCACGAACACGTCGATGTCGTCGGTGGCGCGGCGGCGGCCGAAGGTCACGGTGCCGGCACCGCCCATCAGCAGGTAGGGAAATCCCTTCTCCTCGATGGCGCGCACGACGTCGGCGAGGGTGCGTTCGATGTCCACGTCAGAGGGCTCCATGCCCCCGGGATAGTGCGACATCTATCGGCCCCGGGCGCCGGTGTGGATCAAGCCCTTGACCTGGGCCCCCCAGTTGGGTCGATTGGTCACGGGTAAGGGCTTCCCGCTGCCCACCCCGCCCAATCAGGGAGGCGGAGTCCGCATCCGCGTCAAGAGCCGTTCGTCGACCAGTGCCACGCCTCGCTCGGCAGGTTGTACAGCCCGTACCTCGAGGCATTGGCCGCCAGCCAGCGGTAACACCGGTTCGCGCGGGAGCGGATGAGCAGCCCGTCACAGCTGAAGTCGATGGCCAGACCACGTTCGTGCATCGAGCTGCCCGGGCGGGCCGTTGGCGGTGAGCAGCTGCCGGCGGGCATCTGGTAGATCGCGTAGTAGCTCGTACCGCAGTGGGCTCGCCGGAGGGCGATCTGGCGGGCATGATCCCGGTGGCCGTGTCCGGTGAGGGCAAGACCGTCGGCCTCGGCGGCCGCCAGGAGTCCCTCGATCTGGTCGGCGATCGCGGCGCTGACCGTGATGCCCCCCACCGTCTCCAGGTCGAGGTCGGACACCATGCTCGGCGGCTGACTGTCTGTCCCCGGAGAGCCGGGCTGGCCCCCGGTCGCCGGGGGGCTGGGCGTCAGGTCGGGGTTCTCGTGGAGCCCGACGATGTCGCCTCGATCGCTGATTCCGAGCGCAACGGACTTGGGCGCACCGGGGAAGTCGACGGGTGTGAAGGGGCCATCGAGCCCATCCGCCAGCAGGAAGCCGCGGGCCCCCGTTTGGTTGAGATCGTCGGCCGTGTAACCCACGATCTGGCCATCGTCGTTGATGCCGTAAGGGATGGTGGTCGAGGCGCCCGGAGCGGCGATGGTGCTGTAACGCCCCTTGCTCATCAGGAACCCCCGCGCTCCCGCCGCGTCGAGGTACACGCCGACCACGTCGCCTCTGTCGTTGATGTCGACCGGCGTGGGAGCGGTGGCACCGGGGACATCGAGGGTGGTCAAGCGGCCGTCGCGCCATACGAAGCCGTGCGTCGTCCCGCGGGAGTCCACGTAGTAGCCCACGACATCCCCGCGGTCGTTGATGCCGGTGGGCAGGGTGTGAACGGCGCCGGGTGCGTCGATCCTGGTGGTCTCGCCGCGGTGACGGACGTAGCCGCGCACTCGGGCGCTGTCGTCGACGAACGGGGTGTCCTCGCTGTAGCGCCCCACGATCTGGCGGCGATCGTTGAGCTTGACGGCCTCCGTTCCCCGGGCGCCTGGCACGTCGAAGGTGGAGATCCGGCCGCGCCGGTCCCGCACGAACCCGGACTCCCGGTCGGGTCGGATGTACTCACCCGCGACGTACCCGCGGTCGTTGATGCCGCTCGGGAAGATCTCGACGCGGGGGCTCGGGGCCTCGAACTCGCGATAACCACCCTTGCTCAACACGAACCCCGGCGTTGCGCTACGGGGCCTTTCGGCAGCCGACGCGCCCACCGGCGCCCGGGTGCTCGCGAGGGTGGCGACAGCGACCACACCAGCCGCGAGGGCGGCTGCGGCACGACGGGCGCTGCTCCTGCTGCCGAACCGGGACACGACGAGACTCCCTTTCGTTCGAGCGGCTGTCTCGACTCGCGCGTGTTCGGAGCCGCGCGGCATCCCGGATCGTGCGGACCCCCTGCGAGCTCATTCGCGTCGTGAGCTACCGGCCGGTCCGCCCGCGCTATCCGCGACGGTGCGAACCTGGCCCCGGACCGGGCTGTGGGCCAGCGAACCTGGGAGGACTTCCTGGCCGCGGATGTGAGCTCGCCGGGCGAAACCACATCCGGCCCGACCTAGTGGCGAGCACCAGCGGCCTCACACGCCCTGAACGCCCGGAGCCCGACCGGTCGTTGCGGTCGGACGCCGGGCGCCCGAGGTGAGATGGAGGGCAGAACTAATGCTGTTGGACCACAGGGCGGTAGCCGCGACGGCGCCGCAGGCGGGCCGGGCGGTCGACGGTCACCATTGGCCGCGGCAGCATCAACAGGACGGCCAGGGCAGCCCCGCCGGCCGCGAGCGCGATCGCCCACCAGCGCTCGATCGCCAGTTCGGTCTCGAACCTGCTCGGATCGATCGCCGCCACTGCGGCCGCTACGGCACCTGCGAGGCACATGAACGCAGTGAGCATGCGAATCCCGAGCAGGCCCAGGATCACGAGCAGCGCACCGACGCCGACTTCGATCGCCGCCAGGAGCGGCGTGTGGTTGATGCGGGCGACGGTCTCGACCGGGATGTACCAGGTCTCGTTGATCTCGGTGCGGATGAGCGCCACGATGCCGAGCGCCGCCAGCGCGACACCCGCCAGCACCACCAGCACGTTGGCCGGGCTCCACTTGTACTGAACCACCTCTTGGCGCGGGTACGCCTGGCGCTCGTCGATGGTCTCGTCGCGCACGTCGTCGTCACGATTGTGGTTGCCACGCATGTCGTCGTCACGCACCTGGGTGCCACGAACATCGTCGTCACGAACGTCGTCGTCACGAACGTCGTCGTCACGAACGTCGTCGTCACGAACGTCGTCGTCACGAACGTCGTCGTCACGAACGTCCCGTAAGTCACGTCTCCGAGTAAGCAGACGCATGGCGGTTCCTCCTTAACGTCACGCGTGCTCCTACCCGCTGCTGACCGGCGCAAACGGGGCGTCGGCTCAGCTGGCGTCGAGGAAATCGAGGGTGGCGGCCGCGAAACGCGCAGGATCCTCGATCATCGGGTAGTGGCCGACGCCGCCGAGCACGGTGACTTGAGCATCGGACCGGCGCCCGCGCAACCGGTCGACCATCGCCACGACCGCGATCGGGTCCCGGTCGCCCCAGACCACGGCGAGCGGTGACGGATGGCGTTCGATCGCCCCGGTGAAGCGGGCCTCTTCGGCACGCCGATCCTCGATGTAGCGGATGGTGCGGGGCAGCAGGCGCTCCCCACCGTCCCGGGCGATGAGGGCCCATTGGGCCGCCAGCTCGCCCGGGTCGGGCGGGCTGTCGGATGAGAAGGTAGCCGCCAGGGCGGCGCGCATCGCCTCGCCATCGTCGGGCGGCGCCCCAGCGGGCCGCGGGTCGAGGCGGGCATCGGGGAGGTCGAGCAGGAAGAGCTGGCCCGGGGTCAGGTGTGCCAGCTCGAGATAGATCGAGCCGTTGGCCAGGACCCGCCGGGTGATCTCGAGGCCGAGGTCGCCGTCGAGGTCCCGTGCCAACAGCTCCCCGCCGATGCTGTCGCCCATGTCGTGGGTGATGAGAGCGATGCGGTCCAGCTCGAGGGCCCCGCATACGGCCTCGGCAACGTCGGCCTGGTCGCGCAGGCTGTAACGCTGGTCGGGCTTGTCCGAGAGGCCGAACCCGGGGAAGTCGAACAGCACCACCCGCCTGCTCAGGCTGAGCGCCGGGAGGACGTGACGCCAATCGAACGAGCAGGTCGGGAACCCGTGGAGCACCAGCACCGGATCGAGACCGGCGTCGACGGTCGCCGGCTGGTCGAGCACCCACACGTCGCCGGCGGGCAGGGACAGGACCCGGCCGCGCGCCGCCCAGTCGGCGACCGAGGCCGGCTCACCGGGCACGTTCACGGGGCCGCGAGCAGCGCATGCAGCATCCGGCGGACGACCCCAGCGGCGCGATCGGAACCGAGTCCGGCGTGCGCCCGCAGGTATTCCACGTTCTCGAGGCTGGCGGTTGCCTCCAGGGCCGCCGCCAGCTCACTCCGGGCCTGTCCCTGCCGGGCCCGGAGCTCGGGGGCGAACAGCGCCACCACCTGATCCCCGAGTAGCCGCCGCCGGGCCCGCAGGGTGGAGGCCACGACCGGCGAGGACGACGAGAGCACGGCGGCGGCCCTCGCCACACCGATGATGGCGCCGTGCAGTCGCAGCCGTTGGTCGACGAGCGCGGTCACCCTGGTTTCGCGATCGCCTTCGTGTGGGGGCGCCTCGAACAGCACGTGGACCCGCGCCCATTGGCGATCGATGGCAGCTTCGGCCAACCCCTCGAGGTCGGCGAAGTGGCGGAAGACCGAGCGCGGGGACACCCCCGCCCGCGCCGCGATGTCGGCGACGCCTGGGCGGACAACCCCATCGTCGTAGAGCGACAGCAGGGCGTCGACAACCGCGTCGCGGCTGCGCTCGGCCCGTCGATGGCGCCCGTCGATGTCCCTGACGTCCGCATCGCCGTCGTCGTCGCCGTCGCTCGCGCTCATCCCGCCGAACGTTACCTATTGACACTGATGATGTCAATAGATTAGTGTCACCGATACTGCCAATATCGGTTGGAGGGAGCCGGCATGGGCCGCAACATCCTGTTCGTCACCACCGACCAGCAGCGCTACGACGCGCTGGGTTGCAACGGCGGCACCATCGCCCGCACCCCGGTCGTCGACCAGCTCGCACGCACGGGGATGATCTACCGGCGGGCCTACAACCAGAACACAGTGTGCATGCCGGCGCGCTGCACCATGCTCACCGGGCAGTACCCGCGCACCCACGGTGTGGTGGCCAACGGCATCGCCCTGCCCGCCGACGCCCCCAGCGTCGCCGCGTACCTCGCCGAGAAGGCCGGGTACCGCACCGCGCTCATCGGCAAGGCGCACTTCGAGCCGGGCTTCGATCCCAACAACCGTTGGGAGGAGAACGCGCGCGCCGCCCGCGGCGACACCGGCCCCTGGCGGGGCTTCGAGCACGCCATCAACGCGGTCCATGTCGCCGCCTTCCGGGGCCGGGCGCTGTCGCACTACGGAGAGTGGCTGGCCGAGAACCATCCCGAGCACCTCGAGTCGTTCGGCTCGCTGCTCGGCGCCGAGCCCGGCGGCGACACCGCCGCCCCCGAGACCAAGCACAACCCGATTCCGCGGGGCTGGTACCACACCGATTGGGCTGCCGATCGCTGCATCGACTGGCTCGACACGGTGCAGGACGGCGACGACTGGTTCTGCTGGCTCAGCTTTCCCGATCCGCACCACCCCTGGGACCCGCCCCAGTCCGAGATGCACCGGGTCGACTGGCGCGAGCTGGACCTGCCCCCCGGCCATCCGGGCGACGCCGACCGGACGCGCAAGCTGCTCGCCGACAGGCCGGCACACTGGCTGCGCTGGTACGAGGGCACGTTCCTCAACGCCGAGGGCGGGCCGATGCGGTTCTCCCCTGGGTCGCTCACCCACGACCAGGTGCGGGAGATCAACGCCCGGGTCCACGTCATGAACGAACTGATCGACGAGGCGGTCGGCCGCGTGCTCGCCGCCGTCGAGGCCCGGGGGTGGACCGCCGACACCGACGTGATCTTCACCACCGACCACGGTGAGCTCCAGGGCGACCTCGGGCTGCTCTACAAGGGGCCGTTCCACGTCGACGCCCTCATGCGGCTGCCTCTCGTCTGGCGCCCGGCCCCCTCGGCGGGCGTGACGCCCGCCGACCTCTCCGACCCCGTGGGCGGCGTCGACCTGGCACCCACGTTCTGTGCCATCGCCGAGGTCGAACCGGCGCCATGGATGCAGGGGCGGGCGCTGCCGACGGCTGCGGGCGCCGGCACCAACGAGCGGGTGCTGTGCGAGTGGGACAGCCAGTTCCCCGGCTATGGCATGCACATGCGCTCGATCTACCGCGACAGCTGGCTGTGCACGGTGTACGAGGAGAGCACCGACGGTCGGCCCAACGGGCTGGAGCGGACCTGGGGCGACGGCGTGCTCCGGGCGTGCGGCGTCCACTATGACGGCAGCGAGGGCGAGCTCTACCGGGTCGACGAGGATCCCTACCAGTGGCACAACCGCTGGGACGACGCCGCGTGCCGGTCGATCCGGAGCGACCTCGTGGCCGACCTGTACGACTCGCTACCGGCGGAGCGCCGCGAGCTCCTCGTCGACGCCCCGGCCTGACGCCCCGGACACATCGGAGGAACCGCCAATGGAAACTCTGCGCACGCCCGACAACCGCTTCGCCGACCTGCCCGGCTACCCGTTCGTGCCCCACTACGCCGACATCCCCGACGACGACGGCGGCAGCCTGCGGGTCCACCACGTCGACGAGGGCGACGCCGATGCCCCCGTCGTGCTGCTCCTCCACGGCGAGCCGTCGTGGTCGTACCTCTACCGTCACATGGTCCCGGTGATCGTCGATGCCGGGCTGCGGGCCGTTGCGCCCGACCTCGTCGGCTTCGGCCGGTCCGACAAGCCGACCAAGCGCGGCGACTACACCTACGCGCGGCACGTGCGCTGGCTCGCCGCCCATGTCCTGGACACACTGGACCTCCAGGACATCACCCTCGTCGGTCAGGACTGGGGCGGGCTGATCGGGCTGCGGCTCGTCGCTGCCCGGTCCGACCGGTTCGCCAGGGTGGTCGCCGCCAACACCTTCCTGCCCACGGGCGATCGCAATCTCGGCGACGCGTTCTTTGCGTGGCGGCGGTTCAGCCAGGAAGTGCCCGAGCTCCCGGTCGGGCGGATCGTCAATGGCGGCTGCACCAGCGACCTCGACGCTGCGGTGGTCGCCGCCTACGACGCGCCGTTCCCCGACGAGAGCTACAAGGAGGGGGCTCGCCAGTTCCCGACGCTGGTGCCGGCCTCACCCGACGACCCCGAGGCCCAGCCCAACCGCGACGCCTGGGAATCGCTCCGGCGCTTCGACAAGCCGTTCCTCTGCGCGTTCAGCGACTCCGACCCCATCACCAAGGGCGCCGACCGCCCACTGCGCAAGCTCATCCCCGGCACGGCCGGGCAGCCGCACACCACCATCGAGGGCGCCGGCCACTTCCTCCAGGAGGACCGGGGGCCGCAGCTGGCCCAGGTGATCGTGGACTTCGTCCGCTCGACCGGGTGACCGGCTATCGCGGATCGGTGGCGGCTCGGACCCGTTCGACGACCTGAGCCAGCCGGGCGTGGTGAGAGCCGCGCCAGTAGATCTGCCCACACCCTTGGCACCGCTGGAACTCGTCGAAGTACCGGCGGGTGAGCGGCTCGAGGCGATCGATGACCTCGGCTTTGCCCACCGGCGCCAGCTCGCCGCCGCAACGGAGGCAGCGGGTGAACGGCGCCAGCCGGTTGGCCAGATCGAGCCGTTGCACCACTTCGGCGGCCTGCTCGACGGGGCGCTCGGCGTGCACGAAGAGGCCATGCGTCACGCGCCGGCGTTTGAGCAGGCCGCGGTCGCGGGTGAGCACGATCCGATGCTCGGATTCGCCGATGGCGGCGAGCACCTCGTCGTCGAGGTCGTTCGACCAGCGGGCGTCGAAGCCCAGCAAGCGCAAGAGCCGGGCCAGACGCCCCAGGTGGACGTCGATCACGAAGCGGACGTCGCGCAACGGTTGGTGACGCAGCCGGTTGATGGCCCCGATGTCGAGCGTCTCGAACACCGGATAGACGGCGATCCGGTCGCCCGGCTGCGGGAGATGGGCAAAATCGACGGGCTCGCCGTTCACGAGGACGAGGTCGACCTCCGTATGGGGTACGCCGGCCGCCTCGATGACGTCCTTCACGGTCTGATGAGGCCGGAACGGCCGGCGCATGACGCCGCACCGCAACTCCGCCGGCACGAAGTCGTTCAGCTCCGCATAGACCCGAACGTCGACATGGCCGTGGACGCCTGGCGTCGACGCGAGCCTCGGGGTCCGCGGCATCGCGCAAGGATGCCAGTCCGGCGCGGCGGTGGAGGCCCAGGCACGCCAGACTGGCCGAGTGCCCACCGACGGCGCGGTCGAGGATGCGAAGAACTCATGGCGCAGCCGCGTCTGGGCGGCGATGAGCGAGAAGCGTGTCGCCCGCTTCCCCGGCGCCCGTGGCCGCATCCCCAACTTCATCGGCGCCGAGCGGGCCGCGGACCGCCTAGCCCACCTGGAAGCCTGGGAGCGCACCACGGCGCTCAAGTCGAACCCCGACCTCCCGCAGCTACCCGTGCGGGCGGCCGCGCTCGCCGCCGGCAAGCTCGTGGTCATGGCCGTGCCCCGGCTCCGCACGGCCGAGCCGTTCCTGCTGCTGGACCCCGCCGTCCTCGACGTCCCGCCTCGAAGGGCGGCGTCGATCACAGGGGCCGATCGCCACGGTCAGCCGCTCGGGGTGGACCTGGTGCCGTGCTTGGACCTCGTCGTCTGCGGATCGGTGTGCGTCAATCCGGAGGGGGTGCGCATCGGCAAGGGTGGCGGCTACAGCGACCTGGAGATGGCGCTCGGTATCGAGGACGGCTGGATCGACGACGACACCGCGATCGCAACCACCGTCCACCCGATCCAGGTGGTCGACTCGGAGCTCCCGGAGACCGACCATGACTTCCGGGTCGACCTGATCGTCACGCCCGCCGAGGTGATCCACACCCCCCACGCGCGGCGCCCGCCCGGGATCCTGTGGGACCACCTTGACACGGAGAAGATCGACGCCGTGCCGGCGCTGGCGGCGCGGCGGGCGAGCTGATCATCGGACCAGCCGGAAGAACGACCGGACCTCTTCGACGAAGAGCCCGGGTTGCTCGAAGGCGGCGAAGTGCCCGCCGCGGTCGAGCTCGTTCCAGTAGCGAATGTCGGTGAACCGCCGCTCGGCCCAGCGGCGGGAGACCCGTGGGATCTCCTTCGGGAAGATCGAGCAGCCGGCCGGCACGTCGACGGTGTCGCGGGTCGAGCGGCTGAATCGCTCCGACACCTGCTTGAAGCTCTCCCAGTACAGGCGGGCCGACGAGGCGCCCGTGCCGGGAAGCCAATAGAGCATCACGCTGTCGAGGAGCTCGTCGCGCCCGAGGACGTTCTCGGGATGGCCGCCGGAGTCGGTCCAGGCCTGGAACTTCTCCACGATCCAGGCACACAGGGCCACCGGGGAGTCAACCAGCCCGTAGCCCAGGGTCTGCGGCCGGGTCGCCTGCTCGATGGCGTAGCCCGACTCGGATTCCTGGGCCCGCTCGAGGTCGGCGAGCGCCGCCCGTTCGGCAGCGGTGAGATCGTCGAACGTCGCCGCGTCGGGGGCCGCCAGCGGCGGGACGAGGTGGATGCCGACCACGTGGGCGGGATCCTGCTGGCCGATGCTGGCGGTGATGCTCGTCCCCCAGTCGTGGCCCTGGGCGCCGTAGCGGTCGTAGCCCAGCCGGGCCATCAGCCGAACCCAGGCCCCGGCGATCCGCTCGACGTTCCAGCCCCGCTGCGCCGGCCGGTCGCTGAAGCCGTAGCCGGGAAGCGAAGGGCACGCCACGTGGAAGGCATCGGCGGCATCGCCACCGTGGGCTGTCGGGTCGGTGAGGGGCCCGATCACCTTCAGGAACTCGACGATCGAACCGGGCCAGCCGTGTGTCATAACGAGTGGAAGCGCGTCGGGATACCGCGAGCGGATGTGGACGAAGTGGATCGCCAGCCCGTCGATCTCGGTTCGGAACTGAGGCAGGGCGTTCAGCCGCGCCTCGGTCGCCCGCCAGTCGTACCCGTCCGCCCAGTGGGCACACAGCTCTCGCATGTAGGCGAGTGGCACTCCCTGCGACCAGTCCTCGACGGTCTCGCCCTCCGGCCAACGGGTGCGCGCCAACCGCTCACGGAGGTCCCGCAGGTCGGTGTCCGGGATCTGGACGCGGAACGGGATCAGGTCGTCGGGCATCGCTCGTGGGCGCTCAGCAGCGTCTTGACCCGATCGAGGACACCATCTACGCCCGCGCCGTGCAGCGTCATGGCACGTCGTGAGGCGGGCCCTGGCTGTCGAACCTCCTGGTGCCCTTGGCCTCGTAGAGCGCTCGGTCCGCGTCCTGCATGACGTCGGGTGGCCTTCCCGTGGCCAGGCCACTGCTGGCCCCGACCGAAACCGTCAGGTTGCCGAGCTGGATCGGGCTCGCGATCGAGTCGACGACTCGGCGCATCGAGCGGACCATGCCCTCGGCTGCCGTGCCGGCGGCGAAGACTACGGCGAACTCGTCACCACCGAGCCGGACGACGAGGTCGTCCTGGCGCACGGCCCCGACGATCCGCTGGGCCACCACCTGGAGGACCGCGTCGCCCGCCTCGTGGCCGTGGGTGTCGTTGACCAACTTGAATCCGTCGAGATCGATGATCGCCACCGTCAGCGGATCAGTCGACGCGTCGAAGCGCACCCGCAGGGCCGACCGGTTCGCCACCCGCGTGAGCGGGTCGGTGAGTGCCTCGTGGCGCAGGGCGTCGCGACGGCGTTGCTCGCCGATCACCAATCCCGCCAGGCGCTCGGCCTGCCGGACGCCGGTCTCGTTGGTGATGTTCGGCTCGGCTGCGATCCGCACCCAGACGACCAGGCAGCCGATCACCTCGTCGGCGGCGACGTCGCAGAGGGGAAGCACCCAGGTGGACCGGAACCCCGCGTCACGCGCTCGGACGGCCAGGTCGTCGGGGAACCCGGCGTGATCCAGCGTCGTGCGAGCCCGGCCATCGGCCAACGTATCGCGCCACCAGCGGTCGTCGACGCTCAGTCGCTCCGCCGGCGTGCCTGCCGATGCAGCGATCACCGGATGCCCCTGGCGGATGGTGACCACCGCCGCCGACCCCAGGTAATCGGGCACGAGGCCGGCGCAGGCGGCGAGCACCTCCCGTAGCGGCGCGTCGGCAACCAGCAGGTCGACGACACGACCGACCCCCTCGACCTCGCCGCCGACCCGCCGCACGATGGCCACGAGCCCGTTCACCACCGGGTCGTCGAGGAGGTTGATGACCAACGACTCCAGTGCCACCCAGCCGCCGTCGGGACGCTCGACCCGGAATCGGAGCGGCTCGACGACGCGCAGGCAGGGCGCGTCCGCCGGCGCCGCGGCCTTCGCCTGGGCGAGACCGTGCAGCAGGCGAGGGACGTCGTCGGGGTGGACCCTAGTGAGCGCCTTCTCACTCATCGCTGTGGCGGGATCGTCGCCCACGACCCAGGCGACCGAGCGGCTCACCCAGAGGTTCCGCAAGTCCTCACTGATCAACGCCACCACGGTCGATGGCGAGGTGTCCAAGGCCCGCACCAATCGCGCCGCGATGTCGGCGGACACGCCGCCCGGTCCGCCCGGATCCGGCCCCATCGTCATGAGACCTGCACGATACGTCGTGGAACCGCCGCCGGCCGCCAGACCCGTGCTGCGACGCGCGTCGTTCCGGATGGCCCACCCTCGGGCTCGATCGAGGTCGGTCGCGGTCAACTGACCAGCGCAGCGCGCACGACTTTGCCGAGGGCGTTGCGGGGTAGCTCGTCGACAAAGCGCACCTCCCGGGGCCGCTTGTAGGGGGCGAGCCGCTCCGCGGCCCACGCCAGCAACTCCCCGGCATCGGCGGTGTCGGCGGCGACGACGCAGGCGACGACCCGTTCACCCCACTCCCGGTCGGGCACACCCACGACTGCGACGTCGGCGACACCCGGGTGGTCGCGCAGCACGTCCTCCACGTCGCGGGGGTAGACGTTGAAGCCCCCGGTGATGATCAGCTCCTTCGAGCGACCGACGATGCGCAGGTAGCCGTCGGGGTCGGCCCGGCCCAGGTCGCCGGTCCGAAACCAGGCGTCGGTGGTGAAGGCGTCGGTGGTGAAGGCGTCGGCACCGACGCCACCGAGGTACCCGGCGAACACGTTCGGCCCTCGCACCAGGATCTCCCCGGCCGGCTCGCCGGCCCCGTCGCGCTCCTCGAGGCGAACCTCGACCCCGGGCAGCGCCAACCCCACCGATCCGGCCCGGCGGTCGCCGTCGTAGGGGTTGGATACGAGCATGCCGGTTTCGGTCATCCCGTAGCGCTCGATCACGGGTGAACCGATGCTGGCCTCCAGTGCGGCGAAGGTCGAGGGGTCGAGCGGCGCCGACCCTGACACGCACAGGCGCAGCGCGGCCAGCTCGGCGACCCGGGGGCTGGCGGCGAGACGGACCCACATCGTCGGCACACCGAACATCAGGGTGGCCCGGGTGGCGGCGATGGCGTCGAGCACGGCGTCGGCCTCGAACCGCGGCAGGATGACCGCCGACGCGCCGGCCAGCAGGGTGCCGTGCAGTCCCACACCGAGGCCGTGCACGTGGAAGAGCGGCAGAGCCAGCAGCAGGCGATCGCCCGGGGTCCAGCGCCAGGCCACCTCGATCGCCGCTGACGTGGCCAGCAGGTTGGCGTGGCTCAGTGGCACGCCCTTCGGGGTGCCGGTGGTGCCGGAGGTGAACACCAGCAACGCCGTGTCGTCCGGTCCCGCGACGTCGAGGTCGGGCACCCTACCCCCCGGGAGATCGACGGCGACGCCGGTGGAGGGCACCCCGGGGAGCCGTCCGGGATCGTCCAGCACCGCCAGCGCCGGGTTGGCGGCGGCCGCCACCGCGCCGATCTCGGTGGGCCCGAACGCGGTGTTGACGGGAACCACGACCAACCCCAGGCGCAGGGCGGCGATGTGGGCCACGGCCAGGTCGACGGACGCGGTGGCGCTGACCAACACCCGGTCGCCCGCAGCCAGTCCGGCCGCTGCGAACCGGGCCGCGACCACCGCGGTCCGTTCCTCGAGCTCGGCGGCGCTTCGCCAGCGCCCGTCGGGACCGACGAGCGTCGGGGCGCCCGGGGCGCCCGCCCAACGCGCCGCCCAGGCGCGGGGCAGCGTGCCGGCGGCGACGAGATCGGAGGCGGTGCCCGAAAAGCCGTGCCCTCGCCAGGCGTCGGCGGCTGCCATCACCTCGCCGGCGGTCACCCGGACTCCCCTCCCGCCGGCGGAGCGAACGCGTCGGCCTCGTCCACCTCGGCGTGAGTGGCGCCGCCGGCGAGGACGGGATAGCCAGGGCCGCGGTCGAACATCGTGGGCCGACCGCGCCCGGCGGTGAGACTGGCCCGGAGCTCGGTGGTGGCCGCGACGTCCACCACAGCGTCAGCTTCGTCGCCCGTGAACACCACGCCGTAGTCGTCCCGGGCCGCCGCCGCACTCACCTTGCCCTGGACCACGTCGACAGCCACCTGGCCGGCGTTGCGCTCGAGCGGGTCGCCCCAGCCGCCGCCGCCCGTCGTCTCGATGCGGATCACCTCGCCGGCGGTGACCGGCTCCCAGTCGCACAGCCCGGGCATCACCCGCTGGGCGGGCCCACCGGGGTCGATGGTGACGCGGAACGGCGTGCCGGCCCGGCCGCCCCGCACGCCCCAGCACGACAGGATGGAGCGGTCGGCGACCGACATGAAGCTGGCGTCGTGGAGCACCCGGATCTCCTTGCGGTAGCCGAGCCCACCCCGGAAGGTGCCGGCGCCACCCGAGTCGGTGGCCAGGGCCAGGGTCTCGACCCGCACGGGGAACCGGGTCTCCACGAACTCGACCGGCAGGTTGCGCGACTCGGGCACCACGTGGATGGTGTCGCTGCCGTCCGCGTAGTAACGGCCGCCGGAGCCGCCACCGAGGATCTCGCGGTTGAGGTACCAGCGACCGTCGGCGTCGTGGCCCGAGATGCCGGTGTAGCGGATCGTCTCCTGGTCGGCGGGCATGTAGCCGTCGACCGCCTTGGCGATCACCCCGGCGAGCACGCCCAGCAGCCGCAGGATCACGAAGGTCCGCGCGTTGGTCGGTGCCGGGAACTCGGGCGTCACCAGGCTGCCGGGCGGCGGGAAGCGGATGTCGATCAGCTCGACCACACCCTCGTTGACATCGAGCTGGGCCATGCGCTCGGGTGTGTCGGCCAGGTTTCGCAGGATCGGGGCCAGCCACTTCTTCAGGAAGTTGCCGTCGGCGTAGTTGCCGGCGTGGTTGATGGGGCCCTTGGCCTGGGGGCTCGTGCCGGTGAGGTCGAGCAGCAGCTTGTCGGCCGTCTTGGTGAGCGTGATGCGCTGGCGGTGCAACCGGGGCTCGTCGACGCCGTCGTGCTCGGCGTAGTCCTCCCACGTCCAGGTGCCGTCGGGGATCTTGGCGAGCAGCTCGCGGCGGAACGTCTCGGCGCACGATGCCACGATGGCGTCGAAGCAGGCCTCGACCGCCGGGCGGCCGTACCGGGCGAACAGGTCGGCCAGCCGGGCGGCGCCCATGAGGCACGCCGAGCACTCGGCGTCCAGGTCGCCGGCGATCGAGTCGGGCATGCGCGAGTTGCGGGTGAGGATGCGGATGACGCCGTCGTTGGGTACGCCGGCGCCGTAGAGCTTCACCGGTGGCACCATGAGCCCTTCCTCGAACACCGAGGTGGCGTGCGACGGCATCGAGCCCGGTACCGACCCTCCGATGTCGTCGTGGTGGCCGAACGCCTGGACGAACGCAACCACCACGTCTCCATCGAAGACCGGCACAGTGACACACAGGTCGGGCAGGTGGCCGATGCCACCCTCGGACAGGTAAACGTCGTTGTGGAAATACACGTCGCCCGGCCGCATGGCGTCGACCGGGAAGTCGCGCACCACCGGGTGCACCAGGGCGGAGTACGAGCGCCCGGTCAGCTTGCGAAGCCGCCGGTCGTGGATCCCGGCCCGGAAGTCGTGCTGGTCGCGGATCATCGGCGAGCGTGATGTGCGGCCGATCTGGTCCTCCACTTCGGCCTCGATCGACGCCAGCGTCCCTTCGACGATCTCGAGCAGCACAGGCTCGACGTCGGTCAAACTCGTTCTGGGCGTAGCCGTGCGGTCATGCGCCGAACAGCTACGACCAGTTGGCGTGGTGGTCACGTTGGCCGCCGCCCGTCCGCACGCCGTACGACCAGGGCGCCGAGGCGGTCGACCACGGCGTGCACGCCCGGCGGGACCGGCAGGGTCGAGCCATACTCCTCGATGACCGCGGGCCCCCGGACCTCGTCGCCGGCGCCGAGGTCGCCCCGCCACACCACCGGCGTGTCGTTCCACGACCCGTCGAAGAACACGGGTCTGACGCCGGTGGTGGCCACCTTGCCGGTGCCGGCGCGGACGGGCGCGATGGGCGGGGCGTCCAGCGGCCCGACACCGGCCAGGCGGACGTTGACCCACTCGACGCCGTGGTGGGGCCGGTCGCGGTAGCAGTAGCCGTAGAGGCGCTCGTGCTCGTCGTGGAAGCGGTGGAGCACAGCCGCGGTCCAGCCGGCGTCGATCGCAGCGCCGGGCACGTCGACCCGGACCTCGAACGCCTGGCCGTCGTAGCGGAGGTCGGCCGAGCGCAGGAAGCGCTGGTCGGCGCCGTCGAAACCCTCCGCCGCCAGGGCGGACGCCGCTTCCTCCTCGAGCTCCCTGTACACGCCGGCAAGCGCCACGAGGTCGAGCTCGGCGTGCTTGGCGACGAACGTGCGGACGTCGTCGATGCGGACGTCGACGGTGAGCAGACCGAAGGCGCAGAGGTTGCCGGGATCGGGCGGGACGACCGCGGCGGCCAGGCCCAGCACGTCGAGCAGCCGACCGGCCTGCAGCGGGCCGGAGCCGCCGAAGGCGCACAGCGCCAGGTCGCGAACGTCGATCCCCCGGCGGACTGTGACCTGGCGAATGGCGTTGGCCTGGTTCCATGCCCAGATCTCGAGGATCCCGTCGGCACACGCCTCGGTTGTCAACCCGAGCTCGCCGGCCAGGGCGTCCAAGCCCGCCTGCGCGGCGGCGTGGTCGAGCGGGATCTCGCCGGCGAGGAGGTGCGGCGGAATGCGCCCGAGCACCAGCGCGGCGTCGGTCAGTGTCGGCTCGCTGCCGCCCCGGCCGTAGCACAGTGGCCCGGGATCGGCGCCCGCCGAGCGCGGGCCCACCTTGAGCGTCCCCTCGGGCGACACCGAGGCGATCGATCCGCCGCCGGCGCCGACGGTGACGATGTCGATCATCGGCACCTTGGCCGGGAACCGCCCGACGGTCGCCTCGGTGGTGAGCGAGGGCGCCCCGGAGCGGATGACGGCCACGTCCGTAGAGGTTCCGCCACCGTCGAGGGTCACCACATCGTCGAAGCCCGCGGCATGGCTGACCGCGGCGGCGCCGAGAGCGCCGGCGGCCGGGCCCGACAGCACCGTGGTGATGGGCTTGCGGGCCACCTGGTCGGCCGACGTCACGCCGCCGTTGGACTTCATGACGAAGAACGGCACGCCCTCCCCCGCCCGCTCGGCCAGCTGGGTGGCCAGGCGCTCGACGTACGTGGCGACCGACGGCTTCACGAAGGCGTCGACCAGGGTGGTGACCGAGCGCTCGTACTCCCGGTACTCGCGCAGCACGTCGGAGCTGATCGACACCGAGCACTCCGGGTAGGCGTGGGCGAACAGGTCGCGCACCCGCAGCTCGTGGGCGGGATTGGCGTAGGCGTGCAACAGGCAGACGCCGACCGCGGTGACGCCGTGGTCCCGAAACCACCCGGCCTGGGCCACGACCGCAGCCTCATCGAGGGGGCGGAGGACGGCGCCGGTCGCGTCGAGGCGCTCGGGCACCTCGCGCACGAGGTGCAGCGGCACGATCCGATCGGGCTTGACCCAGAAATAGGAGTTGCCGTAGCCGTCGGGCACGCTCTGGCGTCCGATCTCGAGCAGGTGCCGGAACCCGGCGGTGGTGAGGAAGCCGAGCCCCGTCACCTCGCCCTGGAGGAGCGCATTGGTGGCCACGGTCGTGCCGTGGAACACCGACGCCACGCCCGGCCAGGCCGCCCCGGCCGCCGCCAAGCCCTTCTCGGCACCGGTGAGGAACCCCGCCGAGTGGTCCGCGGGCGTCGATGGCGTCTTGGTGGTGGCGAGTGCGCCGGTCGCCTCGTCCAGCACCACCACGTCGGTGAACGTCCCGCCCGTGTCGATCCCCAGCCGCAAGCGGCTCGCGGTCATTCGTCCCCCGGCAGCGGGAACGCCGATCCGGCTTCGGCCTCGAGCACGTCACGGTGGCGCCGGTACAGGTCCAGGTTGCGCTCGGCCAGGTGGTCGAAGCTCTGGCGAACCGACGATCCCGGGCTGATCGTCGCCATGGGGTCGAGCCCGATGGTGGCCGACACCCAGCCCGGCTGGCTGGTGCCGCGCGCCAGCACTTCGCCCGTCGGACCGACTATCAGGGAGTTGCCGAAGTAGACGAACCCGCCGGGATCGACGCCGACGGCGTTGGGCGCCACCACGTACACGTGGTTGTCGTACGCCCGGGCCCGGGTGGTGAGCTCCCAGATGTCGGCGGCCCGCAGGAAGGCCGACGGCCGCACCACGACCTGCGCCCCCATCCCGGCCTCTATGCGCACCAGCTCGGGGAAGTCGCCGTCGAAGCAGATCACGCTGCCCAGTCGCCCGAGCGGGGTGGGGACGACCAGCACGTCGTCGCCCGGTGTGGCCCATTGCCGCTCGCTCGGGAACAGGTGGGTCTTGCGGTAGGTGCCCAGCACGTCGCCGTCGGGACCGATCACCGTGGCGGCGTTGTACACGACGCCCCGGTCGCGTCCGGCCTCGTAGGTGGGCCACACGAGCAGGACGCCCAGCTCGGCGGCGAGTGCCTGGGCCCCCTCGGTGAGTGGTCCGGGGATCGGTCCCACCAGGTCCCACAGGTCGGTGGCGTCGAGGCCCGGGGCGAAACCGGTAGTGACGGTCTCGGGCGCCACGACGAGGGCGGCCCCCGCGGCGCCGACGCAGCGGTGCGCCAGGTCGAGGGCGGCCTCGACGTTGGCCTTGATCGTGTCGGGCGTCAGCGGGCCCGCCGCAGGCGCGAGCTGCAGGGCTGCGGCCACGAACGGGGTCATCCGGCCCTCCGGGCCGCCCGGCGCCGGGCGGCCACGATCACGGCGACCACGGCCACGATGGCCGCCGAGCGAGGAATGCGGTGCCGCCCACCCCCGGTGGTTTTCCCCGCGGGAATGGTCGCCCCCACGACCGATCCCGCGGGGAAAACGGGTTGGGTGGCGGGAGACCCGAGGATTCCGGTCGCCCCCGCCAACACGTCCTCGGCCATCCGCCTGACCGCAGCGGCCAGCACGGCCGAGCCGACCGTGCCCAGGGCACCGTCGACCGTGCCCTCGACCGTGAGCGCCGTGCGCTCGGGGTCGGCGCGCACCGTCAGGTCCACGGCGCCCGGCGCTCCCGACCCCCGCACGCGCACCGCGTCGGCGTCGACGGCCGCCACGGTGCCTGCCCACAGCCCTCGCACGGACGCCACGGCCACCTCGGTCACAACGTGGAGCGTGCCGCCGCCCTCGGGATCTCGGGCGACCGACCGGCAACCGGGCAGCGCGGCTGCGAGCCGCTGCGGATCGGCCAGCGCCGCCCACGCCTCCGGCGGCGCCGACATCGGGAACGTCGTCTTCACGTCGCCACCCTTTCGCCGAGCAACGCCCACAGCTCCGGCGGCGAGATGGGCATCCGGTCGATGCGCACCCCCGCCGCGTCCTCGATGGCGGCGGCCAGGCACGCCGAGCCCGGGATCACGCCGGCCTCGCCCGCACCCTTGATCCCCAGCGGGTTCAGCGGCGACGGCGTCTCCAGGTGGCCGACCACCGGCGTGGGCACCTCGCTGAGGTACGGCATCAGGAAGTCCATGAAGCTGGCATTGGTGAGGTTGCCCGAGCCGTCGTAGGCGAGCCGCTCGTAGAGGGCTCCCGCCACCCCCTGGGCGACCCCGCCGTGGATCTGGCCCTCGACGATCATCGGGTTGATCAGCGGCCCGCAGTCGTGCACCACCGCATAGCGCAGCACGTCGACGGTGCCGGTGTCGGGGTCGACCTCCACCACCGCAGCATGCATCCCCGAGGCAAAGGTCGAGCGCACGGGCGAGTAGTAGTCGCGTGCCTCGAGGCCGGGTTCGTCGTCCTCCGCGACGGGCGGAGCGTCGGGGTCGGCCGGCGACGCGAACTGGGTGGCGGCCTGGGCCTCCTTCGAGAACGCGTAACGGAGCGGGTTGGACAGCACGGCCACCTGCGCGAGCGGGATGCCGCGGCTCGGTGCGCCCCGCACGTGCACCACCCCGGACTCGATGTCGAGATCCTCGGGGGCCGCCTCCAGTGCCTCGGCGGCGACCCGGATCGCCTTGTCCCGCACCTGCCGGGCGGCCAGCGCCACGGCATTGCCGCTCATCACCGCGGCGCGGCTGGCGTACGTGCCGACGGCGTAGGGGAAGCGGCGCGTGTCCCCGGTGGTGACGAACACGTCGGCCACGTCCACGCCCAGCTCGTCGGCAACGATCTGCGCGAACACCGTCTCGTGCCCCTGGCCCTGCGACGTGAGGCCGGTCGCCACCATGACCCGTCCGTTGGTCTCGACGTGGACGTGCCCACCCTCGTAGGGACCGACCCCCGTGCCTTCGACGTAGCAGGCCAGGCCGATGCCGCGGTGGCGGCCCCGCGCTCTTTCCGCCTCCCGCTCGGCGGCAAAGCCGTCCCAGCCCACCAGGTCCTTCAGACGCTCCAGCAGCGCCGGGTAGTCACCGGAGTCGTAGATGAGCGGCCGACCGTCCTGGAACACCATGTCGAAGTCGTAGGGGAACTCGTCGGGCCCGATGAGGTTGCGCGCCCGCACCTCGGCCCGGTCGAGCCCGAGCTGCTCGGCGATGCGGTCGATCGTCCGCTCCATCACGAAGCAGCCCTGCGGCCGCCCGGCCCCCCGGTAGGGCGTGCAGGTCACCGTATTGGTGTAGAGCGACGTGAACGTGACCCGGTAGTGGCGGTGGCGGTACGGCCCCGGGAGCTGCGTGGCGGTGATGATGGGCAGCACGATGCCGTAGGGCGTGTAGGCACCGGTGTCGTGCCAGAACTCGACCTCGAGCCCCAGGATGATTCCGTCGTCGTCGAACCCGACGCGCACGTGGTGCTCCTGGCCCCGTTCGTGGGTCGCCGAGACGAAGTGCTCGTAGCGGTCCTCGACCCACTTCACCTCGCGCCTCAGCGTGCGCGCCGCCCACGGCACCAGGACCTCCTCGGGGTACGGGTGCAACACCTTGGTGCCGAAGCCGCCACCGACGTCGGGGGTGATCACCTCGACGGCCACATCCGGCAGGTCGAAGATGTTGGCCACTGCCGCCCGCACGCCGGTCGACGTCTGCGTGGAGGTGCGGATCCGCAGGCGCTGGTCGTCGGCGTCCCAGCGGGCGTGGACACCCCGGCCCTCGAGCGGCGACGACAGCGAGCGCTCGATGGACAGGTCGAGCTCGAGGACCCGGGGCGCAGCGGCGATGGCGGCGCGGGCGTCACCCAGCTCCTGGGTGGTCACCGCGGCCACGTTCCCGGGGACGTCGGGATGAACCAGGTGCTCGGCCGCGCGGGCGGGTCCGATGCCGACGACCGCAGCAAGCGGCTCGTAGTCGACCACGATGCGCTCGGCGGCGTCCTCGGCCACGTAGCGGTCGTCCGCCACCACCATGGCGACCGGCTCGCCGACGTGGTTGACCTCCCCGCGGGCTAGGGCGTACTGGGTCCGGGGGTGCGTGAGGTCCGGGTGCGGGATCAGCAGCGGCAGGGGATCCGCCAGGCGCCCCGGCAGGTCATCCCACGTGTAGATGGCCACCAGGCCGTCGACGTCGAGGGCGTCGGCGACGTCGATGCCGGTTATGCGGGCGTGTGCGTGCGGGCTGCGCACGAACGCCACGCCTAGCGCGTCGTGCCCGGTGTCGTCGAGGAACCGTCCGGCGCCGGTCAGCAGGCGCTGGTCCTCGCGGCGCTCGACCCTCTCGCCGAACCAGCGCGTGCTCACGAGCGCTGCTCCCTCGCCAGCTCCGAGGCTCGCCGCACCGATCGGACGATGTTGACGTAACCGGTGCAGCGGCAGAGGTTGCCCCCCAGCGCCTCCGTGATCTCGTCGTCGCCGGGTTCCGGGCTGCGCGCCAGCAGTTCGGTGGTGAGCAGCAGGAAGCCCGGCGTGCAGAACCCGCACTGGAGGCCGTGGCACTCGCGGAACGCCCGCTGCACGGGGCCGAGCTCCCCGTCGGGACCGGCGAGCCCCTCGACCGTGGTGATGCGGGAGCCGTCGACCATCACTGCGAACGTCAGGCACGAGCGGATGGGCTCGCCCTCCAGCAGGACGGTGCAGGCGCCGCAGACGCCGTGCTCGCAGCCGACATGGGTGCCCGTGAGCCGCAGGTCGTGGCGGAGCACGTCGGACAGCAGCCGGCGAGCCGGCACGCGTGCCGACCGGGTGACGCCGTTGACGGTCACGACCACCTCGTGGAGGTCGTCGATCTGGTTCACCGCTGGCCCGTCCTGTCCGCGAGGCAATGACGAACGGTCCTGCGAGCCCGAGGGAATACCGAACGGTTGCCGTGCGCGATTGCCTCAACCTGCGCCGACCATTCGCCGTTGCCTCCCGTCGGCGGGGGCGGGGCGGGTGTCACGCCGGAACCTCCGACGGCGGATCGCTCATGCCAGTGCCGGCGCGGGCCCGCTCGAGCGTACGGTCGAGGGCCCGGACGGTGAGCGTGGCGGCCAGGTGCCGTCGGTACTCAGCAGTGGCGTGGATGTCGTCGGTCGGGTCCAGGGACGAGGCGACGAGGTCGTAGAGCGCGTCGGGACCGGCGCGCCCGTCCGCCAGCACCGGACCGACGTCGATGACCACCGGCGTGGGCGCGCACGACAGGTAGGCGGCGCGGCCCGACGTCGGCTTCCCGTCGCCGTCGACCGTGACGGTGAGGACGACGCCCGCCAGCGCGTAGTCGCCGTGCCGGCGCGCCAGCTCGTACACCGCCCAGCCGGTGCCCGCCTCCAGCGTCGGGAAGGTTGCCGCCACCACCAGCTCGTCGGCCTCGAGGGTGGTCTGAAGGGGACCGGCGAACAGCGCTGCCGCCGGCACCCGGCGGGACGTCAGCGCTCCGCGCCGCCACGCCACCGCCTCGACGCTGCCGTCCAGGAGCGCCAACACCGCGGGGAGCTCGGCCGCGGGGTCGGCGTGCGCCAACGAGCCGCACACGGTCCCGCGGTTGCGGATCACGGGGTGGGCGATCCATCCGGTGGCCTCGACGAGCAGCGGGTGGGCGGCGGCCAGCTGCGGCTCGCGCAGCAGCCGGGCGTCGCGCACGGTGGCACCGACCTCGATCGCCCCGTCGGCTCGGTCCAGCCGGTCGAGCCCGCTGACGCTGTTGACGTCGACGAGGTGGCCGGGAGCCGCCAGGCGGAAGTTCAGCAGCGGCACCAGGCTCTGGCCCCCGGCGACGACCTTGGCCTCGTCGCCCAGCTCGGCCAGGAGCCGGGTCGCCTCCTCCACCGACGTCGGCCGGTGGTAGACGAACGGCGGGGGTTTCATCGCCCTCCCACCTCGGCCGACTCGGCCACCGCGGCCACCGCGGCCAGCGCTGCGGTGAAGCAGTCGAGCGGCGGCCGCACCAACCCGGCGCCGACCTGACCCGTCCCGGCCACCCGTCCGGCGATCCCGGTGTTGACGATCGGCGCCACCCCGGTGCGCACGACCCGCAGCACGTCGATCCCGAACGGCACGCCCCGGAACCCCAGGGCGGGGAGCGTCCAGGTCGGGTGCTCGGCCAGCGTCAGCTCGTACATCAGCTCCGTCCACCCCACGGCGTCGCCCACGTCGCCCCCGACCAGTTGCACGATGGCTGGGGCGCCGGCCATGGCGAACCCGCCCAGCCCCACGGTCTCGGTGATCGCCGAGTCGCCGATGTCGGGGTTGGCGTCGTCGGGACCGAACCCGCCCAGGTAGAGCCCCTCGGGTACCGCGGCAGGGGCCGTGAACCAGCGGTCGCCGGTGCCGGCGACCCGGATGCCGAAGTCCGTGCCGTTGCGCGCCATGGCCACGACGACGCTGGAGCCGGCGACCTCCGCTCCGGCATCGGCGACGAGCTTGGCGGCGCCCATGACGACGTTGAGCAGGAAGTGGTCGTTGGCGTCGATGAACGCCAGCACGTCGGCGACATCGCCGGCCCGGCTACCGGCGTCGCCATCCTCGAGCGTGCGCACCAGGTCGGGCGCCAGGGCCCGTACCAGCAGCGACGTGCCGGCACGGTTGCGATTGTGGCCCTCGTCTCCCATGGCCACCATCGAGGCGATCAGCGCCCCGACGTCGATGGGCCCATGCCGTCGGAGCCCCGACGCCAGGATCGGTCCCAGCACGCGCTCCATCCAGCGCAGCCGCTCGGTGACGGCGTCGCCGAAGGCGCCGTAGCGCAGCACCTTGCCCAGGCCCTCGTTCAGCGTGCTGCGGCTGGTGCGCCCGCCGGCCTCCTCGAGCACCCACATCGGCATCGAGGGGCTCACGATGCCGGCCATGGGACCGACGCTGGCGTGGTCGTGGCAGGGCGCCAGCTCGATGGCCCCCGACGCAGCGAGGCCCTCGGCGGCGTCCGGGGTGTCGGCCCAGCCCTCGTAGAGGCAGGCGCCGATGATCGCCCCTCGCATCGGGCCGGAGGCCGCGCCCCAGGCGAGCGGGGGGCCTGCGTGCAGTAGCTGGTGACGCCCGATCCCGACCAGCTCGGCGGCGGGACGTACGTCGACGAGCCGGGGACGGACCGCCGTCATCCGGTCGATGGCGGTCCGGTTGGCCGGCGCCAGCCGCGGGTCGGCGGTGACCTTGGCCACCGCCGCAGCCGAGCCGGCCGGCGGCGGCCGCCACTCGACGGGGACCGTGGCCACGCCCTGGGCAGCCAGCGCCTCGTCGAGCGTCGGGGCCCCGACGGTGATGACGGCCTCGGGTGCCACCAGCAGGTCGGTGACGGGGCTGGCGCCGATGCTCACGGTCGGCTCGACCTCGTCCCGACGGGCACGGCCCCGGCGCCGGTCGCCAACGCCACGGCCTCCTCGGCGGCGCGGGCATTGCTCCGGTGGACCGTCGCGCCCGCGTCGACCAGGGCGCGTGCCTGACGGTCGAGGCCCTGCGGGTCGCCACCGGTGCCGATCAGCACGGCCACGGTGGCAGCGCCGGCCGCCCGGGCGGCCGTCAGGGCCGGAGCGAGCGCCGCGGCCGGGTCGGGATGGGCGCCGTGGCCGAGCACGACATCGAGCACGACGACCCCGGCACCGCCGTCCGCGTCGGCCGCCGCGGCCACCCGCTCCGCCACGACCGTCGGGTCGATCATCGGATGCGGTCGGCCGGCCGTGAGCTCGTCGTCGCCCAGGTCGAGCAAGACGTGGGCACCACCGGGAGAATCGAAGGGTGCGATCCGCCGCAACGGGTCGGGGTGCACGTTCGAGCGCACCGGACCGAGGCGCCGCTCCAGCACGACGAGCGCCTCCGCTGCGTTGGTGCCGCCGCTGAACAGCCCGAGAACGGGACCGGGGCGGGGCAACTCGGATCGTCCCGGGGGACGCCACTGCTGCGGCTCGCCGAACGTCACCCCCAACGCGTCGGCGATCTCGGCGGCTGCGTCGGTCAGCGTGGGCCCGACCGGGCCGACCAGGGCCAGCACCACGGGTGTCCGGCACTGGGCCGCCGCCGACATAACGGCCTCGGCCACCGCGGGATCGGGGGGCTTGGACACCACCCCGATGACCTCCACGGCCGGATCGTCGTCGAGCGCCGCCAGCGCCGCCAGCGCCGACACGCCGCCGACGGCCGACGACAGGTCGCGGCCCCCGACCCCCAGCACGTGGCGAACGCCGATCCCCGCACCGTCGAGCAGGCAGCACAGCTGCTGTGCGCCGGTCCCCGACGCCGCCACCAGCCCGACCGGCCCGGGGACAACGACGTTGGCGAAGCCGAGGCCGACCCCGTCGAGGATCGTCGTGCCGCAGTCGGGGCCCATCACCAGCCGGCCGAGCGCGGTGGCCTCCCCCTTCAGGGCGACCTCGGCGGCGACGTCCACCCCGTCGCTGAAGACCATGACGTGGCGCCCCGCCCGCAGCGCCGCGATCGCCTCGACGTAGGCGTGCGCGCCGGGCACCGAGACCACGACGACGCCGGCGTCGGGTGCCCGGGCCGCAGCGGACTCGACCGTGCGGGGTTTGCCCCGACGATGGGCGACGCCGGAGCCTGACGTCCGCCGCTCGGCCAGGTGCCGATCGATGGCGGCGATCGCCCCCTCGGCGGTCGCCGGGCTGTCCGCCAACACTGCGACAACCAGATCGTCGGCCGTCGCGTCGGGCGCTGCGAAGCCCGCCTGGACCAGCAGGGCCCGGTTGAGCTCGGTGCCCATCGCGGCGATGACGGTCTCGACGCCCGTGATGTCCCGCGCCACCGCGCTCGCCCGCATCAGCGTCACGGAATCGTGGTACCGGCCGCGCGCGACGAGCACGCTCTCGGTCACGACGCGTCCCCAGTGCCCAGCCCGCCTATTGGCGGCCCAAGTGGCGTCCGAGAGTGCCGGAATCCGCCACATCCGAACGCCGGAACGCGGACCGCCGAGCGGTCCGCGTGCGCGACGCCGACCAGCAACCCGGCGGCCAGGTACCAGCCGCTGGTGTGGCCGACGTCGATCAGACGACCGGCGGCGGCCTCGAGCCTGCCCGAACCTGCCAGGGCGAGGAGCACCTCGGCGGCCTCCGGGACGAGGCCTCCGACGTCGGCGGCCTGCAGCAGTGCCGCCGACAACCGGGTGGTGGCGACGGGTGCCAGGGCCCGGACGGCCGTCCCCAGGTCATCGGCGGCGGGCGAGCCGAGGGCCCGCAAGGCCGCCAGCGCACCCGCCAGCAGGTCGTCGCCTGCCGGCGTAAGACCCGTCCCCCGCCCCAGCAGGCACGTGGCGGCGCCGTGGGCATCGCCACGCCCCAGGTCGTCGGCCAGCCGCTCGGGCGCGTCGGCCGGCAACAGGGCATCGAAGTTCGCTCGGGACCGCACCACGCCCGCGAGGCGGCCCACGGCCGGCTGATCGAGGCCCGTAAGGCGCACGCGGGGATCGAACCATCGGCGGACGGCCACCAGCCGGCGGCCGTCCTGATGGACGGCGCCACGCCCGACTGCGAGACGGGCTCCCGCTGCCGGCAGCGGGGCGTCGCCAGCAAGCATGGCTGCGCACGGCAGCCGCACCCCGCCGGCGCTCACGACCGCCAGGACCCGTCCCCCGATCTCCAGGTATATGGCCGCCGGCCCGGCAGCGAGCACGGCCGCCGGTCGCACCGGGCCGATGAGCAGGTCACGCACGAGCACGCTGGCGGCGGCCGTGCCGGGACGGAACGAGGGACCCTCCGTCACCGCCGCCGCGTGGGGCACGATGGCGTGGCCGCCGGGGGCGACCACCATTCGGTGAGGGGTTTGTGCGTTCAAGCACCGGATGGTAGGGCGATTCGCCCTCGCGCACTGTGGTTGGGCGAATCAGGCGTCGCCGACGTCGACCACCGCCGCCACCGGACCACCGCCCGACGGGCCCTGGTGCAGCGCGGCGACCGAGACGAACACCGCCGGGTCGCCGACCGCCGCCGCCGCCACGCCACCGACCGCACCCTTGATGTGCCGGTGGTGGTGGACGTCGGAGTCGTCGAGCGCCACCTGGCGCCGGCTCCGCAACCGCCCGGTGGGATCGGCCTCGCACTTGATGAACACGTTGACCAACCGGTCGCCGAGGTCGGCGGCCACGGGGCGGTCCGGCAGGTCGAGACCCGCCGACCGGATGGCGCGGTAGATCCCGTCGACGTCGAGGGCGTCGCGCATGACCGAGTGGCCGACCCGGAAGCGGCCTCCGACACCGGGGGCGTTGCCGACGACGACGATCTGGGCCCGATCCAGCTCGACGCCCGACGAGCACGACGCCACGCTTGAGAAAAGCGCCAGGTCGCGCCCGATCGCCTCGGCCGCCGGTGTCTCGATCTCGCCGAGCGCCACGGCGATGCCGAGTGCGGTGGTGCCGTTCGAGAGGTTCATCGACTCCAGCGGCTCATCGGTGACCGTGCCCTCCCCCCGGCCTCGGGCCTCCTCGATGGTGGCCATGGTGAGCAGCGGGGTCTTGGTCTGGACGTAGTGGACCTCGGTGGGATCGTCGATCCCTGCGTCGGCCATGGCCCGGCGCACGCCCTCGGCCACCGTGGCCACCATCGCGGGCCGCCCGATGTGCTCGGGCAAGATGACGTCGCTCATCGCCACGCCGACCGACAGGCGTGCCGCGCCACCGCTTCCCGCGGCCGACGTGTCCGGCACCCGAGCGAACACGGTTGCATGGGGGGTCAAGACGCCGTCGGTCCCGCCCGACCACACCATCGGGATCTGCTCGACCTCGGTCCGGGGCCGGCTGCCGCGCTCGAGCAACACTCCCCGGAATGCCTGATCGGCGAGGATGCGCGTGAAGTCGTTGACTCCGCCGTTGCCTTCCGTCTTGCCGATGACCGCGACGACGTCGTCAGCAGCGAAGGCACCCGACTCGATCAGGCCGGCCAGGCCCGCGGCGTCGGACACGCTCTCGAGCACCACCTTGTGGACGACGTAGGGCACCGTGCCTCCTGGTCAGCCGGCAGCGCGGTCCGTCGGCGGTTGGAGCGGGACCAGCGAGGCCAGCCCCGACACCTCCACCACCCGCCGGGACGGCGAGCCGAGGGGCGCGACGAGCTCGAGGGCGATCTGCAGGCCGGCCAAGCGGGGCGCCAGCGAGAAGAAGACCCTCAGGCCGGCGCTGTCGATGTAGTCGACCTCACCGAGGTCCACCGACACGCAGGTCACTTGGTTGGTGATGGCAGCGACGATCTGTTCCTCGACCGCGGCGGCGTTGGCGAGGTCGATCTCCCCCACGACGGCGATGCGGACGCGCCCGGCGTCATGGGCGATATCGACACGAGCGTCCCTCATCCCGGTCAGCCTGCCTCACCGACGCGGCGGCGAATGACGACCTCGGTACCGTCCGAGCGGCGGTCGATCGTGACCTCGTCGGTGACGGCCTGGATGATGTGCGTGCCACGCCCACGGTTGTCGCCGCGGGGTGAGCGCCAACGCCCCGTATCCCGGACGGTGACGACCACGTCCGGCCTTTGGAGCTCGAGGCGCACGTGCACCAGACCGCCCTTGGGGCCGTAGGCGTGCTCGACCACGTTGCTGCTGGCTTCACCGACCGCGAGCAGCACGTCGATCAGGTCCTCGGGGCGAGCACCAACGCTCGTCAGCCAGCGCTTCGCAGCGGCGCGGATGTCGCGCAGCGAGGACGCGACGGCGGGCACGGCCAGGTCGAGCGGCTCGGCCGAGGGAAGGTCGAGCCGCCGGAGCGTGAGCAGTGCGATGTCGTCGGTCGGCCGATGGTGGCCGACGAGCTGGACCATCACCGTCGTGCACACTTCCTCGGCCGGGCGGACGGTGACGGCCTCACACAACTGTTGGAGGCGGGCGTCCAAAGACACGCCCCGGCGCTCGACGAGGCCGTCGCTGTAGAAGCAGACGACCGCCCCCGGCGGTACCTCGATCGTCGCCGCCTGCCGACGCACCGGCGGCGCCACGCCGAGCGGCGGATCGACCGGAAGGTCGACGTATGTCGCTGGGCCGTTCCCAGTGGCCACGACGGGGGCGGGGTGTCCCGCCACCGACAGGTGAAGTCGCTCGAACGACGGCTCCAGCAGACCCAGGACCGCGGTCGCCATCTCCCCCGGTTCGAACTGCCGAAGCATCCGATCGATCCGGTCGAGAATGCCGGCAGGATCACCCTGGCTCCCCAGGGCGTAGGCACGCACGGCGCTGCGCAGTCGACCCATCACGGCGGCGGCCCGCAGCCCGCGGCCCACCACGTCGCCGACGGTCATGCAGACCCATCCCGATGGCAGTGTGAACATGTCGTACCAATCGCCACCGACGTCACCCTCGCCACCGGCGATGTAGCGCATCGCGGCCTCGAGGCCGGGCACTTGCGGAAGGCGCTCGGGGAGCAGGCTGCGCTGGAGCACAAGGGCTGCCCTCCGCTCTGTCTCCGACAGGCGGGCTTGGGTCGCCAGCGCGACGCGGTCGGCGACCATCTGCAGCAGGTCGGCGTCGGTGCCCCCGAAGTGCCGGGGGGCGAGACTGCCGACGTGTAGTACACCCAGGAGCCGCCCGCCCGCGAGGAGCGGAGCACCGAGCAGCGAGCGAATGCCCTTGTTACGGAGCACGGGATTGACGACGTCCGCGTCCTGGACGTCCTCGATGGCCACGGGTTGCCTTTCGGCGGCGACCCGCCCTGCGAACCCCCTGCCGAGGGGGATTCGCATCCCCTGGTAGACCTCCTCCTCAATGCCCCGGGCGGCGGTGGCCACGAGCTGGCCGGTAGGCGCGTCGAGCAGGAGGACGGCGGCGGTGTCGGCGTCGAGGATGTCTCGCACGCGATCGAGCAACTCGACCAGCATGTCGTCCACCGAGAGGCGGGCGAGGCCCGCATCGGTGACCGACTCGATGTCGCGCAGCCTGTCCGCGGCTCCCTTCCGCGTCCCGGCGGCGTGCGTCGACATGGCGCAGGCAATGTACCCCCGCAGTGCAGGCGATCTCCGTGGGCGGCCCCGGCCGGCCAGCGGTTGCTCGTTGCGGATCAAGCGCCCTCGAGCTGGCCGCCGAGTGACTGGACGGCCTCGATGAACTCGTCGATCATCTCGTAGACGACCTGTGCGGCGGGCTTGGACTGGTTCATGCTGCCGACGATCTGGCCCACGAAGTAGTTGGCGAGCCTCTCGGCACCGGACCCCTGGCGGTAGGCCGCCCGATCGATGCGCTGGAGCGCGGCGTCGACGAGCACCGGCTGCATCGGCATGCCCAAGGGCATGGGGGTGTCCGGATCGTCCCACTCGTCGGTCCAGGCGCTTCGGAGCTGACGGGCGGGCTTGCCCGTACGGGATCGCGAGCGGACGGTGTCGGCCGACCCGGCGGCCAGGAACTTTTGCTTGACCACCGGGTGGGTCTCGGCCTCCTCGGTGGTGAGCCACACCGAGCCGCACCACACGCCCGCGGCGCCAAGTGCCATGGCGGCGGCCATCTGCCGGCCCCGGCCGATCCCGCCGGCGCCGAGCACCGGGATGTCGCCGACGACGTCGACCACCTCGGGGATCAGCACCATGGAGCCGATCTCGCCGGTGTGGCCACCCGCCTCGTAACCCTGCGCCACGATGAGATCGACCCCCGCCCGCACGTGGCGTTCGGCGTGCTGGGCCGCACCAGCCAGCGCCCCGACCCGTCGGCCTTCGGCCTTGGCGCGGTCGATCATGTGCTCGGTCGGCGGCCCGAGGGCGTTGACCACGAGCGCGGTCCGGTGGGCGAGGGCGATCTCGAGCTGGGGATCGGCTCGCTCGGCCGAGAAGATCATCCCGGCGCCGGCGTCGCCGACGGGACCACCACGTGACGAGGGCTCGCCCTCGGCGCCGGGGGTGTCGGTCCGCTCGGGGACGTCGTAGCGGCGCAGGATGTCGGCGACGAAGGCCCGGTGCTCGGGCGGTATCAAGGCACGGACGTCCTCGATCGACAGGCCGCCGGCCTCGGACCCGACGTAGCTCAACGGCACGATGACGTCGACGCCGTAGGGTCGGTCGCCGACCTCGGCCTCGATCCAGTCGAGATCGATCTCCAGTTGCTTCGGCGAGTGGGCGGCCGCACCGAGCACGCCCATGCCACCAGCCCTGGTGACGGCGGCAACCACGTCCCGGCAGTGGCTGAAGGCGAGGATCGGCATGTCGATCCCGAACATCTCGGTGACAGCGGTGCGCATGGTCAGCCTCCTTGCCCGGGCGTCTCCCCGTCCGACACAGGGACCGCCCACGGCGCGGGCCGCTTCTCGAGGTAGGCCCGCATGCCCTCTCTCGCCTCGTCGCCGGCGAACAGCTCGGCTGACAGGGCACGGGTCCATGTGAACGCCTCGTCCGCCGGCATCCCCGGCACCTGCGCCAGCAGCCGCTTGGACGCGGCGATGGCGCCGGGGCCGCCGGCCAGCAGGTCGTCGACGGCGGCGGCAACCTCGTCGTCGAGCCGATCCGGAGGCACGGCGGCGTTGATCAACCCGATCCGGGCGGCCTCGGCGGCGGGGAACCGCGTGCCCCGGAGGAAGGCCGCCCGGGCGTCGGCGGCACGCAGCTTGGGCAGGCAGACCACCGAGATGACCGCGGGTGCCACCCCGACGCGCACCTCCGTGAAACCGAACTTGGCGTCGTCGGCGGCGATGGAGATGTCCATGGCGGCGGCGAGCCCCATGCCCCCGGCGACGCAGTGGCCGGCGATCCGCCCCACGTACGGCTTGGGCGATCGCGCGAACCGACCGAACAGGTCCTCGGGCCGGCGGACGGCCGCCGGCCGGTCGTCAGCGCCGGCGCCCGGCGCCGAGCGCTCGGCCAGGTCGGCCCCGGCGCAGAACACCCTTCCCCGGTTGGTGAGCACCACCACGCGCACCTCCGGGTCCGCATCGGCGGCGTCGAGGGCGTCACCCAGCTCGCCGACGAGCAGGGTGCTCAGGGCATTGCGGTTGACCTCGTCCGCCAGCGTCACGGTGAGTACGCCCCTGACGTCCAGGGCGGTTTCGACCACGCTCATGCCGGGATCCTCGTCCCGGGCGCAGGGCCGTCGGTGGGTGGCCCGGCAAATGCCTGGGCCTTGGCGAGCCAGTCGCGGGCGAGCGGCCCCGTGACCTCGAGCGACGTGTCGCCGACGTGGCGGCGCTGGGTGACCACGAGACAGAAGTCTTCCGCCGGGCCCCGCACGACGTCGACGGCGTCGTCGGCGCCGAAGCGCCAGACATCCCTCGAGGGCCCGGCCAGCTCGACCCGCACGTCGCCGGCCGGCCGTTCGAGCCCGCGGTTCACGTACGACCACCCTCGCGTGATGAACCCGAGCTGGGCGATGTGGCGGAGCCGGTCGGTCGCCGGCCTCTGGGCGCCGACGGCGTCGACGATGTCCTGCCCGTGGGCCCAGCATTCCATCAGCCGGGCCGTGAGGAACGATTTGGCGCCCATAGACGGCCCATACCAGTCGACCCGCCGGCCCTCGTCGAGGGAGGCCGCGGCCCGCGCCAGCCGGCGACGCGTGGCGCGCCAGGTGTCGAGCAGGTCGGGCGGGGACAGGTGGCGATGGAGCGTTAGGTCGTCGATCCGGCCGGGGTCGGAAAGAAGCTCGGCCACCGATTCCTTGAACCCCGGCGGATCCTCGATGGCGGTCGCAGCCGCCCGGTCGTAGTACGTCAGGTGGCCGATCTGGTCCGCCACCGTCCACCCGGGGCTCGGCGTCGCCAGCAGCCACTGCGCCTCTCTCAGGCCGGCCACGATCACATCGAGCGCGTCCTGCTCGGCCTGCAGGTCGGCCGCCACCTGGTGCACGTCGGTCATCTCGTCATCTCCCCGTGTCCCTCCCCTCGCTGGCGCGGGTGCGCAGGCCCCGCAGCACCAGGTCGACCACCTCGTCGGCCGCCTCCTTGGGCGATGACTCCAGGCCGGAGATCACCCGGGGGCGGGAGAAGAACCGGCCGAGGCCGGCCAGCACCCGGGCGACGGCGGCGGTGTCAACGTCGGCGACGTCGCCCCGTTCCACGGCGAGGTCGAGCAGTGTGCGGGTCACATCGAACAGGTACTCGTTGTGGCCCTCCTCCAGCTCCTGGGCGGCCGGGACCGCCGCCAGGTCGCGGGCGAACGCCTCGGTCCAGCCGCCGACCGCCACGGTCGCCGCCTCCAGGTAGGCGCGCACCGCGTCGAGGGGCGCCAGGTCCTCGCGGACGGCGTCACGCGCCGCCCGGCCGACGCGCCACAGGTTGCGATCGACCACCACGAGCACGAGCTCGTCGCGGCTGGGGGCCAGGGCGTAGAGCGTGCGCAGCGAGCAGTTCAGGCGCGCCGCCAGCTCGGCCATCGTCAGCGTCGCGAATCCGCCCGCGAACAGGTGTTCCATCTGGTCGAGCAGCTGCCGCTGGCGATCGGTCAGCGCCCGCTCGCGGTCCCGGCTCATGATCGGCCGCGGGCGCCGCACCGCCCCCAGCCGCCCGCGCATCTCGTCGACGATGACTGCCGTCATGAGCCGTCCGCCAGCAGCACCGAGGGCAGTTCGACCACCCGGGCCCGCAGCCACTCGCCCAGGCTCTTGGCCTGCCCGTCCTGGCGGGTGGAGGCCGCCACGCCTTCCTCGAGCAGGCCGTGGATCACGAAGTTGAGCGCCCGGAGGTTGGCTAGCCGGTAGCGGTCGACGGCGAGATCGGCCGTCTCCGGTAGCAACTCGCGCAGCCTTTCCACGGTGAGGAACCGATCGAGCCAGGCCCAGGACTCATCGGTGCGGGCGAAGACGCCGAGGTTGGCGTTCCCGGCCTTGTCGCCCGAGCGGGCGCCCACGACCTGCCCGAGCGGCGCGCGCACCGTCGCGCCGCCGGGCGCGGTCGCCTCGGCTTCCGGCGCAGGCTCCACGTCGACCGTCGCCGCGGTCGCGAGAGGAGCGGTGGAATCGACGACGGTGCGTTCCCCTGTCGTCTTGACCACCACGTGCTGGGGCACCAGCTCGGCCGGGACCAGCGCAGGCCGGAACACACCGTAGGGCCGGGCCTCTCGGGGCCCGGCGGACAGGCCGAAGAACCCCGGGATGGTGGCGAGGCCGAGCTCGACCACGGCGTTGGACACGGCGCGGCCCACCTTGCGCTCGTCGGGATCCTTGACCGTCAGCCGCCAAGCGGCGACGGCCTCCTCGTTGGTGACGGGATCGGCCTTGTCGGTGCGGACGACCCGGGTGGTCACGCTGGCGAAGTCCTCGGGCTTGTACGGGCACGCCTCCCAGAACGCGTCCTCCACGAGCTGTGCCTTGGCCTCGACGTCCAGGCCGGTGAGGGCGATGCCGATGTCGTTGCGGTAGCCACCCAGCTCGTTCATCGCCACCTTGAGCGTCGCCGGCGGCGGCTCGCCCCGCACGCCGTGGAGGCGCACGCGCTCGGGCCCGTCCGGCTCGACCCGGATCGTGTCGAACCGGGCGGTGACGTCGGGGCCGAGGTAGGCGGGGCCGGCAATCTCGTAGAGGAGCTGCGACGTGACGGTGCCGATCGAGACCTCTCCCCCGGTGCCGTCGTGCTTGCCGATCACCGACGAACCGTCGGCGGCGATCTCGGCCCAAGGAAAGCCGACACGAGTCATGCCCGGCACCTCGGCGAAGAACGAGTAGTTGCCGCCGGTGGCCTGCGTCCCGCACTCGATGACGTGTCCGGCAACGACGGCGCCCGCCAAGGCGTCCCAGTTGTCACGGCCCCAGCCGTGGTGCCACGCCGCCGGGCCGCAGACCACGGCAGCGTCGGTGGTCCGGCCGGTCACGACGATGTCGGCGCCCCGCCGGAGCGCCTCGACGACACCCCAGCACCCGAGATAGGCGTTGGCGCTGACGAACCGGGAGGTGTCGCCCACCGGCTCGCCAGTGTCCAGGTGCGCGAGATCGACCCCGGCGGCCGTCAACTCCCCGAGCCGAGGCAGGAGGTCGTCGCCGTCGACGTAGGCGACGGTGGGTGACAGGCCCAGCCGCTCGGCGACCTCGCCCACGGCGTTGGCGCATCCGGACGGGTCGAGCCCACCGGCGTTGGACACCACCTTGATGCCCCGGTCCATGCAGGCGCCCATCACCTGCTCCATCTGGGTGACGAAGCTGCGGGCGTAGCCGCCCCCGGCCCGCTTGGCCTTGGTTCGGGCGAGGATGAGCATGGTGAGCTCGGCGAGCCAGTCGCCGGTGAGCACGTCGATCGGCCCACCCTCGACCATCTCCCGGGCGGCAGAGAGGCGGTCGCCGTAGAAGCCCGAGCAGTTGGCGATGCGGACGGGACCTTTCATCTGCCCTGCTCCCGGACGTCTTCGTCTACGGAATCGAGAACCAACAGGATCGCCCCGTTCTCGACGTGCTGACCCTTGGCCACCCGCACCTCGGCCACGACGCCATCGGCCGGCGCTCGCACGTGGTGCTCCATCTTCATCGCCTCCAGCACCACGAGTGTCTGCCGGGCGTCGACCACGTCGCCGGGCGCGCAGCGGACGTCGAGCACGATCCCCGGCATGGGCGCCACCAGGCCGCCCGTAGTAGCGGCCGCGGCACCGGACGCCACGAAGCGGGGAACGACGTCGAACGCCACGGTGCCGCCCGGCGCCTGCACGTAGAGGCGATCGCCGGCCCGGGTGACCAGCGCGGTCGTGCGCCACCCGTCGATCTCGGCGTCGATGCTCGTCGGGGCCCAGCGGTGGACACGGGCCGAGCCGCCGTCGGGATCGGCGCCAGCGTTGCCATCGGCACCATCGGCCTCGCGGTCGCCGAGCATGAACGTGCCGTCGCGGCGGGCTCGGTAGCGGACCGTGACGGTGCGGTCGCCGTGGGCGAGAGTGATCCGCTGGGCCGGGAGCCGGGCGTTGCGCCAGCCGCTGGGCATCGTCGACAGCACCGACGCCTGCGACCGGTTGTCGCCCTGTACCCACAGTGCCGCCAGCGTGGCGACCCGCACGAGCTCGTCCTCGGCCAACTCCAGCGTCGCGGCCGGATCGACGCGGCCGATGAAGTCGGTGGTCGTCTCACCGGCCAGGAACGCCGGATGCCGGAGGGCGGCGGCCAGGAACTCACGGTTGGTCGTCACGCCGCCGAGGTGGAGCCGCTCCAGCGCGCGGGCCAACCGGCCGGCAGCCTCGCTACGGGTCGGTGCGTGGGCGATCACCTTGGCGAGCATCGGGTCGAAGTCCAGGCCCACCACCGACCCCGCTTCCACGCCGGAGTCCCAGCGGACCCCCGGTTCCCGCACCGGGGCGAAGGCGGCGAGGGTGCCGGTGGCCGGGAGGAACCCGGCGGCGGGGTCCTCGGCGTAGAGGCGGGCCTCGACGGCGTGGCCGCGGAACGTGATCGCCCCCTGCTCGTAGCCGAGCGGCTCTCCGGCGGCGATGCGCAGCTGCTCCCGGACCAGGTCGATGCCCGTGACCTCCTCGGTGACCGGGTGCTCGACCTGCAGCCGGGTGTTGACCTCGAGGAAGAAGAACTCGCGAGTGGCGTCGTCGACGAGGAACTCCACGGTGCCCGCCGACCGGTAGCCGAGGGCGCGGGCCAGTCGCAGCGCGGCGCCGCCCATGGCGGCGCGCAGGTCGGCGTCGACGATCCCCGACGACGGCGACTCCTCGATGATCTTCTGGTGGCGCCGCTGTATGGAGCACTCGCGCTCGCCCAGGTGCACCAGCCCGCCGTGGGCATCGGCCAGGATCTGGATCTCGATGTGGCGCGCCGGGGCCACGTAGCGCTCCAGGAAGACGCGGTCGTCGCCGAAGGCGCCGGCCGCCTCCCGGCGGGCGGCGGCCACCGTCTCGGCGAGCTCGGCGGGCCGGTCGACGATGCGCATGCCCTTGCCACCGCCACCCGCGGCGGCCTTGACCAGCAGCGGATAACCGACGTCGCCATCGGCAGCGGGATCATCCGACGACGGCAGCGTGGGGACACCTGCGTCGACGGCCGCACGCTTGGCCGCCAGCTTGTCGCCCATCGCCTCGATCACCGCCGGCGGCGGACCGACCCATGCCGGCCCTGCCTCGGCGACCGCGGCCGCGAAGCTGGCGTTCTCGGCCAGGAACCCGTAGCCGGGGTGGATGGCGTCGGCATCGGTGGCCAGTGCGGCCGCGATGATCTCCGGCCCGTCGAGGTAGCCACCGGACAGGCGGATCGCCTCGTCGGCGTCGGCCACGAACGGCGCCGCGGCATCGGCGTCTGCATAGACCGCGACACACCGCATCCCCATCGACCGCGCCGTGCGGAAGACCCGCCGGGCGATCTCGCCCCGGTTGGCGACCAGCACGCTCGTGATCGGTGTACCGACCGAGCCACTCATCCGAGAACCTCGACTCGGCTCACAGCCGGAAGACCCCGTAGCCGGTCGCACCGGCGACCGGCCGGTTGCGAACCACCGACAGGCACATGCCGAGCACGGTGCGGGTGTCCCGCGGGTCGATGATGCCGTCGTCGCTGACGGCGCCGGTGGCGACCAGGGCGAGCGAGCCCTTCTCCTGGATCGCCTCGACGGCGGCGACGATCCTGCCGTCCTCCTCCTCGTCGAACTCGGTGCCCTTGCGGGCCGCCTGCGACCGACGTACCTGCGACATGACCCCGGCGATCTGCTTGGGGCCCATGACGGCGATCTTCGCCGTCGGCCACAGGAAGGTGAACCTGTTGCCGAAGGCCCGCCCGGACATGCCATAGGTGCCCGCGCCGTACGACGAGCCGATGATCACCGTCAGGTGCGGCACCGCGGAGTTGGTCACGGCATTGATCATCTGCGAGCCCTTCTTGACGATCCCCGCCGCCTCGAAGTCGCGGCCCACCATGTAGCCGGTGATGTTCTGGAGGAACAGCAGCGGGACGTCGCTCTGGTTGCAGAGCTGGATGAAGTGCGCCGCCTTCTCGGCGCCCTCTGGGTAGATCACCCCGTTGTTGCCGAGGATGCCGACCGGGTAGCCGTGGATGGACGCCCAGCCGGCCACCACCGTCGCCCCGTAGCGACCCTTGAACTCCTCGAAGCGCGAGCCGTCGACCACCCGGGCGATCACGTCTCGCACGTCGACCGGCTGGCGCAGGTCGCGGCTGACGAGCCCCAGCAGCTCGTCGGGGTCGTGGAGCGGGTCGTCGACGTGGGGCGCCGGCGGGGGCCCGGCCTTGCTCCAGTTGAGGTGCGACACCACCTCGCGGCACATGCGGATGGCGTCCATCTCGTCGGTGGCCAAGTAGTCGCCGAGCCCCGACACCTCGGCATGGAGCTGCGCCCCGCCGAGCGTCTCGTCGTCGCTCTCCTCGCCCGTCGCCATCTTCACCAGTGGTGGTCCCGCCAGGAAGATCTTCGAGCGCTCCTCGATCACGATGACGTAGTCGGAGAGCCCGGGCTGGTAGGCGCCGCCCGCGGTCGAGGATCCGAACACGACGCACACGGTGGGGACCCCGAGCTTGGACAGCTCGATCATCTCGTAGAAGGCCCGGCCGCTCTCCGCGAAGTGCTCGGTCTGCGCCCGGCGACGCCGGCTCTCGCCTCCGCCGCCACCCCCACCGGTCTCGACCCGTAGGTCGGCGCCGGCGGACTCGACGAAGCTGACGTACGGGATCCTGTTGTCGCGGGCGATCTCGATGGCCCGCATCCACTTCTTGATCGCGTACGGCGTGAGCGCGCCGCCGAGAACCGAGGGATCGTTGCCCATCACCACGCACTCGACGCCCGCTATCACGCCGATGCCCACGACCATGCCGCCACCGATCGTGTAGTCGGAGCCGTAGCCCGCGAGGGCACTGATCTCCAGGAACGGGCTGTCGGGATCGAGCACATTGGCGATGCGCTCCCGGATGGGCAGCTTGCCGCGTGACCGCATGCGCTCGACGGCGGCCGGCCCGCCCCCGGCATCGGCCTCGTCGAGCAGCTCCTCGATCACGGCGAGCTGCTCGAGCATGTCGGCGTGGTTGCGCTCGAACGCCTCTCCCCCGGTGTCGAGCATCGAGGGCCAGGGCGGGGCGAGCAGCGTCGTCACGAACCCGACAGTAAGTCGGTAATCCCTCACTGTCCAGATTACCGGTCCGACACGGGCCGGGAGTCTGGTTACTGTCGGTGCATGACCTCGGTAGCGGTCGTCACCGGCGCGAACTCGGGCATCGGGCGCGCCACAGCGATCCACTTCGCGGCTGAAGGCTTCTCGGTGGTCGGGACCGTCCGTGACCGCGACCGGGCCGCCAAGCTCGGCGCCATGGCGGCGGATCGGGGCGTCGAGGTGGACCTGGTCGAGCTCGACGTCGCCGACGACGAGTCGGTGCGGCGAGGCTTCGAGGAGATCCTCGACCGCACCGGGCGGGTCGACGTGCTCGTCAACAACGCTGGCGTCGGCGGCAACGGCGTCGTGGAGGAGACACCGCCCGCCGACTACCTCGACGTGATGAACATCAACCTCTGCGGCGCCGTGCGTTGCACGCAGGCCGCGCTACCCGGCATGCGCGAGCGAGGAACCGGTGCCATCGTCAACATCACGTCAGTGGCGGGGCGGGTGGGCGCGCTAGCCCAGTCGCCGTATGTGGCCTCGAAGTGGGCGCTCGAGGGGGTCAGCGAGGGCCTGGCCCAGGAGCTGGCGCCCTTCGGCATCCGGGTGGTGATCGTCGAGCCCGGCATCACGAAGTCGGCCATCTTCGCCAAGTCCGTCGACTACCCCAATGCCACCGGGGCCTACGAGGCCCCCTACCAGCGCATGTTCCAGATGTACGCCGCCGGGATTCCCATCGCCACCGACCCGTTCGAGGTCGCCGAGGTGATCCACCACGCCGTCACCACCGACCAGCCCCGGCTCCGTTACGTCACGTCGTGGGGCGCCGCGGAGCTGATCTCGGGGCGCGAGCGCATGGCCGACACGGACTGGGTGTCGCTGGGCGCGGCGCCCGACGACGCCACCTACTACACCCGCTTCGAGGAGCTCTTCGGGCTGGACATCCGCCCGTCGGAGTGACCTGCCCGTTGGGTGGGGCAGGCTAGTGGGGTGGCCGGCTCCGCGTCTGCCAATCCGTAGCTGCGAGGATGTCCCCCGTGCACTTCGTCGCCAAGCATCGATTCGCGGCACCCGTCGAGGCGGTCATCGCGGGCTTGACCGATCCGGCGTTCCACCGTGAGCTGCAGCTACCGGACCTGGAGCTGCTCGACGTCAACGACCACACCAACGGGACCGAGACCGTGTTGCGCCTGCGCTACGACTTCATCGGCCAGCTCGACCCGTTGGCCCGCCGCCTCCTCGGTGGTCGGCGGCTGACGTGGCTACAGGAGCTCCGCCTCGATCGGGCGAGCGGTGCCGGACGGCTCACGTTCGAGGCGGAGGCCGACCCCCGGCGCCTCCACGGCCGCGCCGATGTCGCCCTCGCGCCCGACGATGGCGGAACGCGGCGCCTATTGGAAGGCGAGTTGGTGGTGGCGGTGCCGGTCGTCGGCAGCAGCGCCGAGCGCCGCATCGTTCCGGGGCTGCTGCGCCGCCTGGACATCGAGGCCAACGCACTCGACCAGCGCCTCCGATCCGGGTGACATGACGCGAACGGCCTGATTGGATGACCCCCGGGGAGGTAAGGACCTCCCACGATGAGGAGGAGTCGCGCATGGATCGCTTGAGCCCGTTGGACGCGTCGTTCCTCCACATAGAGAACGACGTGAACCACATGCACATCGGCTCCGTCGGCATCTTCGAAGGGCCACCCCCGACATACGAGGAGCTGACGAGCGCTGTGGGCGGCCGGCTGGCGCTCGTGCCGCGTTACCGCCAGAAGGTGGCGATGGTTCCGCTGTCGCTGGGCCGCCCGGTGTGGGTCGACGACCCTCATTTCAACATCGAGTACCACGTCCGCCACACGGCGCTGCCCGAGCCGGGAGGCGAACCGGAGCTGCGCCGCCTCGTCGGCCGGGTCATGTCGCAGCGGCTCGACCGCGGCAAGCCGCTGTGGGAGATCTGGATGGCCGAGGGCCTGGAAGACGGCCGCTGGGCGATGGTGTCCAAGGTCCACCACTGCCTCGTCGACGGCGTGTCCGGAACCGAGCTCCTGGCGGTGTTGCTGGACCTCTCGCCCGAGGTGCCCCCGCCGGTCGCCGACGGGTGGCACCCGGCGGCGGAGCCCAGCCCCATCCGGCTGGCCCATGATGCGGTCGTCGACCTGCTGACCAGCCCCTACGAGCAGGTACGGGCCGCCGGGTCGATCGTGCGGCGGCCGCGGCACACCCTCGACACGCTGCGGGAGCTGGCCACGGGATCGGTCGCGCTCTCCAGAATCGTCAAACCCACCCCGCCGACCAGCCTCACCGGGCCCATCGGACCCCACCGACGCTACGCCTGGACGGTCGCCGACCTGGCCGACATCAAGCGCATCAGGCGTGCGCACGGTGGCACCGTCAACGATGTCGTCTTGGCGCTGATCACCCGCGGGTTCCGCGACCTGCTGCGCTCGCGTGGCGAAGAGACCGACAGCCGCGTCATCCGGACGCTGGTGCCGGTCTCGGTGCGGGCGCGCTCGGGGTCGGGCCCAGCCGAGGGCGACGGCACGATGGAGAACAGGGTGTCGGCGATGTTCGCCGAGCTGCCGGTCGGCCTCGACGATCCCGTCGCCCGCCTGCGGGCCATCAGCACGCAGCTCGACGACCTCAAGCAGTCCAAGCAGGCAGTGGCCGGCGAGGCGCTCACTTCGCTCTCGGGTTTCGCTCCCCCGATGCTGCTGGCGCTCGGCACCCGAGTCGCCACCCGGGCCGCCCACCGGATGGGCCAGCTCGACACGGTCACGACCAACGTGCCCGGCCCGCAGTTCCCCCTCTACCTGTGTGGACGCCGCATGGTGCGGGCCTGCCCGTACGTGCCGCTCGCCGCCCCGCTCCGCATGGGTGTGGCGATCTTCTCGTACGACGGTGAGCTCGTCTTCGGGGTGACCGGCGACTACGACTGCGCGCCCGACATCGACGTTCTCGTCCGCGGCATCTCCAACGGCCTGACCGAGCTGCTGCCCACCAACGGGCACCGCTCCGACGGCTCGCGTCGCCGCAAGAGCGCGAAGCGTCCGGCCGCACCGGCGGCCCGGGGCAACCGCCGCCCGCGAGAGCGCTGACTAAGGCCCAGCGGATAGGGCGTTCCGCAGGCGCCCCGCGTGGGGATTTGTTGCCGGGTCGCAGCTCAACAGCTGGGCCTCCCAGCAGCGCTGACCACCGAGAGCCAGGATGACGTGCCTATCCTCGCACGTTCTAAGCCTCGGTCCTGTCGCCCGCTGCGCGCCACCACGTCGGTGGTGGGTACAGCGTGGCGGTGCCCCGCGGCGGGCTGAATCGCCGGAACGAGCCTTCGGGCTGCGCCAGGCGGTCGGCGATCGCGAGGATGACCGCAGGGTTGTGGCCGAGCCCGCAGTGGCTGCCCCTGACCTCGATGTTCTCGGCGCGGGGATGTTCCGCCTCGATGCACAGGTGCCAGCGGGCAACGCCGTCGGTGCGGGTGTAGATCGCGGTCGACGGCACCTGCAGCGGCTGCTCCTCGAGAGTCACTGGGTGCGGCAGATCAGGCCCCGGATTGAGCCAGTCGAACAAGCGGGTGGCGTTGCTGCGGTCGCCGGGCCGCATGCGGAACGGGCTGCCGAGGGTGATCACCCGCCGCACCGCCCGCGGCCGCCATCGCGCCAGGGCTCGCGCGTAGATGCCGCCGAGGCTCCATCCCACCAGGCTGACCGAGCGCGCGCTGTCGCGGTGGATGGCGTCGAGCCGACGCACGAGGCCGTCCACCAGAGGGGCCCGGGGGCCCAGGTTCCTCCCGAGGCCCCAGCGGTGGACCTCATAGCCGCGGGACCGCAGGACCGAGCGCAGCGCCACAGTCGACCAGTCGTCCGCCATGAAGCCGGGAAGGATGAGCACCGGATGGCCGTCGCCCGCCGGCATCAGCCGGAACAAGGGCAGCGACACGCCGAAGCCAACGAGCTCGGCGAGGGCCCGCTGTTGCTCCAGGGCGCCCAGCAGCAACGACGGCGGCCGGACCGCCGGTCGGGCCCGGCCGGTCGTGCGTGACTCGGCTGTGTCGGTCATGGCGTCCCTGCCGGGGTGCCGGCTGTGCAACGACGATACCGGCCCCGCACGGTCCACCAAGCCGACGACCTGCTCCGCGCGGCGGCGACCTGACGCTCAGGCGTTGCGCCGGGCGCGGGTCCGTACCAGACGCACGCGATAGTTGATGCCCCGGTCGGACGACCACGGCGAGAACGGTGCCATGACCAGGCCGGACAAAGCCAGCAGCGCGGCGTCGTAGTTGACCCGCCAGCCGGCGAAGTCGCGCCACGCCTGGTCGCGGTCCGACCTGAGCGGCACGCCCACGTCGGCGAGCTCGGCCAGGACCTGGTCGAACTCGTCTCGGGTGATCGAGATGGGATCGGTCGGGGCCGGGTCGGGGTCGAATTGGATGCCGTACGGCGCGGCGATGCGCCGGAGGGCCAGGTACCCGGCTCGCAGGCACAGTTGGGCTTGCCACGACCGGGGCAGGTCGATCGCCGAGGCGCGCAGCGAGGCGCTGTCGAGAACCCCGCCAGCAGCGGTGATCCACGACCGTTCCGGGTGCGGGCTGCGGAAGAACGGCAGCGACAGGTAGGAGGTGTGCGACTCCTCGACCTCCGTGAACCAGCGTTCCCATTCGAGCCAGAAGTCGTCCAGCTCCTCGATCCAGCCGATCCGCTTGGCCCGGCGGAACAGGGCGAGGGGCGTGGGGGGCGTGCCAGCCCGGACATCGAGCTGCGAGACCAGCACCTCGCGGCGGGAGAACATCTGGTACATGGTCGGCAGGAAGCTGATGAGCAGGGCCACCAGACCCAGTCCCAAGGTGGCCTCGACGAAGGTGGCGGCGATCACCGGTTCGTGATGATCGACTGCGAAGCCGAGCGTCAGCAGCGACGAGCCGGACTGCTCGAACGCGTCGCGGGGCCAGTCCAGGCCCAGCGCCCAATAGATCGGCATGAACCCCAGGAGGACCGCGGCCAACCACACCAAGGGCAGCGTGAGCAGTGCGAACGGCGCGAACCGGGACATGATGCGGTCGGCGGCCTCCCACGTGGGGGCGCGGCGGACCCGCATGTCGAACGGCATGCGGAGTGACACGAACACCCACCGGGCCAGCAGCACCGGTTCGGCCCGGGGCACGACCACCGTCTTGACGGCGGAGGCAAGGGTGCCCGTGACGATCGCCGCCCCGGCGAGAAACGCCAACACTCGGGCGACGGCGACCATCGCGGCCGGAGCCTACCGGCCGAGTGCTCCGGCCATCCCTGCCCTGATCGAACGCCGCCAGCGAACGCAAGCGGAGGCGTGGGCGTTCGTTCAGACGCGTCCTCGACCGGCACCGGGCCGGTCGAGGAGGCGCGTCGAGGGTCGCCCGCTAGCGGGCCCTGCTGGGTCGGAGCTGGTACAGCACGCCGAGGAAGAAGCCCCAGATCAGGTGCCACAGCAGCACGGCCGCCGGCAGCTTCCAGCCGTCCGGCCCGTAGAAGGTGAAGAGGCCGTAGCCCTGCTTGGGCACGTAGGCGTAGGGCACCAGAACCCCGAGGCTGATGATCGTCAGCACGACGCTGTACAGGACTCCCTTGAGGATGTTCCCGCCGTGCGTGTTGCGGAAGGGCAGCACGTGCAGCGCGAGCACCGCGTAGAGGATCGTGAAGATGACCCCGTTCACGAAGTGGATCGACTGGCCCACGAAGTACGAGGCGGGCGTGCCGAACTCCTCCACCGGAGCGCCGAGGACGCCGTTGAAGAGCGGCCACGGGACGGTCGGGAGCCCGATCGCCGGGAAGACGTAGCCGAAATAGGTTGCGATCTGCGTGGCGACCACGCCGACGAGGGCGGCCGCGCCCACGCGGTACCGGTTCACCCAGTCGTACCACCAGGTGGAGGCCTCGGCGATCCCGACCCGCGCCGGCTCGGCGACGGTCTGCTCGCTCTGGGTGGTCGTATATGTCGGAGCTGCCATGTGTTCCCCCTCTATGCCCCGTTCACGTCGGCTCCGTGTCCGACAGGCGGTCAAGCTACCACAGCGTGGACAGATCGACGGGGTGCGCGTTACGGGCGATAGTCGATGTTGCGGTCGACGCTCAGGTAGATGTCGGTGCCGATCGGATCGGCCTGCTCCTCCGCCAGGTGACCCAGGATTCCGGCGCACCGGGCCAGGAGCGCGAAGCCACGCATGACCGAGACGGGGAGATCGAGGTCGGCGAGCACCGCCCCACACGCACCGGCACCGTTCAGCGGGAGCGTCCTGCCGAGAATCACGGGATGAACCCGGCCGATCGCCGCCAACAGCTCCAGATGGTCCCCGAACGTGCCGTGCCGTCGCGCCAGCTCGAACAGGACCGGGGTGCGCGGGTCCTCCACCTTGTGGACGGGGTGCCCCAGCCCGGGGACGAACCGGCCGGCCGCCTTGCTCTGCGCCACGACCGCTTCGGCCAACTCGTCCCAGCCCGCCTCGTCCCTGGGTCGCGGTGAGGGCCCCGCCAGGCTGTCCGACAGAAAGCGGGCCGAGTCCTCGGTGACGCCGAGGAACCTAGAACCGCCGCCGAGCAGACCCGCCGCTACCGCGCCCTGCAACGCCTCGGGCGCGCTGGTGTAGGTCAGCCGGGCGGCGATGGCGGTGGGCGTGAACCCGTGATCGGCGAGCGCCACCAGGACCGCCTCGAACATCGCCAGCTGCGCCACCGTGGGGCGGCGCTTGGCCACCAGCCAGAAGGCCAGCTCACCGAAGCTGACCTGGCCGATCAGCTCGTGCGCCAGGTCGTGCCCGAGCAAGGTGATCGTGTCGGCCGAGGAAGTGCCGATGCCCGTCCGGTACGACGCCCCGTCCCCGGCGGTCATGAGGGCACCTCATGACCGGTCGACCGGGGGACCGCCAGGGAGCCGGGCGACGATGGGGCGCGGGGGCGCAGCCCCCGAGAGAAGATGGTCATACCGCGCCCCGCTGCCCGTCAGCGCCGCGCAACCAGGCCTTGATCTCGTCGCTGTGCTCGCCGAGCTCGGGCGGCGGCAAGTCGTAGCGCAGCCGGGCGTCGCTGAAGCCGATCGGATTGCGCACGAGGGTGACCGCTCGCCCATCGGCGCCGAGCTCGGCGCGGGGCGCCAAGCCGAGCGACTCGGCGAGCTCGACGCCCTCGCCGATCGTGTTGATGGGCCCGCACGGAACGCCCGCCTTGTTGAGCGCCAGGAACAGGTCGTCGGCCTTCCACTCCGCGAGCGCGTCCACCAGCAGTGGCCGAAGCTGCTCGCGGTTGCGCGTGCGGTCGGCGTTGGAGAGGAAGCTCGGGTCGTCCGACACGTCGGGGATCCCGAGCACCTCGCAGAGCGAGCGGAACTGTCGGTCGTTGCCGGCGGCGATGATCATGTCGCGGTCGGCGGTGGGCATCGTCTCGTAGGGGAACAGGCTCGGGTGGGCGTTGCCCATCCGAGTCGGGACCACGCCGGCGGCGGTGTACGCCGCGGTCTGGTTGACGAGCCCCGACATTGCCGACGACAGCAGGTTGACCTCCACGTGCTGGCCGCGTCCGGTCTCGCTCCGTTGGCGCAGCGCGGCCAGCACGCCAATCAGCCCGTGCAGGCCGGCCATGACGTCGAACACCGAGATCCCGGCGCGATAGGCCGGCCCGTCGGGGTCGCCGGTCAGGCTCATCAGCCCGGATACGGCTTGGACGATCAGGTCGTAGCCGGGTAGCCACGCGCCCTCCGCCGTGCCGAATCCCGTGATCGACAGGTAGACCAACCCGGGGTTGAGCTCGGCCGCCGTCTCGTAGTCGAGGCCGAACTTTCGGAGCGACCCGGGCCTGAAGTTCTCGATCGCGATGTCGGCGCGTCGCAGCAGCTCGGCGGCCAGGGCCTGGTCGCCTGGGTCCCGGAAGTCGAGCACGACCGACCGCTTGTTGCGCCCGATCGACAGGTAGTAGGTGGCGATCCCGTCCTTCTCCGGCGGCACCCACGTGCGCGTGTCGTCCCCCGCCGGGCCCTCCACCTTGACGACGGTGGCTCCCATGTCGCCGAGGAGCATCGAGCAGTAGGGGCCGGCGAGAACGCGCGACATGTCGGCGACGACCAAGCCGTCGAGGGGGCCGCGGGATGGCTCCGTCGGTACGTCCTGGGTCATGGCGTTCGGCATCCCTTCAGCGTCGATCGGCACACGGTGAATGCTTGGTGGCGTCCTGCGGTCGTGGGAGGATTCGCCGCATGCCGCGGCAATCGAGCTCCGACTTCGTCGAGGCCCTGGCCCGCGGCCTCGCGATCATCACGGCGTTCAGCCCTACCGCCACGACGCTGTCCGTCAGCGACGCCGCCAGTCGCACGGCGTTGCCGCGGCCAACGGCCCGGCGCCTGCTGATGACGCTCGAGAAGCTGGGGTACGTGCGGTCGAACGACGGCCTGTACAACCTCACGACCAAGGTGCTGGAGCTCGGGACGGGGTACATCGCCGCGCTGGGCATCTGGGAGGTGGCCCGCCCCCACCTGGAGGCCCTGGTGGCGCAGACCGGCGAATCGAGCTCGATGTCGCAACTCGATGGCAGCGACATCGTGTACGTCGCGCGGGTGCCGGTGCCGAAGATCATCGCCCTCTCCGTCCACATCGGTACGCGGTTCCCCGCCGTCGCGACGTCGATGGGCCACGTCCTGCTGGCCAGCCTGCCCCGCGCCGAGCTGCTCCGGGTGCTCCGGACACCGTCGCAATCGGGAATCATCCCGCGCATCGCGCCCTCGCGACGCGACCTGGAGCGCGAGCTCGCGACCGTGCGGAAGCGGGGCTGGGCACTGTCGGACGAGCGGCTGTCGCTCGGAATCCGGTCGATCGCCGCGCCGGTGCGCGACGCGTCGGGCGCGACCGTGGCCGCCGTCAACGTCACGGTGCACGCGGCCGAGACGTCGGTCGCCGAGCTGAAGCGCCGGCACCTCCCGTTGCTGCTCTCGACCGCCGACGCCATCACCCGAGAGTGGGCGAACCTCGCCCGCCTGCCGGTGCCCGATCCGCTCGCACCGACATAGGGCCGGCCACGCTCGCTCATGACAACTCGTCCATCGCTGTGTGCCGATCGGCGATGAAGTCGGCCAGCGCCGCCGCGCCGCTGAAGAACGGCGAGTGGTCGGTGTCGAGCTCCGTCGAGGTGCCGACCAGGGCCGCCCGCTCGCGCTGGGCCTCGGGCCGCACCGCGCGGTCGTCGGCGCACACCACGTACGAGCTCGGCACCGACGCCCACGCCGGGTCGGCGAACGGGGCGGAAGGCACGGTGCTGCTCATGGGGCGCAGGCGGTCCATGGCGCAGTCGGCGAGCGGAGCCGGGGTCCGGTGAAAGAAGAACCTGCCCGCCGCAGGGGACAGGCGCACGACGCCGTCGTCGCCCGGCTGCATGCACGCCTGGAACTCCGGAAACTGCCAGCGAGGCGTCTGCGCCGCCGGGGACTCGCCGGCGAGCGGCAGGCGGCCGGCGACGAAGGTGAGGTGGGCGGCGGCGTGGCCGGCCTCCGCCACCGGGAGCCCGGCGTAGCTGTGGCACACGACGTGGACCGCTCCCCGCCGCGATCGAGCCGTCTCGATGGCGGACCGCACCGACTCGACGTCGTTCGCGTACCCGGTGAGCGGGAGGTCTATGGTGTGTGACTCGATCCCGAGTCGCGCGAGCTCGTCCATCACCAGGAGCCAGCACCACCCCGCAAGGTGCGCACCGTGGACGAACAGCACCGTCGAGGCACGCGACCGACCCATCGACGACCGGCGGGCACTACCGGTAGACGTTGTTGCTCGTGTGGTCGCCCCCCAGCCAGCGCTTCAACGTCTCGTGGGCATCCGCCGAGCGCTCGGCGGCGATCTCGTCGACGTTCGGCACGTCCACGGTGAACTCGAGGAGCAGCCCGTTCGGATCCTCGGTGTACAGCGACCGGCAGTAGCCGTGCTCGAGGACGTAGGTGCCCTCCGGCTTCCAACCGGCGGCGGTCAACCGGTCGTGGATCTCCTGTTGCAGCTCGGGCGTGACCTTGAGCGCGATGTGGCGGAAGGGTGACGGCGTCAGGTCCGGGTCGAACAGCTCCTGGTCCTCGGGGTTCGCGAACTGGAAGAACGCGAGCGCGCCGCCGTCGCCGAGACCGAAGAACGTGTGGCAGTACACCCGCAGGGCGCCGAACAGCTCGTCGGCCTCGGACCACGTCGCCATCAGGGGGAGGCCGACGAGGTCCTCGTAGAAGGCCCGCGTCGCCTCCTGGTCCTTCGTGACGAAGGCATTGTGGTGCAGCCTGCTGGGAAGCTTCTGCGTGCTGGTCACGGCCCCTCCCTCCTCGGAACGTCTCGACTAGTGTCCACTACACGGACAGCCTACCGCACACCGGTCAGAGCTGGCAGTCGAGGCCGTCTACGGTCGAGAGGGGTCTTCCATGGGCATCGGTGCGGGGCGCATCCTGACCACGCACACGGGAAGCCTGCCCCGACCGGACGACCTGATCCAGATGATGTGGGCCAAGGGTGACGGCATTCCAGTCGACGGCGCGGCGCTCGCCAACCGCATCGCCACCGCGGTGCGCGAGATCGTCGACCGGCAGGTCGACGCCGGCGTCGCCGTCGTCAACGACGGCGAGATGTCCAAACCAAGCTACGCGACCTACGTCAAAGATCGGCTCAACGGCTTCGGCGGCGAGTCGGTCCAGAACTACTTCTTCGCGGACCTCGTGGACTACCCGCGCAGCGCCGAGATCGTGGCGGCCAACCCGGGCCGCCGCAAGCGCACGGCGCCCGCGTGCAACGGCGAGATCTCGGTCCGCGACCGTGACGCCATCGCTCTGGACATGGCGAACCTGGGCAAGGCCGTTGCGGGCTCGACCGTCGCCGGCACGTTCTCGAGCGCAGCATCGCCCGGCGTGGTGTCCCTGTTCTTCGCCAACGAGTTCTACGCCACCGACGACGAGTACCTGTTCGCCATCGCGGAGGCCATGCGGTACGAGTACGAGACGATTGCCGCTGCGGGAGCCACCGTGCAGCTCGACTGCCCGGACCTGGCGATGGGCCGGCATTCTGCCTACGCCGACATGGACCTCCCGGAGTTCCGTCGCCGGCTCGCCGTGAACATCGAGGCGCTCAATCACGCGGTTCGCAACATCCCGGCCGACCGGCTCCGGATGCACCTGTGTTGGGGGAACTATCCGGGCCCACATCATCGCGACGTCGACCTGGCCGACATCATCGACATCGTCTGGGCGGCCAAACCCCAGACAGTGCTCTTCGAGGCCGCCAACCCCCGCCACGCCCACGAGTGGACGCTCTTCGAGGACACGAGGGTGCCGGATGACAAGGTCCTCTGCCCGGGCGTGATCGAACCGCAGTCGAACTACATCGAACACCCCGAGCTGGTCGCCCAGCGGATCGAGCGGTACGCAGCGCTCGTCGGGCGTGACCGGCTGATGGCGGGCGTCGACTGCGGCTTCAGCGTCCACGTCGGCACGCAGGGCATCGACCCCGACGTCACCTGGGGCAAGCTCCGCGCGTTGGCCGACGGCGCCGCCATCGCATCGGAGCGGCTCTGGCGCTGACGGACGGTTGTTCGCGGCGATGCCTCGGTCGTCACCCAAGGGCCGGGACCTCCGTCGAGACATGGTCGCCCCCGCAGCGCAGTCGCTACCGCAAGGCCGGGTCGGTTCCACCGCGGGCGAGCGCGACCGCTTCCCAGCAGTATCGCGCGACGACGGAACGGTAGGGCCGAAACCGGTCGCCCAGGGGCTGCAGCTGGCGCGGGGTCGGCGGCGGATCGAGGGACCACGCCAGGCCATAACCCTGGCGCACGCCGAGATCGTCGACGGGCCACACGTCGAGCCGGCGCAACTCGAACATCAGATACATCTCCGCCGTCCAGCGACCTATGCCGCGGACCATGACCAACCTGGTGACGATCTCGTCGTCCGACATCCTGGAACCGCTCCCGAGCACGACGGTGCCGTCGAGGACCTTCGCTGACAGGTCCCGCAGCGACGCAAACTTCGCGGCGGACAGACCGGCGCCCTTCAAGTCATCGTCCGGGACGGCCAGGAGCGCGGCCGGTGTCAAGGGGCCGTCCACGAGGGCTCGTACCCGCTGGTAGATGGCGTTGGCGGCGTGGCCGGCCAGTTGCTGGAACACGATCGCCCGCACCAGGGCGCCGAAGTGCCCGTCCGGGTTGCGGGGGCGGTGCCGGATCGGGCCCACCAGGCCCACCAGCCGGGCGACAACGGCGTCGGCGGCCGCGACAGCGTCGATCGCCGTGGCGAGGGCTACGGGTGGCATGCGGCCCAACGCTACGGCCGGCGCCGGGGACTGGGGCGATCGATTCCGTGCGGAACTCCGGCTCGGACCACAGATCGGCCGGCGTAGCATCGTCTCCGTGCAGGTCACAGCAACCAGATGGTTTATGGCTCCCCGGCCCCTTCGGGCCGCGTGGGGCAACGACGTCTGAACCGCTGACTCCACGCCGGGCGAACGGGCCGGGGATCTGTCCCCGTCACCGTTCCCGCGATGCAAAGGAGCCGGTCCGTGCCCACGTACCTGACCACCGAGCAGCTGACACACGACCTGGCGTTGCGCGATCTCACCGATCCCGGAGCCGGTCCGCATGCCATCCAGTTGCTGGTCGGCCTGGCGGCCGACGCGCTGTCGGCCGCCTGGGCCTGTCCGACCCGGCCGAGCCCCGGTCCCCGCGTCGTCGCCATAGCCGACAACTACGACAACCTCGGGTTCACCGCCGGTGCCGCCAGCCGCGACGCCCGCTACACGCGCTATGTCGATGCGCAGCGCATGTTGCGCAGCCACTCGAGCGCCATGGTGCCGGCGGTACTCCGAGCCCTCGCCGCCGATCCGCTCGACGACGTCTTGCTGGTCTGCCCCGGCATCGTCTACCGCCGGGACGCCATCGACCGACTGCACACCGGAACCCCGCACCAGCTCGACCTGTGGCGCATCTCGCGTCGGCCGCTCAGCAATGCCGACATGGACGAGATGATCGCGCTGCTCGTCGACGCCCTCGCACCGGACCGACGCTGGCGGGCCGAACCGAGGCTCCACCCCTACACCGTCGACGGCCGCCAAGTCGACCTCCAGGACGAAGGCGAATGGGTGGAGGTGTGGGAATGCGGCCTCGCCCATCCCGGCGTCCTGGGTCGGGCGGGCCTAGCCGCGTGGCACGGCTTGGCCCTGGGCTTGGGCTTGGACCGGCTGTTCATGCTCCGCAAGCACATCCCCGACATTCGCCTGCTGCGGTCCGCCGACCCCCGCGTCGGCAACCAGATGATCGACCTCGAGCCCTACCGCGCCGTCTCGATCATGCCCGCCGTGGTGCGTGACCTGTCGGTGGCGGTCGACGCCGACGACGACATCGAACAGCTTGGCGACCGCGTGCGCGACGCCCTCGGCGACGACGCCGCTGCCGTCGAGGAGGTCGCGGTCCTGTCCCAGACCGGCTACGACGACCTGCCTGCGACGGCCATCGCTCGCATGGGAATGGATCGGAGCCACAAGAACGTGCTCGTGCGGGTCGTGCTCCGCCACCTCGAGCGGACGCTCACGGACACCGAAGCGAACTCCCTCCGAGACCGCATCTACACGGCGCTCCACGGTGGCGACGCGCAGGAGTGGGCCTCGGGCATCGACCGTGCCTGACCTGCCGGCTCCGTCGGCACGGGACGCCTCCCGCGGAAGCGCCCGCGCGACCGATCGTCGTGTGGTGGTCCGGCTTCGACCACCCGTTGTTCGGTCACGACTACGGCGCCTGAGACGAACGCTCGGTGGCGACCTGTGCCCTCACCGCGGGGGACGACCGATTCGGCGAAGCGCGGCAGTTGGCCCTCTCCATCGGCCCAGAGGACGAACGTGTCGAAGCCGTGCGTGATCACCAGGTCGGTCAGCTCGTCGACCCACTGGTCGACCGGGCCGTGGAGAACGCCGATCGAAGTGCCGTCAGTGATGGCACCGCGCACGTTGAGGATCCGCCGGATCTCGGTCGGGTCGCGTCCTGCGTCCGCGGCCGCGTCCTCGAGCCGGCGCGCCATCTCGGCCAGTGTCTGGACGTCGCCCGTGAGAGACGGGACCCAGCCGTCCGCCGCTCGCGCCGCCAAGGCGAGGGCCCTGGGGCCATAGACGCCGAGCCAGATCCCGATCGGGTGGGCCGGGACGGGACCCGACTGCGCGCCAGCCAGCCGGTAGTGCCGCCCCTCGAAGCGCAGGTTGCGTGCACCGCTCCATACCATGCGAACGACCGTGATGGCCTCTTCCAGCGCGGCCAGGGCAGCGGCAGGCGCGCGTCGCGGCCCGCCGTACGCGGCGATCGCGTCCCAGAAGCCACCGGCGCCGAGGCCGAGCTCGACCCGACCACCGCTGAGCACGTCCAGACTGGCCGCGGCCTTGGCCAGAACAGCCGGAGGGCGCAAGGGCAGGTTTGCGACATCCGGGAACAGGCGGATCCGGGAGGTCCTCCCGGCGATCACGCTCAGCAACGTCCACGTGTCGACGTAACGACGTTGATAGGGGTGGTCCTGGATGCCGACGTAGTCGAGCCCGCGGCGCTCGACGTCCAGGGCGGTGGCCACCAGAGGGTCGCTGGCGTTGGGCACCAGGAAGTACCCGAACCTCACCTCACGACCGTGATCGGGCACGGCATCCTCCCGTCAGGGTTCGGGCTCCTCAGCGCGGGGCCTCATGAGCACCCCCGAGGATCTCCCGGTCCAGTGGCGAGCAGCGCTGTCAGGAGCTCGTCGATCGCCTCCTGCCCACGACGTATCGCCAGGCGACCCTCGTCGGCTCGGGCAACCAGCAGCGCCACTTCGAGCAGTGCGGCCAGGACCATGTGAGCCATGACGTCGACCAGCTCCGGCTTGACCCGCCCGTCGGCGGCGATGGCGGCGATCGCTGCCTTGACGAGCCCGAAGGCATGCTGCTCGTCGATCTCCCGCCAGCGCTGCCACCCGACCACGGCTGGAGCGTCGATGAGGGAGATCTGGCGCACGACCGGATCACGACACATCGCCAGGTATGCGGAACAGCCTCGGCGTAGCCCGTCCAGCGGGTCGGTGGCACCGCGCGCCGCACGTGTGACCTTGACCATTGCCTGGGCCTCGACCGACTCGAGCACGGCTTCGAACAGTGCCTCCTTGCTTTCGAAGTGGTGGTAGAGCGCGCCCCTACTCACACCGGCGGCGTCGAGCACGGCCGGGATCGCAGTTGCGTCGTACCCGTTGGTGGCGAACAGCTCCGTCGCCAGCTCGATCAGCGCCGCTCTGGTGGCCTGTCCCTGCTCGACACGCTTGTTCACCGCCACAGCTTGACATACCGACCGACGGTCTGTGAATATACCGACCGTCGGTCTGTTAACCCGCGAGGAGTCAAGCCATGATGCCGAACGAGCTCGAAGCGCACCGCCGTACCGCTACCACCGAACTCGGCGAGATCTCCTACCTCGACGTGGGTGAGGGACCGACAGCGTTGTTCGTCCATGGCGTCTTCACCAACGCGTTCTTCTGGCGGAATGTGCTCGCGGGCGTCGGCTCACAGCGGCGCTGCATCGCCATCGACCTGCCCGCCCACGGGCAGACCCGAACGACGGAATCCTGGGACCTGTCGCTCGGGGGCCTGGCGCACGCGGTCGTCGCGCTGTGCGATGCCATCGACACGGGCCCGGTCGACCTCGTCGCCAACGACACGGGCGGCGCCGTGGCCCAGATCTTCGCCGCCACCAACCCGCACCGGCTGCGTAGCTTCACGCTCACCAACTGCGACACCCAGGGCAACATCCCGCCCCCGGACTTCGCTCCCGTCGTCGACTTGGCCCGCCAGGGCGGGCTGGCTGACGCCGTCAAGAGTCTGGCGACGGATTTCGGGCTGGCTCGCTCCGACGCGGGCTTCGGTTCCGGTTACGAGCGACCCCAGGACCTGCCCGACGAGGTGCTGCACGCCTACCTGGCGCCGCTAGCCGAATCCGACCTGCGCGCCAGCGAGCTCCAGCGGTGCGTCGCGCAGCTCGAACCGGGACCACTGCTCGCCGTCGAGCCGCAGCTGAAGGAGCTCGAGACCCCAACGCTGCTGGTCTGGGGCACCGGGGACCCGTTCTTCGACCTGTCCTGGGCACGCTGGCTGCGCGACACCATTCCCGGCGTCACCGAGATCGTCGAGATCGAAGGCGCCAAGCTGTTCTTCCCCGACGAACGCGCCGCCGACCTGGTCCCCCACCTCCAGCGCCACTGGGAGGCGACCGGATGAGCCACGGCGCCTGATCCCCGCCACCCGAGGTTCCTGGCGACGATTTGGTTGCTGGGGGCAACTATTCGGGCTCCTCCGGCGTCAGCTCCACCGGCCCCCGCGCGACGACGCGGCGGACATGGGCGTCGTCGTTGCCCGGCCATCGCGGCAGGCGGTTCCGTCAGAAGGTGGACATTCGCGTGCGGACTGGACATACTCACGCACTCAATGGTCACGACCGTCGCCGTCGGTGTCGATGGGTCCGCCACGGCCGCTGAGGCCGTGAAGATGGCGGCCGAGGTCGCGCGGCGGTTCGAGGCGGAGCTGGTCCTGCTCTCCGCCTACAACCGCCCGCTCGAGTCGTCGCAGCAGCGCGAGGTGGTCGCGCGGACGGAGGCGCGGCTCCGGCAGGAGGGCGTTCGCTGTCGGACGCTCGCCGAGGAGGGCAACCCCTCCGACGTGCTCGTCCGCCTTGCGAAGAAGTGCGGCGCCGACATCCTCGTCGTGGGCAACAAGGGCATGCAGCGCCGCGCGCTCGGCAGCATCCCGAATTCGGTGACGCACCAGGCGGAGTGCTCGGTCCTCGTCGTCAAGACGACGTAGCCCGGCGGTCAAGCCGCGCCAGAACTGCTTGATTCGATCGGGGTGGCTAACGGCCTATGCCACAGCTGCCGAGCTGAGGACTCGGTGGCGACCGGCGCCTCCGAATGTGCTGGTCAGCGCCGCTCACGCGCGGTTGCCCAGCAACCAGAACTGCGTCAGGAAGCCAGGGTGGGTCCGCTCAGGTCGTCGCGTCGTTGACGAAGGCGTCGGTGTGAGCCTGTGCCCACTGCTCGAAGGTGCGCGGCGCGTGGCCGGTGATCTCCAGCACTGAAGGGACGATGAGGGAATCGTCGAACTCGCCGTCCGTGAAGAAGCGGAAGAACCCGTCGATGAAGGGCGCCGGCGTGTCGGCCGCCATCTCGGCGCGGGCCTCGTCGTCGGAGAGCGGCTCGTAGCGGAGGGGTCGCCGGAGAACGCGGGCGAGCGTGGTGACCTGTTCGCCGGGCGTCAGCGGTTGGGGCCCGCTCAGGGCCGGCGTCTTGCCCTGGTGGCCGGGCTCAGTGAGGACCGTCGCGGCCACGGCGGCGATGTCGGCGGGGTCGATCGACGCGATGGGCACATCCGGCCACGGCGCACGCACGACGTCGCCTCGCTGGATCTGGGGCAGCCAGCGCAAGGCGTTCGAATGGAAGCCACTCGGCCGCAGGATGGTCCAGGGCATCCCGGAGCCCCGGACCGCGGCTTCAGCGCCGAGCCACATACGGGTGATGGCGTTGTCGGGCTTGCCGGCTACGACGCAACGAGAGGTGAGCAGCACGACGTGCTCCACGCCCGTCTCGCGCATGCGCCCGAGCAGCTCGACGGTGGCAAACCCTCCCAGCAGGAACGCCCGCCGGATACCCGTCAGCGCCGGGGCAACGGTGTCGGGCGAAGCGAGATCACCCGCCATCACGTCGACCGCCGCCGGCAGCGCCACGCGGTTCGGGTCGCGTGCCAGGGCCCGCACGTCCGAGCGTCGCTCGACCAGTGCGCGGACCAGCTCGTTGCCGACGTTGCCGGTCGCGCCGGTGACCAGGATCATGTCGTGCCGTCCAGGGAGTCGACCAGGGTCTCGCCGCCGGTGACCTCCAGCACGGCACCGGTCACTTGCGGATTGGTCATCACGAACACCGCCGCCTGCGCGATGTCATCGGGCGTGCCCATCCGCCCGACCGGCATCGCCCGAGCGACCCGTTGGCGGAGATCGTGCCGGTCCGTCTCGGGCAGGAACGACCACATGGCGCTGTCCGTGTAACCGGGACGGATCGTGTTGACGCGCCGCGGACCCAGCTCGATCGCCAACGCACGGGTGAGGCCCTCGACGGCGGCGAAGGCCGCGGTGATCATCGAGCCGCGGGTTGGTGGGCGGACGGCGGCCCCGCCGGTGACGAAGGTGATCGACCCCCCGCCCCGCAGGCCCGGTGCCGCGTAGCGGGCGCACGTCCAGCTGCCGAAGAACTTGCCGTCCATGAACGTGCGTGCCTCCGGAAGGTCCTGCTCGAGGAACGCCGCGGGCGACCCCGGCGAGGCGGTCACGAGCAGATGGTCGAGTGGGCCGAGGTCGTCGAACAGCCGCCGCACCGACGCCTCGTCCGTGACGTCGACCTCGGCCTGCTGGACTCCGTGGATCTCCTCACGGTCGGCCGGCGGCCGTCGACCAGCCGCCACCACGTCGGCGCCGAGTGACGCTGTGGCTCGGACGGTTGCGAGACCCATGCCGCTGGTCCCGCCTACGACGACGACTCGCTGGCCCGCCATGTTCATCACGACGACACCTCCAGCACCGCCTTGCCCCGCACCTTGCGGCCCAACAGCGCGGCGGCGGCGTCGGCGGCCTTCTCCCACGGGCCCAACCAGTCGACCTGCGGGTCGAGCTGACCGGCAGCGACGAGGCCCACGAGGAACGCCAGGTCCGGGCCAAACTGCGGTCCGATGGCGAACGCCTCGATGCGGGTGCCGCCGCCGCGAAGCCGTGCCTGTTCGAAGTCGATCGTGGTGGGCTCCAACGACGCCATGCCGACGCTCTGCACGCAGCCACCGGGTTCGAGGAGCCCGTAGGCCACGGCGAGCGTGGCTCCGCCGACGTTGTCCAGGGCCCCGTGGACCGGTTCGGCGACGCCGTCGAGACCGACGACCACCTCGGCGGCCCCAAGCGCGGCCAGCCCCTCACCTCTCGCGGGGCTACCAACCGAGGCGACCACGTGGGCGCCCGCTCTCGCCGCGAGCTGAACGGCGAAGCGGCCCACCCCACCTGAGGCGCCTGTGATCAGCACGCGCCGCCCGACCAGCGAGCCGAGCCGGCGCAGGGCCCGCAACGCCGTCACGCCCGCCACCGGGATGGCGGCCACCGGAGCCAGCTCCACCTCGTCGGGCACCGCAGCGAGCTCGAGGGTGTCGACCGCGCGCAGTTCGGCCCATGCGCCGGACCAGCCGAAGGTCACGACCCGGGTGCCCGGTGGCGGGCCGGAACCGTCCCTGGCCGCCGAGATCACCACCCCCGACGCATCGAATCCGGGCACGGCGCCGGGAACCTGACGGTCATGAATGAAGGCGACGTCTGCGAAGTTGAGCGATGTCGCCGCTACCGCGATCAGCGCCTCCGATGGGCCGGGCTCAGGATCGGGAGCCTCCCCCAGCTCGAGACCCTGGGGCGCATCGGGGGCATAGAGGAGTGCTCGCATCAGCGATCACACGGCTGCCCGTCCGTGGCCCTTGACATCATCGGCTCCTCCTCTGGTTTAAGAGACCGCTCGGTCCGAGACCGCTCAGTCCCTTATAATCCCGGGTTGGGTCTCGTGTCAACAGGCGGGCCCGCCGACAGAGACCGATCGGTCCGCTAAAGTGGGAGCGGAGGAGCACGGCCAATGGCGCGAAAGCCCGCACCGGGGTCACGAGATCGCATACTGGGCACCGCCGCGCGGCTCTTTCAGGAGCACGGCCCCCGCGCTGTGGGCACGCAACAGATCATCGACGAATGCGGCTGCGGGAAGAAGCTGCTGTATCAAGAGTTCGCGAGCAAGGACGACCTCGTTGTCGCCTACCTCGAGCGCTGTCAGCAAGAGTGGACCGCCATCATGGACGAGGCGACCCGCCCGTACGCCGACGATCCCGCTCGCCAGCTCGTCGCGATGGTGCGCGCCGTGGCCCGGCAGGTCGCCTCTCCGGAGTTCCGAGGCTGCCCGTTCCGAACCACCCATGCACAGTTCCCCGACGACCATCCCTCGCACCAGTTGACGGTCCGGCACGTCGAGAACCTGCGAACCCGGCTGCACAGGCTCGCCCAAGGAGCCAACGCGCGCGATCCGCGCACCCTGGCCGACCGGCTCATGCTGATCATCGATGGCCTCTACATCGACGGAGCGATGCTCGGTCCTAAGGGCCCGGCCACGGCAGCCGTCGCACTGGCCGAGGACCTCGTCCATTTGGCGATCGAACCACCCGCCGGCGCCTCGCGGGGCCGCGGGCGATGAATTCACTCGGGCCGATGGGGTTTCGTCAACAGAGCGAATGCGCCATGCCCATCGCGTGACACCAGTCAGCGGGAGATCGATGGGAGGGAGATAGCCCCGTCGAGTCCGAGCGAGCCCGATCCGCCCCGCCCGCCTCCGCGGGCCCCGCAGGAGGACAACGCTGACCTGAGCCTTGCCGGCTCAACACCGCCACGATCGACGCACGGACCGGTCGAGTCGGTCGCCGGCCGACGCACACAGCGGGTCGTACACCCTGACGTGACGAGGTAGAGGTGGCACCGAACTGCGCTCCTGCGCCACCACACCGAACGCGCCACACAACGACACCGCCGCGACGGCTACCACGCGCACGGAACGGCCCTTCCGCGTGTCACCGTGCCGGCGTTGTGGCGCGTGCATGTATGCGCGGGAGCGTCGTTCTGGGACACCGTCCCGACGTCGGGCCCGACGTCGCGCGCTTCGAACGTGCGCTTCTCAAGCCCGTCCAGGTAACGACGATTCGGGCGCGCACGAACTCGTGCGTTCTCACGCAAGGAGGGCAGCGATGAGAGCGTCCGCGACCCACGGAGCGGCAGCCGAAGACGGCGCGAAAGCGCCGCCGATGATCCAACACGACCCATTTGTCAGGGCAACATCGAGAAGAGCCGGAGGGGTCAGCGTTGGATCAGATGACCGGCGGCGAGCGTGGCCAGTTCCGTGCGGTTGGCCACGTCGAGCTTGGCGAACACGTGCGACAGGTGGGTCTTCACCGTGCCCCGGCCCATGAACAGCTTCGTGCCGATTTCGGGGTTGCTGAGCCCGTCGACGGCGAGCCGGACGACCTCCAGCTCGGTCGGAGTCAGACTCGCCCAGCCGGTCGTTGGCCGGCCACGCGGACCGCGGGTCCGCCGGGCATATGCAACCGCCTCATCGAGGGCCAGGGCTGAGCCCTCCGCCCGTGCCTGTTCGAACGCGTCGTCGCCGAGCGTCGCCCGCAGGGCGGTGACGAGGTCGTCGTGCTCTGACACGTCGACACGATGGCGTGGATAGCCGATGAGGTGTCGCGCCTGGTCGGCGGCAGCGATCACTCGTATCGCATCGCCGGGTCGATTCGTCCGGGCCATAAGCACGGCAAGCGCATCGAGGCTGTCGACGAGGAACGTCCGCAGGCCGTGCTCGACGCGCAGCGCCAATGCCTCGTGGTGGAGATCGGCGGCGCGATCGGGATCCTCGGCCGCGATGAGGAACGCCTGCTGCTCGACGACGTCGGCGAGCACCCGACGCATACCCATCCTGCGGGCGATCCCACCGGCGCGCCTCAGCACGCGGTGTGCCTCGTCGACGCGGCCGAGGCGGCGTTGCGCCTCGGCAAGGCCAGGCATGGCCAGCGCGTCGATGTGCGTGTCGGCAGTCGGTCCGGTGGCCAGAGCGTCGGGTGCGAGCCAACGGACTGCCTCTTCGAAGTCGCCGCGCCACAGATGGAGCAGGCCGAGCGTCCGTGCCATCCCGGGGACGAACACCTCGGGACCTGCGCCTTCGACGTCGTGGACGAAGCGGTCGAGAAGTTGCAGCCCGCTGTCGATGTCGCCGCCGATCCCGCGGAGCAATGCCAGCTGGCTGAGGGTTGTGCCGACCCGGTGGTAGTCGCCCAGCGGCCTGGCGACATCCGCCGCTTGCCCCGCAAGCTGGTGGGCACCGGCGACGTCGCCGGTGTACAGGGCGCTGTTCGACTGGCACACCAGCACGGTTGAGGCGATGCCGCGGTCGCCGCGGCGGATCAACCGGTCGACAACTGGCTGCAGCAGGTCCTCAGCCTCGCCGTGCTGGTCGCGGAAGTGGAGGATCAGTCCTTGCAGCGCGCGGGCAGCATCGAGCCCGAACGCGTCACCGGCGGCGTGCGCGCAGCGCACGGCTTCATCGCAGAGCTGCCATCCGGCGTTGAAGTCTTTGTAGAAGGTGCCGACCGCGGTGAGCGTCAGGCAGCGCCCACGCAACCGCTCATCGCTGTGGTCGGCTGCGATCGCCGCGCCCTCGTGAACTGGGCCGAGGTCGGTGGGGGCCGCGGTATCCCCGATCATCGCGTAGCCGGTCATCAACCGGGCCTGCAGGATCGACCGGTCGCCCGGGGCTCGGTCGATCGCCCTGCGCAGGATGCAGACACCTTCCCTTCCGCGCCCGTGCAAATTCCAAAGCCACGACGTGGCGCCGGCGAGACGCCGCCCCCTCTCAGGATCGGTAGTCGCAAGGCCCCAGTCGAGCGCGGCGCGCAGATTGTCATACTCCGGATCCAGCACGGCGCACCACGCGTCCTTGTTCCGGTCGAGCTCGGGCTCGACTGCCTCGGCGACGGCGAGCAGGTGGTCGAGATGGCGATCACGGGTCGCCACATGCTCGCCGGCCTCGTCGAGTCGCCGGTCGGCGTACTGGCGGATGGTCTCGAGGAGATGGAATCGGGACACGCCGTCGCGCTGGTCGACGGTGACCAGCGACTTGTCGACGAGCGCGCGCAGGGCGACGAGGACGTCGTTGCGATCGCAGACGGCCTGCGCCGCGTCGAGTGTGAACCCACCCCGGAACACCGCGAGACGGCGAAACACGATTCGCTCGCGCTCGTTGAGCAGGTCGTGGCTCCAGTCGATCGATTCGGCGAGCGTCTGGTGTCGAGCGGCTGCGCCACGGATGCTCCGCACCAGCAGGGCGAAGCGATCGTCCAGGCCGGCCACGATCTGCTGCAGCGTGAGCGTGCTGGCCCACGCCGCGGCGAGCTCGATAGCGAGTGGGATGCCGTCGAGTCCTGCACACAATCGACGCAGGAACACCTCGTCGCCCGCTTCGACGGTGAAGTCGTTGCGAACATGTCGCGCACGGTCGACGAAGAGGTCGACCGCCTCGTCGGCGACCATCGTGGGCAGCCGCCAAACCGTCTCGCCGGGCACGCCGACCGGTTCCCGGCTGGTGACGAGCACCGTCACGTCCGGGCACGACGCGATCAGCGCCTCGACCGCCTCGGCGGCCCCAGCGACCACGTGCTCGCAGTTGTCGAGACACACGAGGACCCGGCGGTCGCGCAAGTGCTGGGCAAGCGATCGCAGCGGCCCTCCGATCGGATCGATCAACGCGCCGACGCCGGACGCGATGACGTTGGCGACGGTCCGCGGGTCGCTGACCGCTTGGAGCTCGATCCACCACACTCCATCGCGCCAGCGATCGCTTGCCGCCGAGGTGTGGGCGGCGAGCCGGGTCTTGCCGGACCCACCGCTGCCCGTGATCGTGACCAGTCGCTCACGGCCCAGGAGCTCATCGACTGCGGCGAGTTCGGCCTCACGGCCGATGAAAGTTGTCAGCTCGATGGGCAGGTTGTTGGCGATGCGGTCGAGCGAACGCAGCGGCGGTGAGGGAGTGTCGTCGCGGCCGGCCCGAAGCTCGTACACCCGTTCGGGCGGCGAAAGGTCACGGAGCCGGTGGATACCCAGGTCACGCAGCACGACGGTCGCTAGGGGTTCAGTGCTGATGTGTCGCGCTGCGAGCGACGACACGAGCAGCTGGCCTGGGTTGGCAACGGCACGAAGGTGTTCAGCGCGACGTGCGGACGTGCCGGTGTGCACGGCGATCCGTTCGAGCGGCGCCTGCTCGTGGCGCTTGAGCGCCGCCGCCGCTCCGTCGATGGCCCGCGCGAACTCGTCCGGCCCCTCGTCGGTCACGACGAATGTCTTGGTGGGCACGGCCACGGGCGGACGCAGTTGCTCCACGATCGGCCAATTCTGGCCGAAGATCGGCCACCTGGCAGATGTCTCGACCGTCGCGTTGCCGGATCTTGACCGTCAACCGGATACATGCCCAGATCACGAAGGAGCAGAGTTCGTGACTACCCTGATCGCCGACCTGGCGATGTCGCTCGACGGCTTCGTCGCCGACACCAACGACAACGCGAACGAGCTGTTCGGCTGGTACTTCGGCGGCGACGTCGAGGTGCCGACACCCAAGCCGGGCTTCTCGTTCCGAGCTCCCGAACCGAGTGCTCGCGTCCTGCGGGAGGGCATCAGCGGCCTCGGTGCCCTGATCGGCGGCCGCCGCTACTTCGACCTCGCCGACGCGTGGGGTGGGAATCACCCGATGGGTGTGCCCACGTTCATCGTGACGCACAGCGTGCCGGACGGCTGGCCCCGAGCGGATTCGAACATCAGCTTCGTGACCGATGGTCTCGACAGCGCCGTCGAGCAGGCCAAGGCCGCTGCCGGCGACGACAAGTTCGTCGGCGTCGCCACCCCGAGCATCATCCAGCAGCTGCTCAACGACGGACAGCTCGACGCCATCCATGTCAACCTCGTGCCGGTGCTGCTCGGCGCCGGCGTGCCGTTCTTCGCCAACCTCGCCGATGCGCCGGTCCGGCTCTCGGACCCGGAAGTGGTTGAGAGCAAGGGCGTCACCCACTTGACCTACACGGTCCTCAAGTGACCGATCATCCCCGAAAGGCGGCCGCAATGGAGCTCAAGCTCGAACTCGTCCCTATCCCGGTTCGCGACATCGACCGGGCCAAGGCGTTCTACGCCGACCAGCTTGGCTTCAACGTCGACCACGACGTGCAACCGACCAGCGCTGTCCGTGTCGTGCAGCTCACACCGCCAGGCTCGTCGTGCTCGATCTGTCTGACCCGCGGCCTCCCGGCGCTCGACAGCGATCCCGGGACGAGCCGCGGCCTGCACCTCGTCGTCGACGAGATCACCCAGGCCCGCCAGCATCTCGTCGACAACGGCGTCGACGTCGAAGAGGTCACCGAGCTCGGTGGGATGCATTACGCCGGGATCATCGACCCCGATGGCAACACCTGGACCTTGCAGCAGATCAATCGGTGACGACGTCCGCCGATGCGGTTCACCTGTGGCTGCGGGGCGGACTGGTCGAATCGTAGAGAGGAGTGGTGAGAGACATGCAGGCATCGGGCTCGAGCGAGCGCACGGCGATGGCCGATGGCTCCTGGATGGTATGGAGCGTGAGCGGTCTCGCAGGGATCTGGACCGCTGTGGTGCTGATCAGCGTCCTTGCCCCGGACCTGGTTTCGGGCAGCGAGCAAGAGCACCTTCCCATCGCGGCCTTCACCACGTGGCTGTGGGGCTTGGTCGCCACGGGTGGGTTCCTGTGGGCGATGGCCAGGCTGCGCGGCAGCGCGTCGCGACGGCCCATCTGGGCCGGTCTGGCGGTGGCCACGCTCACGGTTTGGCTGGTGGCGACGATCCTGAGCCTCGCGTTGCCCGTCGTTGAGACGGGTTCGGACCCCACGCGCCTTCCCATCGCCGCCATAGTCACTCCCATGGCCGCGGCCGCGCTCACCGTTCTGGCCGGCATCATCGCAGGAGTGTTCTCCAGACTGCCTGGGACCGGCTGAATTCGGGGATCAGTACTTCCCCGGCGCTCAACGGGGTGCCGACACGTTCCCGACGTCTCGGGAAGCGCTCGACGTCGGTGATGTAATCCGGTGGCCGGAGGTTGAATGCGCCCGCCGGTTCTTGCCCGAACGAGCTCTTGCCGATCGTCGAGCTCATATGCGCACTCTTCCCATGGTCGCTCGGCGCGACGCAAGCCGCGCCGACCGGTCATGTGGCCGGCACGCGATCGTTCGGACGTTCGTGGCCGAGTCGCCGTGGCAGTGTGCCGGGATGCTCCTCGGACTCGTCCACATCAACATGGGCTCCATGAGCCGACCCGATGACCTGGTTGTCGCGGCGCGCGCCGCTGAAGCCGCCGGGTTCGACTCGTTGTGGGCAGGCGAGCACATCGTGCTCCCGGATCCGCAGCTACCACCGTCGCCCATGGACCCACGCGATCCCGCCCTCGACTCATTGCTCGCGCTGACATGGGCGGCGGCGCATACGACGACGATCCGGGTCGTCACCGGGATCGTGATCCTTCCGCAACGCAATCCCCTCGTGCTCGCGAAGCAGGTGGCGACCCTCGACGTGTTGTCGGCTGGTCGGGTCACCCTGGGCGTCGGTGCGGGGTACCTCGAGCCCGAGTTCCGGGCTCTAGGTGCCAACTTCGCGGAACGCGGCGCGGTGACCGATGAGTATCTCGATGCGGTGCGGGCGCTCTGGTACGCCGAGCATCCCGAGTACCACGGACGCTTCGTCGACTTCGCCGGCGTCGACGCCTACCCACGTCCGCTCCAGCGGCCGATCCCGCTCGTGGTGGCGGGCCACAGCGCGCCGGCGTACCGGCGGGCGGTGACGCGTGCCCACGGCTGGTACGGCTACTGGTTGACGCCGGACGACGTGGTCACGTCGCTTGCTGGCCTGCGCGCCGCCGCTGATCGCGTGGAGCGACCACCCGAGCTCGGCGACCTCGAGATCAGCGTAACGCCCCGCGGACGGCTCACGCCCGAGCGGGCCGCGGCGTTCGCCGAACTCGGCGTCCACCGACTCGTCCCGCTGTCTGCCCCGGCCCGCGACGGTCCCGGCGAGACGATCGAGGCCGCGTTGTCGGCCATCGCTGCCCTGTGAACCAACCACCCAGCGGGATCGGCCCGGGGGCTCCCCCTGGAGGTCACCGCACGTAGCCCGAGCGCGGTGGATCGGGGCCTCCCAGCGAGAGACCCCGATCCCCGCGGCGCGATCAGAGCTGGCCAGTGCCCAGATCGACCGCCACGCCGATGAGGGAGAACACCGCCTGCTCGACGTCCACGTCGTCGTTGCCGCCCCGGCTGTTGACCTCGAGCCGGTCGATCGTCTCGCTGCCAGCGATCCGCACCTCGGTCTTCAGCCCCTCGACGTCGACCCTCGCACCATCGGTCTCGACGTCGATCCGGTCAGCCCTTTCGGTGCCGTTGACCGTCACGATGTCGGGCTGGCCGTCACCGCCACCCGTAGGCCCGGAGAGGTCCACGTCCGCCCGGCGGAAATCGGTGCCGGACATGTCCTGGACGGTGAGGGCGTCGGGGCCGCCGAGCGCGGTCAGGTCGAGTCGCTCGACGCCGTCCATGTCCATGCGGATGCTGGCGACGTCCCGCAGGAACAGGGACCGCCCCGCATTGGCCGACAGGCTCATGTGCTCGGCCACCCCGGCGCCGTTGAAGTCGAGCGTGTCCGTGCCGCTCCGGCCCTCGACGACGTCGCTGCCGTCACCCGGGTCCCAGCGGAAGCTGTCGCTTCCGGAGCCGAGCACGGCCGTGTCGTTGCCGCGGTTGCCGTCGACCGCATCGTTGCCGCTGCCGCCGCTGAAGAGCTCGATCGCGTCGCCCCCGTTCAGGGTGTCGTTGCCGCTGCCAGCTGCGATGGTCGTGGGCTCGTCGATGATGCCGTTGGCCTGGTCCACGCGGAACTGGTCGCTGCCGCTGCGCAGGAAGACCTCGATCCGGCTGAACGTGTTGCGATCGAAGGAGTGCTCGGCAGTGCCGTCGTCGTTCAGGTCGACCTGCATGGTGCCGGACGCGCCCGGGGCGAGACGGAGCGCGATCCGGTCGCCATGCGACGTGCCGGTGACGGTCAGCGTGTCGTTGGCGACGCGGGCCGACGGCGACTGCGTCGCGCCGGCGGGGTTGGCAGGGCCGGCCGCTGCCAGGCCGATCGCCAGAGCCGCCGCCGCTCCGGCCGTGAAGGCCAGCGGGCGAGCTCCGGGGATGCGATGGACGTTCATGGTCGGGACCCTTTCCGTGTGCCGCGGTCGACCGGGTGTCGACGACGTTGGCCTCCACTACGGAAAGAGTCGTGATTCGGTTCGCGACCCGTCCGTACACCCAATTCGCGGCCCCACCGCGGGATGGCCGTCGGGTTCGAGCAGCAGCTCCGTGCCGTCCGGATCCTCGGGCGACGCGACCGTCAACCACCGGGCCTCCCGAGGGGGACCGGCCGGCTGAGCGTTCGGTCCAGCCGGCCGGTCGCGGTCGTCGCATGGATCGGGTCGTAATTGCGCCTAACTGGCCTTACCCAGGGCCTGCAGCGCCTGCATGGCACCAGGCACGACAAACGCCGGGTGGGTCATGCGTGCTTCCATGATCGTTTCCTCCAGGGGGCTTCGGATGCGGGCTCGCTGCTCGCCGTCACGCCGCACGAGAGCCGGTCCTTGTCACACGAGCCGGGTTTCGGGGGTCATCGGTATGACACGACGCGACGAAGGAATGTGACCGATGGACCAACATGACTGGCTCATAGAACGGTTCGAGGCCAATCGGCCCCATCTGCGGGCGGTTGCCTACCGCATGCTCGGCTCATTCAGCGACGCGGACGACGCCGTCCAGGAAGCCTGGCTACGCCTGAGCCGCGCCGACACCAGCGGCGTGGAGAACCTGAGCGGGTGGCTGACGACGGTCGTCGCCCGGGTGTGCCTCAACATGCTCCGGTCGCGGCAGTCGCGGCGCGAGGACTCCCTCGACGCGCGGATCCCCGATCCGATCGTGAGCCGCGAGAACGGGGTCGACCCGCAGCACGACGCTGTGCTGGCCGACTCGGTCGGCCTCGCGCTGCTCGTGGTGCTCGAGACGCTGACCCCGGCCGAGCGGCTTACATTCGTGCTGCACGACATGTTCGCCGTGCCCTTCGACGAGATCGCCCCGATGCTCGCGCGTTCCCCCACGGCGACGCGGCAACTGGCGAGCAGGGCACGTCGCCGGGTGCGGGGTGCGGCGCCGGCTCCCGATCCGGACGTCGCCCGCCAGCGAGAGGTGGTCGACGCCTTCTTCGCCGCTGCCCGGGGCGGCGACTTCGAGGCGCTCGTCGCGGTTCTAGACCCCGACGTCGTGGCGCGAACCGACGGCGGTCCGGGCGCTTCCGTGATCGTGCGCGGCGCGCACGTCGTGGCCGGGCGGGCGCTCATGTTCGCACAGCCCTCGGCGACCCTACGCCCGGCGCTTGTCAACGGGGCCGCGGGTGTCGTGATAATGGCCGGCAGGCGGCCGGCTTCGGTCATGGCCTTCACGGTTAGGGACGGCAAGATCGTCGAAATCGACGCGCTCACCGATCCCGAACGTCTGGGCAAGCTCGACTTGGCGGTCCTCGACGACTGATTCCCTATGGACCGGCTACGAGCCGGCGCGGATAGGCGTCGGCTCTACGCAGCGTGCTTCCCGCTCATGGCGCCTTCGGCGCGGGCCGCTCGGGCCACGGCTGAAATCAATCGATCGATCGGATGGGCCCGGCGGCCGCGTAGACGACGACGTTGTCGCGGTACTGCTGTCGGGACCTGTCGAACTCGCCCCCGCAGGTGACCAGGCGCAGCTCGGGCCCCGGCACCGGGCCGTACACCGAGTCGGTCGGGAACGCGTCCTTCGAGTAGCTCTCGGCGTCGGTCACCGTGAAGCGGATCGTGGTGCCGTCGGCGCGGTGCACGATCACGTCGTCGCCTGGCGCGAGCTCGTGGAGGCGGTAGAAGACGGCGGGCCCCTCTCGGGAATCGACATGTCCGGCGATCACCGCCGGGCCGGGTTGGCCTGGTCGGGGTCCCAGCGAGAACCAGCCGGCCACGTCGTAGTCACTGGGGGCTGCAATGGCGCCGGACCCGTCCAGCCCGAGCTCGGAAAGCTCGGAGCGCACGCCGATGGAGGGGATCTCCACAGCGGTCGGTGATGCCGGTCCGGGAGCGACGCCCGCCTGCCGAGCGGAGGGTTCCACGACCGGGCTGCCCCCCGGAAGGGTTCCCGGGGTCGGCGCGGTCGCGGCATCGCTGTCCGCCGTGGCGAACTGCGCCGGCTCTTCGTCGCTCAACTGGAGCCCGGCGGCGATCCCGGCGGCGATGGCGGCCGTGGCCACCCCGAACAAGCGCAGCCGGCCGAGCGTCCGGCGCCACGGTCCGGGCGCCGCCCGGTGACGGGGAACGTAGGGCCCGTGGCGCGGGAGGTGGGCCACGCTGTCGAGCGACGTCGGCCGCACGCCACGAGACGGCCCGTGGCGCCCGCCGTAAGGTCCGGGGCCGTGTAGGTAGGCGCTCACGCCGACCGGCGGCTCGAGGTGAGCTCGGTGCGCTGCTGGTCGTTGGCGAAGTGTCTGCCAGTGCGACCTCGGGCTGGGGCGCGGCGGCCGATTCGTGCGAAGCGGGTGCCGCCGACTGTGGCGATGATGGCCAGGGCGAGACCGAGGCCGGCGAGGGCGGGGGCCCCCGGACCGCCATCATCTCGGTCGCCGGTCGTATCGGCGGTACCGCCGCCGCCGGTGGCGATGCCCCCGACTGGCGCGGCTCGCGTGGCGCCGAGGGGTCCGCCGGTCGAAACGTCGACGCCGGTGGCGTCGACCACGCTGGTGAGCTCGAAGGGTTGCCCGCCGCTGCCCTCGACCACGACGAGAGAGTTCACGGTACCGGGGTCGAAGTCGACCCGGCCCTTCACCCGGGCGCCGCCGGCGGCCTGGACTTCGATGGACCGTGGACCGGCGGGAATCGCGGCGTACTCCGTTGTGGACCCAAACACCGCGGCCTCCGCGAGCACCCATCCGTCGCCGTCGGCGACGTCGACCTCTCCGGCCGAGCTGGACGCCTGGATCAGGCGCACCTTGGCCTGCCCGGCTGGTGGCGGTGCGAGGTCGTCGGTCACGAGCACCTGCGTGACGTCCGACCTGGGTCCCATCGCCGCGAACGTGTAGGCGCCGCCCTCGGCCAGGTTCGCCGACGCCGTCACCCACGGGTCCGAATCCGGAGCAGAGCCGGCCCGCCGCAACAGGAACGTGTAGTTCCCGGGTGCCAGGGGGGTGTAGTCGGAGACCTCGCCGAAGCCGAGCCCGTTGAGGACGCGCTGCTCGTTACCGTCGAACCCGACCAGGTAGACGTCCATCACGGGCGCGTCGAGTGAGAAGTGAGCCAATCGGATCCGCGAGCTCGTCTGCGCGACGCCCGCGTGCGCCGGCCCCACCATGACATAGAGGGCCGTCGCGGCCAGACCGGCAACCAGGCGGCGCCGGCGAGCGGCGGCGACGTCAAGTGTGTCCGGTGCGTCTGAGTCGATCTCGTCGGTTCGCATCTTGTTCCTCTCGGTGGGGCCGGTCACGAAAGGGCGGCCAGGGCGTAGGTGACGGTCATCCGGGCGTCGGGTCCGACCTCGATCGCGGCGGGTCGATATGGCGGGACTTGGTCTGCCAGGAGCCTGCGAATGGCCCGGGCGTCGTCGTCGCTGCGGGCGCGGAACGCGATCGAGCGGTACGGGGCGCCGGTTCCGGCCTCCGCTGGGTCGGAGCTGAAGGCGTCCACCGATACGGGTCGATCGGCGGCCACGGCGACGAGCATGGTCATGAGCCGCTGATCGACCCGACCCGCGACCAGTGCCCGGCGAGCCGCGGGCGTCAGCGCCACCGACGGGTTCCGGGCAAGCTCGGCGCCCGCCTCTGCTGCGGCTGCGGCGTCGTGGCCGCTGCCCGCGGACGTTCTCCCGGCTCGATCCGCGCCCCCCGGGCACGATCTTCCGCACCTCGACGCGGTCCGTGCCCGTGCCGAAGACTGCGAGCACGGCCGAGCTGTGCAGAGCGGCACGGACCTCCGGGTAGCGATCGGGGAACGCCCGCACGGACTCGACGGAGACGACGACGTGGTAGTCCTGCCACCCGCGCTGCGGCTCGATCCCCACGTCGCTGCCGGCGTCGAACGTCGTGTAGCGGGCCACCCGGTTGGTGGACATCCCTGCCTCGACGAGGTCGACCCACAGGGCGTCGTCCACGATGAGGCGCCGGTTGGCCGGCACGTTCTGGACGATCCACCGGTCGGCCTCGCGCCGCGCGGCGTCGGTATCGTCGCCGAGCAGCGAGCGATGGTCGGCGACCCAGCCCGGGGCAGCGAGGACAGCCAGGAGCGAGGCGGTCGCGATGAGCGCGAGCGCGAGTGGCCCCAGCCGACGACCCTCCTGCCGCCGCACGAGCATCTCGCCGCTCCGAGTCCAGGCATGACCAGCGACTCCGGCGACAAGCAGGGCGCCGAACGGCAGGAGTCCGACCACGAGGGAAGCCGGCAGGTACCCGGGGAGCACCACCACGATCGCGAGGACGAGGAAGCCGATGGCGACAGGTCGCAGCCGGGGCACGGCCACGAGCGCCACCATGGCCGCGAGGAGCGACAGGACCAGCCCCACCGCATCGAGGCCGAGCCAGGTCGCCACCGCGTCGTTCCGGAAGGAGTCGGGATCGAAGAGGCTGCCGCTCCCGGCGCGTTCGAACAGCTGGAACCATCCGCCCCGGACGAGGCTTGGGTGGCCGTGCCCGGGGATGAGCTGACCCCGAAGCGCCGCGCTGAGCATGTAGGCACCCCACACGAGCGCGAAGAGCGAGCCCGCAACCGCCAGCGCGTAGCGCCGCGTCGAGGGATGGCTCGACCGCCAGACCTGTAGTGCGAGCGCCGGCAGCGCCAGCAACGACGTGTAGCTGGTGAGTGTGGCCACGGCCAAGCAAGCGCCGCTGGCGGCGAACGCGCCCAATCGCCGCCGAGGGCTGCAGGCCAGGACGAGGGCGGCGAGTACCCACGGCGTCGCCATGTTGTCGAGGAAAACCTGCCGATGGAACTGGACCGCCAACGGTGAGAGCCCGAAGACCACCAGCGCCAGCGCCGCCGCCCAACGGGCGAGGCCGAGCCGGCGCGCCAGCACCCACAGCAGAACGGCACTGACCAGGTGCGCCACGAGCATGGCCTCGCGACCCGCGGCGACGGCGGTCGGCGCCCGTTCGAACGCCGAGGTCACCCACGTCCAGGCGCTGAGCTGAATCCAACCCAGGGGCGGGTGCTCGAACCAGTAGCTGGGTGGTGCGAAGGAACCCAGGTGCTCCAGGGTCCACGCCCGGCTGACCGCGGTTCCTTCCTCGCCCAGCCGCTGCGGCGCCGCAGCCATGTTCAGCGCTTGGAGCACGCCGCCGGCGGATACCAGGACTGTGGCGATCAGCGCGCCCCACAGCCCCTCGAAGGGGACGGACTCGACCCGGGACCGCCAACGTGATCCCGGGCGCGAGAACGGCGACGCGGCCAGCGATGTCATCGGTCCACCGCCCCGGCTCGGGTCGCCACGTCGATCCCTCCGCGCTGGCCGGCGGCCCTTTGGGCCAGCTGGGGTCGCCCGGTCCGATCGCCGTCGGCGCCGGCGCCGGCGTCGGCAGAGCTTCCGCTGGCCTGCGACGCAGTGTCGCCGCTGGGCTTGCCACGACGCTCGCGGACCAGCGCCCGCAGCGCGGCCGCGGCCAGGAGGAATTGGTACGGGATGGCCCCGAGCAGGAGGAGCAGCCGGTCACGGGCCCCGATTCGCACACCGACGGTCTGGTGGAGCTCGCCCGCCCCGGCCAGCTCCACGACGACCGTCGTCACCGCCGGGATCAAGGGCAGGCAGGCGAACAGCACGATCGGCGGAGGGGCCCCGGCCGCCACGACCACGGTCGCCAGCGCCAGGATCGCCGCCCCGGCGACGGCTTCGAGGAACGGCATCGCCAGCGTGGCCCTGGCGAGCACCCGCTGCCGGCGGGCGGGAAGCTCCCGCCAGGCGCCCACGTGCAAGGTCTGAAGGAAGCCCTGGATCCATTGCGTCTGCTGGCGCGTCAGAGCCCGCGCGCTCTGGGGTACGGCCGCTCGGGTCAGGACCTCCGGGTCCCACGTCACGGCCACCGGGACGCCGGCGACCGAAAGCCGCACACCCAGCTCGCAGCCCTCGGCGACGGCATCCTCGTCCCAGCCTCCGGCGTCGCGAAGGACGTCGGCGCGGACGAACATGCTGGTCGTCGCGAGTGGGGTGAACCGTTGCCGCGCGTGGTGGTGCAGGCGACTGCGGAACCAGAAGTAACTCTCGACAATGCGGCGGATCGAGAACCAGCTGGGCCGCTCGGCGGTGAGCAGCACACCGCTCTGCACCACGTCGGCACCGGTCGCCTCGAGGGTCGCCTCGACGTGGCGCAGGATCCCCGGACGGACCTCGTCGCCGGGCCGGAACACACCGATCACGTCACCCCGGCATTCGGCCAGGCCGGCGTTCAATGCCCGCGGCTCATTCCTGCGGAAGGCACGGTCCACGACGACGCGGATGCGGTGCGGTTGCCGGTAGGCGGCCGCCACCGCCAGCTCACGGGCGCGGGGCTGGTTGTGGCCGACAACCGCGAGGATCTCGACGTTGGGATGATCGAACGCCGCGAGGTGCTCGAGCGTCCTCCCGAACCCCTCCTCGTCTCCGCGGTCCGCGACGATGAGCGAGAACGACATGGTCGGTGGGACCCGCCCAGGGTCGACATCCGCCTCTCGCGGCGCCGCCGGCGACCACCAGGCGTACAGCATCCGCCGCAGCCTCGTGGCCGAGATCCCGGCGAGCGCCAGCGACAAGAGCCCCAACAGGGTCACGCCGAGGGCGCCTACCGGACCCAGTTCCGCCGATCCCAGCGGGCCCGAACGATCCCCGGTTTCGTCCCGCTCCACAGCCTCGGGGTCAACCGGCTGGTCGACCTGCTCGTCTGTGCCGAGGATGACCACCTCATCGTCGCCCGCCGGCTGGAGGACGGGTTCGTCCTCGGGAGATCCTCCCTCGGCGGGCGGTGGCGGCGGGTCACCGCCGGGGCTGCTCGTAGCTGTGGCGGGCGTGGGGGCTACGACGAGGAGGGCGGCGACCAGCCCCGCGGCGACGACTGGGCCGAACGTCGCGGACGTCACGCCGGTGTGCTCCGACAACGCGCCCTCCTCCCGCCGAGACCGAACGACCGCCGCGCCGCGCCTGCCCCCGCGGTTGAGATCGATTCCCCTAGCAGACCTGGTCGAAGGCCATGCGCACGCTGCGATGCCGACGACCAACGCATCGTGGGACCCGACCCCTAACCGGTCAAGCCGCCGGCGCTGTCGTCACACATTTGCAACATCGTCCGGCGACGCGCCCACTGGGCGGGAACGACTCGCCACATGGAGTGGGACGCTTCCGGCCTCGGCCCAGCCGAGCCGATGTCATCGATAGTGCTCGATGGCTCCTGTGCGTTCGAGGTCGTCTTCATTCATGGCCTCGGCGTCGATGGCGACATCGATCTCGTTGCTCACGACGACGCCACCGAGCGGAAGCGTGTCCTGCCAGGAGACCCCGAACTCGAGGCGATTTATGCGGGTCGTGGCCTCGAAACCGATGCGGCGCATGGTCCCTCGGTTCTCGTCACCGACCCAGAACGGCGTCTCCCATTGCCCGAGGTAGGCAACATCCAGTGCCACAGGCCGGGTGGTGCCGCGGATGGTCAGGTCCGCGACAGCCAGCGCGTGTGAATCGCCGATCCGTTCGGCGGTCCGCCCCCGAAACCGGATGGTGGGATGGTGCTCGACGTCGAAGAAGTCGGCGCTGCGTAGGTGCGCGTCACGGTTGGGTTCACCGGTCCAGATCGTCGCGGCGTCGATCTCCCCCTCGAACACGGTCTCCATGGCGTGCTCGGGATCGAATTCGAGCCAGCCGTGGATGTCGGTGAACATGCCCCGCACCCAGGTGACCATCATGTGGCGGGCACGAAACGTGGCCGCGGTGTGACCGGGTTCGAATATCCATCGGCTCATCGGCAGCTCCAAGCATCGGACCGCGGGCCATCTTCTCGACGAGAGGCTTTCACAGCCGGGCGGCGGACTGTGAGAGCGCGTTGACGACGACGCTCTTGTCCAGGTCGAGGGCGTACAGGCCCCGCAGCACGTAGGTCACGACGAGCAGCGGCAAGGACCGCGTCCAGATGTGCTCGCTGGCGTCGTAGTGCTCGATGAAGTGGGGGACGCCCCGGCCGACGAACCACCGCTCGCAGTCGAGGATCGCACGGGCGGGCTGCACGTGCGGGGAGGGTAGGACGTCCAGACCTGCCATGAGCGACAGTCCCTAACGGGTCGTCGAGGCGAGGAACGCGTCGACCTCATGCGTCGTGCGCAACCTGAGGAAGCGCAGGTGGTCGTACGCCGGGTCGCGCATGGCGGCGGTGTAGCGCCCGACATAGACGGGGTACTTGACCCACGCCCAACGAATGATGTTGTTCTCCGGATCCAGCCGGTAGAAGTTCGTCAGGGGCTCACGGTTGCCGTTCCACAGGCGCTCGCGGGTGACGGCGCGGCGGACGGTCCGCAGGATGACGCGGCGCATCACGAGCCAGCGCGGCAGGTCGAGCCACACCACGGTGTCCGCCCGGTCCCACACCAGATCGCGCACCGCCGAGTAGTTGCCGTCGACCACCCATCCCGGTGCCCTCAGCGCTTCACCAACCCGTTCGCGGAAGTCGTCCCGGGAGAGCTCGGCCCAGCCGGGCTGGTGGAAGATCGAATCGAGCTCGACGAAGCGCACGTCCAGCGCCGCGGCCAGCTTCCGACCGGCGGTCGTCTTTCCACAGCCGGGCGGCCCGACCAACGACACCCGTTGGATCCGTGGGCCCCGCCGAATCTGGGCTCGCTCCGGCATCTGATCCCGGTCAGCTCGCCGACGGGTGGACCGCGGGACGGTAGCCGTGGCTCAGCACATCGGTGCTTGCCCGCGGGGTGAGCACGGTGGCGTCGCCTCGACCCGGGCGGTCGATCGGCGGGCCGTAGCCCCGGGTCGACCACGGCACCAGGCGATCCCCGAGGACGAGCGCCGGCCGCGCTTGCCCGCCTCGGCGTGGCTCGTCGAGGACTACGAACGCACCAACCGGCAGCTCGATCCAGGCGCGAGCGTGGCGGCGCTGCGCCTTGTCGTCGCGGCGGTCGGTATGCAGGCGGCGGTCCATCGGATCCACCCTGGGTCGCTCTCCGAATGCCGATTGCCACCCGTCGAGCCAGGCATTGAAGTCGGCCCGGCGGCACAGGGCGCAGGGCCGGTGGCCCGCCGCCAGCGCCACCGCCTCGTCCCAGAAGAACAGCGGCGTCCAGCGCCCAGGCTCCCACTTCGGAGCCACCCAGCCCTTGTACTCCAGGACACACGTGATCCACCGGCGCACCTGCCACGACCGCACGATCTGCCGACCGCGGTGCACGCATCCCCGGTTGCCCATGAACAGGCCCCACTGGTCGATGGCGACGATCTCGCCCCACGGGTTCACCCGATTCCGCTCCGGCATCCGACCATGGTGGCGCGACGGCAGGCACGATCGCTGCCGAGATGCGTGGCCGGTCGGCGGCCTGAGGGTTATGAGGAGCCTCGCCGGCGGGTAGACGACGGCCGCCGAGGAGGGAGGGTTCCTCATGACTTGGGTGATTGTTGTTGTAGCCGTCGTCGTGGTGATCGCACTGGCGGCCCTGGCGTTGGGTCGGGGGCGTTCGGCAGCGTTGAAGCGGCGTTTCGGACCGGAGTACGACCGCGCCGTCGATGAGACGGGTGGCCGCCGCGCCGCCGAGGCGTCTCTACGTGACCGCGCCAAACGACGCAACGAGTTGGAGATCCACGAGCTTTCGCACGAGGCCAGGTCTGATTTCGCCACCCGGTGGCGCGAGGTGCAGGCCGGCTTTGTCGATGACCCGCACCTGGCGGTCGACGACGCCGACCGGCTCCTGCAAGAGGTGATGCGCGAGCGGGGCTATCCCGTCGACGAGTTCGATGAACGCCTCGAGATGGTGTCTGTCGACCATCCGGAGCTCGCTGAGAACTACCGGGTGGCGCACACCATCCAGCGCCGGAGCGGTGTGGACTCGGCGTCGGTCGACGATCTGCGCCAGGCGTTCCAGCGTTACCGGGCCCTTTTCGACGATCTGCTGGCCGACAGCGCCGGCGTCGACCAGGACGCCGCCGCCGATGAGGACGCCGGGGACGACGGGGACGTGCGGGATGACCGCGACGTTTCCCGCGAGCACGACGTGAGTTGAGGAGGGAGGACACTGTGACCACGAACGAGGCAGACCGAACTGTCGAGCGCGCGCCCGACGACGACGTGTTGCCGTCGGAAGAGTCCGCGGCAGACGAGTCCGAGACGGCCGAGACCGACGTGGACGACGAATCCGAGCTGTCTGCGGACCAGGAGCCTTCGCCGTCCGAAGGGCCGGAGATGGCGCCGGAACCAGCCGCGGAGGACGACACCGTCGCAGACGGTGATCCGTTGGACACCGAGCCCACCAGCACGGAGTCGTCGGCGGCGGAGCCACCGCCCACCCCGCCGTCGGCTGGAGCACCCTCGACCTCTGCGGCCGAGCGCCCGGCCGCAGGGGCGCAACCCGAGGCCGCATTTGGCAGCGCTGACGCCGCCACGACCGGTCTCGCGTCCGGCGGGGGCGGACCCTTGCTGGCCGACGCAACCGGCTATCAGGACCGCTGGTACGAGATCCAGACCGGGTTCGTCGACGAGCCCAGCCGCGCGGTTCAGAGTGCGGGCGAGCTGCTCACCGAGATGATGGACGACCTGACGCGCAGGCTCACCTCGGAGCTCCAGGCAGTCGATGCGTGGCAGGGCGCTGGCGACGAGGTGTCGACCGAGGACCTACGGGTGGCGTTCCAGCGCTACCGCTCGTTCTTCGATCGCCTGCTGACGGCCTGACGTCCGGGCCCGACAGGGGCTGTGCGCGCGTATGAACGTGGGCGGATAGGCACGTCATCCTGGCTCTCGGCGGCCAGCGCTGCTGGGAGGCCCAGCTGTTGAGCTGCGACCCGGCAACAAATTCCCACGCTGGGTGCCTGCGGAACGCCCTATCCGCTGGGCCTCTAACTCGGGCTCGCCGGGCTGGCCGCACGGTTCTGACTCGGAGCGGCAACGAGGAGGGGGGGCTCGGCGCCAGGGCGATTCGGCCGCGGGGGAGCGGGACCGGTCGCCGCTGGCGCCGAGTCACCGATTCACGTCACCGGCCGTTGGCGTCGTTGTCGTCGCCGGCGCCGTCATTGTCGGCATTGGAGCCGACGACCTTGAAGCTGCGGTCGAGCTGGACGTCGACCTGGCTGCCATCGTCGAGGGTCACCTCGACCTCGTAGTAGCTGTCCTCGTCACCGACCTCGGTCTCGGTCACGCGGCCATTGCCGGTCTCCTGCAGAGCCGCGGCGCTGGCCTTGTTCAGGGCGTCGCCGGTGATTGGACCCTCGCTGTCGTCGCCCTGGGAGCTGGCGGCGGCCATGCCGGCACCGGTGCCGGCCACCAACAGGGCGGCGGCGCCGCCGGCGATCCACATCTTCGTGCGCTTCATGTCGATTCGAGCCTCCTGGGGCTTGCGGCCGCCGCGGTCGCGGGGCCTGAGTCGGGGAGATCGTGACGAGTGGGTGCTGACCTCTCGCTGAAGCCGGCTGATCGGGAGCTGAATTGTGGGCGTCTCGTTCAGCCGGAGTTCAGCGATCCAGTGAAACGCTCGGGGTCCATCGCCCGGATCGCAAAGGACACCGTGCAGCCAGGCTCCGCCACCTCTACAACGGTCCGCCGAGCCGGCTTCCGCGGCCCATCGACCGCGGCCGGGCGCGAGGCGCGACCGGACCTGCATCGGGCACCCCCGACGACTCTTCGCAATGTCCGTCGACGGTGGCCGTGGCTCGTGCCCGCGGCACTGCTGCTTGCCGCCCTCCTCGGGGCACTGGCCAGCATCCGTCGGGGGGATCTGCTGGTGTGGGACCGCCCCATCACCGACGCCGGTGTCAGGTCGCGGGGCCCGCTGGTCGACCGGGTCGCGCTCTGGACTTCCCGGCTCGGTTCGACGCCGGTCGTCTTGGCGGCCGGCGCGGTGGGCGTCGTCCTCGCGGCCCGCCGCTGCCGCACGCTGGCGCTGGTCATGCTGCTCACGATCGCGGCCCGGCCGCCCGTCGAATGGCTACTCAAGGACCTGGTGGCACGACCCCGACCGACCGGTGCCCGGCTGGTGGCCGGCACGGGCTTCTCGTATCCCAGCGGTCACGTGCTGGCCGCCGCCGCAACGTGGGGCTTCGTTCCGGTGATCGCAGCCCTCTACATCCACCGCCGCTGGCTCTGGTGGGCGCTGAGCGGCCTGGCCTGGTCGACCATCACCCTCGTCGCCTGGAGCCGTGTCTGGCTCGGTGTCCATTGGACGTCCGACGTCATCGGCGGCTTGGCCATCGGTTTCCTGGCGCTCTCCGCCGCCGAGGTGCTGATCGACGACCAACACGATCGGAGGGTCACCGCGTGTGGGCGGCTGCGAGGCCCGCCGCGTCGCCTGGCCGTTCGCGGTACCGCGGACACCGCCGCCTCACGCCCTGGGACCGGCGGGACGACCGCCGGGCGCTGGCCTCAGTAGGACATCGCCGTCTGGATGGTGGCGTCGGGAGCCTCGCGGCGTGGGCTCCGGCGGGCCAAGGCGGCTTCCATGGCCGGGGCGAGGCGCTCGAGCTTCGCCTTCTCCCGCTCTGCTTCATGCTCGGCGAAGTCCGGCATCACCTCGGCCGCGAAGAGCTCGAGCGACTCGCAGATGTGCTCATGGCGGTTGCGCCCGGCCTGCGACACGAAGACCACCTGGTCGACGCCGGCGTCCTCGTAGCCCCGCAGGAGCTCCCGCACCTGGTCGGGCGTACCGATGGCGCCGCGCAGCGCGCCCAGGCCCTGCTCGAAGAGCTGGGCCCCCAGCGTCTGGCCCGTTTGCGCCGCGGTCTGCCGCCGGAAGCCGAACAGGTCACGCTTCTCCTCGAACTCGTCCCACACGTTGGTTCGACCCGGCCGATGCATCCCGAACACGTAGTAGTGGCCGAGGCTGAAGCCGAAGAAGTGGGCGCCGTCGAGACCCCGCTCGATGGCCGTCTCCTCGTCGGCGTGGCACATCATGGGCAGCACCACCGCCACGTTGGGGTTGACCGCGAAGCCGCCCGGCACGCACTCGTCCGACGCCAGCGTGGCGTAGTAGTTGTCGACCCACGCCTTCGCCTCGGCCGGCTCGATGAAGCTGAAGCTCAGCGCACCGATGCCTTTGGTGGCCGCCAGGTGGATCGTCTCGCGGCGGCTGCAGGCCACCCACAGGGGTGGGTGCGGCCGCTGCAGCGGCCTCGGCACCACTCCCCGTACGGGCATCTTGAAGAACTGGCCGTCGTAGCCGGCGAACGGCGTCTCCACGAACATGCGGGTGACGGCATCGAGGGCCTCGTCCCATTGAGCCCGCTTCTGCTCTCGGTCGATGAGGAAGCCGCCCAGCTCGGCCTCGGACGACGCTTCACCCGTGCCGAAGTCGACGCGGCCATCCGACACCAGGTCGAGCGTGGCGATGCGCTCGGCCACCCGGGCCGTGTGGTTGAAGTTGAACGGCAGCTGGACGATGCCATGGCCCAGCCGGATGCGCGTCGTGCGCTGGCTGGCAGCCGCCAGGAACACCTCCGGCGCCGAGGAATGTGAGTACTCCTCGAGGAAGTGGTGCTCGACCTCCCAGACGTAGTCGATGCCCAGCCGGTCGGCCAGCTCGACCTGCTCCAGCGCGTCCTTGAGGAGCCGATGCTCGCTGTCGTCGTCCCAGGGGCGGGGCAGCTGGTGCTCGTAGAAGATGCCGAACTTCATGGGGTCCTCCTGGGGGGCAAGGTGCCTACGCCAGCGCGTCGATCAGGTCGTCGAAGGAACGGAACAAGGCGGGTCGGTTGTGCTCGGCGCGGATCTCCAGCGCCAGCCGGCGGCTCCGCACCAGTAGGTCGCGGGCGGCCCCGCCCGGCCAGGGGCGGGGGAGGAGCTCTGGCGGGAGCAGGGGGTCGTCGTCGAAGCAGGCTTGATACGCGAGGCCCATGGCCAGCGCACCGGGCAGGAACGCCGAGTCGGGCAGGGTCTGGTGGCGGCGACGCATGCTGGCCAGGTCGGCGGGAACGTGCCCCCAGCGGTCGACGAAGGACTGGTAGCGGGCGGCCAGCCGCTCGATCGGCCACAGGCGGGCGGCCAGCGCCGTCGGTTCGAACGCGCCGCCCACGGCGAGGTCGTCGGTGGACGCCAAGGTGACGTGCTCGGACACGCCGAGCCGTTCGGTCTCGCTGGCCACGTCCTTCTCCCACGGGTGAGGGCTGGCGTAGAGGCCGTTGTGGATGGCTGCGCCGCCCAGCCGGCCGAGATGATCACGCAGGGCGTCGCGGGCCCCTCGCCGCGCCTCGGGGATGGCGAAGGCCGCCAGGTGCCAACGGCGGTCCCAGACCCGACCGGCGGCGTCCTGCGTATGGGCGAGCCGGGCGCGGGCGGTGCTGGCCCCGAGCGCCGCCAGGCCGTCCTCGGTGGCGCGGTAGACGGCCCGCTGGCCCTGGCCGTCGCGGGTGAAGAGGCCCTCGGCAACGAGCCGTCGCAGGCAGGAGCGGACCTGCTCGGGGGAGCGGCCGCAAGCGTTGGCGACGGCAAAGGCGTCGGCGGCGAGAATGGACCCGTCGTGGCGGGCCAGCCCGAGGACGAGCATGCGGGTGGGGAGATCGCCGCCGTCGATGCCGGGGCCGGGACGAGCGGGTACCGAATCGGTCGCTGTGGCCCCGGTCGTTTCAACCACGACCGACAGTCAACGCGACCGGCCCGGTCGATGTCAATCGACCGCGGCAATACCCAAACCGCACCGATCTCGTCGTCCCGGGGGCTAGCTTCGGCAGAATGACCCGGCGACCGAGTCCCACGGCTGTCATCGCCCTGGGGTGGTTGGCGGGATCCATTCCGTTCTCCAACATCGCGGCGCGGATCCGAGCGGGAGTCGACCTGCGGGACGTCGGAGGCGGCACGGTGTCGGGCACCGCACTGCACGGCGTCGCCGGGTTCGGGCCGCTGGCGGTCGCCGGGGTGTGTGACATCGCCAAGGGCGCCGTCGGTCCGGCGCTCGCCGGGCGGGACCGGCCGATGCTGGCGGCCACCGCCACCGTCGCATCCGTGGCCGGGCACAACTGGTCCCCATGGCTGGGTGGCGCCGGGGGGCGCGGCATCTCGGTCGCGATGGGGTCGCTGCTGGTCCAGAGCTGGCCGGGCACGGTGGTGCTCGCATCGGGACTGGCCGCAGGCCGCCTGAGTCGCCAGACCGGTCTCGGCAGCTTCGTCGCCGACGTTGCCCTAGTACCGGTGCTGGCGCGGACGCGTGGACGGGCCGGCGTCCTCGCCGGTGCCGGGGTGGCCGGTGTGATGCTGGCCAAGCGGTTGGCAGGCAATCGCCCTCCGGCGCGACCGGGCATCGAGGTGTACCTTCACCGGCTCCTGTACGACCGCGACCCCGGGGGCACCGAGGGCTCGGCAGCATGACTGTTCACCCGCGGGGGCTGCGCCCCCGGACCCCATCGTCGGCACGCAACCGTAAGGCGCTCGCGCGGTCGACCGGTCAGGAGCTCCGCTCATGACCGTCACCGTGGTCACCGACAGCGCCGCGGCGCTGCCTCCCGATCTCGTCGCCCGCCATGACATCCGCGTTGTGCCCCTGGTGCTGCAGGTGGGCGGCGACCGCTACCGCGACGGTGAGATCAGCCTCGACGAACTGGTGCGCCGGTTCGACGAGCCGATCAGCACGGCGGCGCCTTCGCCCGGCGAGTTCGCCACCGTCATGGCCGATGCACTCCGGTCCGGTCCGGTCGTCACGCTCACGCTCGCCGCCGGCATGTCCTCGACCCACGACTCGGCCAAGCTGGCCGCCAAGCTGATGACCGACAACGACCCCCGGGCTCCCGCCGACGGGGGACCGGACGTCGCGGTGCTCGACACGGGCACCGCCGCCGGGGCGCAGGCGCTCGTCGTGCTGGCGGCGGCCCAGGCTGCAGCCGAGGGTGCGGACCAGTACGAGGTCGTCGCCACCGCCGAGCGGGTGGCGGGTCGGGTGCGCTTGGCGGCGAGCGTCGCCGACCTGGAACGGCTGGCGCGCTCGGGCCGGGTGCCCGACGCCGC
>DASSDL010000143.1:0-15612 GCA_035697145.1 Acidimicrobiales bacterium
TTTGTTGCCGGGTCGCAGCTCAACAGCTGGGCCTCCCAGCAGCGCTGACCACCGGGTTGCCCGTGACCACCGGGACCGCCGACCATGTATCTGTCACCGGCGCGACGTTGCCGTCGCCCGGCACCTGGATTATCGAGGTCACCGCCGTACGGGCGGGCTCGCCCCTGGTCTTCAGCTTCGAGGTACCCATCCGATGAAACTCCGCTCGTTCATGATCGCCGTCGCCGTCGCCGCCATCGTCGCGGGCGGCGTGCTGGGTGGGCCGCCCGCCGGGGCGCAGGAGGGCGAGGGGATCATCGCGCTGGAGGCCGCCCACCCCGCCGGCACATCGGTGCACTTCATCGTGCGGGTCACGTGGGAGAACGACGGCCATCCCGCCGCCGATGCCGTCGTGACCGCCACGGCCGTGGCCAGCGACGGCACCCAGCTCACGCCGGTCACGCTGGCGCCCATCGACGACGACGGCCGCTACGCCAACGCCATCGACTTCGGCTCCCCCGGTTCGTGGACTGTGCGGTTCACCTCGATCGACCCGACGGGTACCGCCGAGGTCACGCAGACGGTCGAGGCGACGGCCGGCGATGACGCCGCCACCCCGGGTGACGACGGCGAGGGCGGGTTCGCACCCGCCGATGATCGAACCGGGGCCAGCGGCGGGGCCGCCGCCAGCGACGGCGGCGACAGCGGGATGCCGCTCTGGCTCGTGGGCGCCGCCGCCGTGGTGGTCTTCGGCGGTGGCTTCCTGGCCCTGAGGACGGTGCGCCGCTACCGCAGCGAGGCCGCTAGCGAGGAGGCGCAGTTCGAGCAGCTGGAGGCGGCCCGCACGGCAGGCAAGGCGTCCGATCCGCCGGGAGGCGCGGCACCAGGACCGAAGGCCGAGGCGTGACTCGGCGGCCGACCGGGGCGACAGCCGCAGTCGTCGCCACGGTCGCCCTCGTCGCGCTGGTGCGGGCCGACCCGGCGGCCGCCGATCCGCCTGTACCGACGGACTACCGCTCGAGGGTCGACGCCATCGAGCCCGCGGCCGACGGCGTGGGCGCCGAGGTGGTGGGCGGTGACGCCTTCCTGGAGCTGACCGTGGACCGCAGTCACGAGGTCGTGGTCACGGGCTATCAGGGAGAGCCGTACCTGCGATTCCGTCCCGACGGCACCGTGCAGCGCAACCGCCGGTCGCCGGCCACGTACGTCAACGACAGCCGGGACGCCGTTGCCCAGGTGCCGGCCAGCGCCGATCCCGAGGCCGACCCCGACTGGGAGACTGTGGCCGACGGCGGCGCGTACGCCTGGCACGACCATCGCATCCACTGGATGGGGTCGGAGCGACCGGATGGCGCCGAGCCCGGCGAGTGGACGAAGCCCTGGACCGTCGACATCGAGGTCGACGGCACACCCACGCGCATCAACGGCACGCTGGCCCTCGTCGACGGCGTGAACCCGCTGCCCTGGCTGGCGCTGGGGCTGGCGGCGGCCGCCGCAGTCGTGATCGCCGGTCGGCGTCGACCGCTGGTCGTGGCCTCCGTCGCGGCCCTGGTTGCGGCGGGGCTCGCCACCGGTGTCGGCTGGGCCCAGCGAGCGGAGGCACCGGCCGGCAGTGGCGCGAGTCCTCTGCTGGTTGCGGTGCCGCTGGCGGGGGCAGCCGCCGCCGGGCTGGGGATCACCGTGGGTCGTCGGCTGGGGCGCCGAGTCCTCGCCGCCACGACGCTGGCGGCCGCCGCCGCGGCCGCAGGATGGGGCGTGCTCCGCCTCGACGTGCTGTCGAAGCCGGTGCTGCCCACCGTCCTCGACGCCGGGCTCGACAGGGCCGGGACCACCGTGGCCCTGGTACTGGCGCTGGCGGCGGCCGGCCTCGTGGTCTGGGGCAGCGGCCTGGTGCTCACCGACGACCACGACAACGAACCCAAGACCGGGGCCGCCGCCACCGTCGCAGGGGGAGATCGACGGTGACGGCGGTGGCGGCCAGATCCTGACAGGGGGAGGAACAGGATCGGCGTCCCCACGGCCTTGGCGGTTGTAACCGCTCGCCTACCCCGCTTGTTCCCGCCGGTTCCGGAGAATTTCGAAAGAAATCTCCGCCTGGCCGGTCACGTGCTGCGGTGCCGGTGTTGGGGACGCGTCAGGAGACCGGGACCTCGGTGATCACCCGGTCCTGATCGATGTCGGTGGTGCGGGCCACCACCTCGAGGTCCCAGGTGCCGGAGAACGGGATCTCGGCGCCCTGGGCGAAGTACTGGCCGGGCCCGATGCGTTGGAGGGTGAGGTCGAGCGGACCGATGTCGCGCTCTGGCAGGGTGAGCGAGGCGGTGACCTCCTCGGGGTCCAGGGGGCTGCCGTCGTGGGCGGAGACGTTGATCTCGATCTCGGTGGGACCGACGGCCGCCGGGTCGACCGTGACCTGGATCGCCGTGAGGCTGCCGTGGACGGTGGTGTTGAACGGCCCGCCCCCGGCGGGGGCATCGTCGACGGCCGAGGCACCGGGTACGGCGTTCACCAGCGCCGCCGTGACCGCCAGCACCGCCACGGCCAGCCCGACCTCGGTCGCCACCGAGCCGCGGAGCACCGACAGCGGGGCGCGTGCCGAGGACGACACCCGCGTGGCGCCCGGCCCCGGCGACAGAGCCAAGCTCGCCATGCGGGCCCGGGCGCGCTGGCGCACCCACGACCGGCTGGCCGCGGCCGCCGCCAGCATGAGGGCGAAGAAGCCGAGCTTGACCAGCAGCAGGCGGCCGTAGCTGCTGTCGACCAGGGCGTTCCACGACCCGAGCTGGCGCCAGGCCTGCACGACCCCACTGGCCACGATCACCATGACCGCCCCGGACACCACGTCGGAGAATCGGGTGGCGATCACCTCGGCGCGGCTGTCCGCGACGCCACCGGCCGGCCACAACACGGCCCCCAGCAGCAGGGCCAGTCCGCCGAGCCACACGCTCACCGCCGACAGGTGGACGAGGTCGGTGACCACCGCCAACCCCACGAGGTCCCCGGACACCGCGTGGCCGGTGAACGTGATCGTGGCCAACAGCGCCAGGCCCCCGCCGACGGCCGCGGGGAGCAGCGTCTCGGTGCGACGCTCGGTCCCCCGGCGGAGCAGGCGCGGGCCCACCACGGCCACGACCGCCAGCAGGGCCACGCGGATGAGCCAGGCGCGGCCGGTGCGGGCGCCGAGCTCGTCAGCGATGACCGATGGGTCGAAGGCGTCGGCCAACGATCCCCCGGCGGCATAGGTGGCCTGGAGCGGAATGCTCAGCACGGTGGCACCGAGCGCCACCCACCACGCCCCGGCCAGGATTCGCCGGGCGCGGGGGTCGTCGGCGCCCGCCGGCCACAGCGCAGCCACGAAGACGGCCCCGCCGATCAGGACCACCAGCCCCGCGAAGGCGGCGAACCGCACGACGCCATAGGTGACGCCGACCACGCGGTCGGAGCCAGCGCCCGCCTGTGCGTCGTTCACCAGCGCCTGGGCATCGGCGTCGGACACCCCAGCGGCCGCGTCACCGACCCCGAACGTGAAGGCGCCGCTGACGGGGTGGCTGTCGGAGGACAGGACCCGCCACGACACCACGTAGGTGCCATCCTCGAGGCTCGGCAGGTCGACGGCGACCGACGAACCCTCGCCGTCGGGATGGCCTGGGTCGCCCACGTCAATCCGATCACCGCCGGCGGTCAGGACCTCGACGGCGTCGTCGGCCACGTCCACCGACTCGCTGAAGCGGAGCACCACCTGCTCGGGCGCCGCGTCCAGCTGCTGGCCCGACGCCGGTTCGGTCGAGATCAGCTCGGCGTGGGCGTCGGCCGGCGCCGGGCGCAGCGCCAAGCCGGCGGTGGCGACGGCCGCGACCAGGACGCCCACCCCAGCCAGGCGTCGCAGCCTCATGCCACTCGCACCACGACCGACGGACGGGGCGCCCGACGAGCGAGCGCCCACAGGCAGCCGAGGCCAGCGAGCGCCAACGCGTGGACGGCCTCACGTCCGAGAAGTGCGTGGCCCGACGCCAAATCGACGCCGGACGTGACAACCATGGCGGCGACCAGGACGGCCACCAGCGGCAGCATCCCCCAGGCCCGCACCGGCCGCCAGGCGACGAACAGGAAGCCCGCCGCCAGTCCCATGTCCCACGCCGTGAGCTCGTGGGCCAGGTGGATGGACGCGTGGCCGTCGTCGAGGAAGACCCCGGGCCAGGCCAGCACGACTTGGGCGAGTCCGACGATCGCCAGCATCACGCGCCACTCGACCGTGGAGATCAGCCTTGGGCGGGCGGGCTCGGCCGCGGCAGCCGGCCGTACGAGCCGGGCGAGGAGCGCCGGGTCGAGGGCGACCGGATCACCGGGCGATACCAGGGCGCTGAGCGACGGAGCGGCGGCGGCGTCGGCCCAGGACCGACAGTCCGGGCACCCGACAAGGTGCGCATCGATCTCCTCAGAGGGCAGGCCGGGGTCCTCGCCATCGATCCGGGCCGAGATGGCGTCGCGGAAACGGGTGCAGCGCATGTGGGAACAGTCGTCCGGCGACCCGATCCGGTTCCCGGGAACCTCCCGGGCGCTCCGGTCGTACACCAGGAGATGGCATCCGATCATGCCGAGCACGTACGTTGCGACGACGTGGACGACGTGACGGCGCTGGCGCTGGCGGCCAGGGACGGCGACCACCTGGCGCTGTCGTCGTTCGTCCGCCGGACGTGGAGCGACGTCGCCCACCTGGTCACCGCCGTTGCCGGGCGCGACCTCGCCGAGGACGCCGCCCAGGACACCTATGTGCGGGCGATCCGGGCCCTGCCCGCCTATCGGGGCGAGGCCGGCGCCCGCACCTGGCTGCTGTCGATCGCCCGGCGGGCCGCGGTGGACGCCGTCCGGGTGGCGTCGCGGCGCAGGCGGCTGACCCGCCTGCTGATCGACCGCGCCGAGCCGGCCACCGTCGAGGTCAGCCTGGGTGACTCGGTGCTCGGCGACCAGGTGCTCACCCATCTCGATCCCGACCGGCGCACCGCCTTCGTCCTCACCCAGCTGCTGGGGTTCGACTACGCCACGGCGGCGGCCATCTGCGGGTGCCCGGTCGGGACCATCCGCTCTCGGGTGGCCCGGGCCCGCGACCAACTCATCCGAGAGCTCCGACCCAGCGACCTCGGCTGACCGGCCTGGCTCTGGTCGTAGTTGTGCGGCACATGTCCGCACAGCTACGACCAGTTTCGTGATCCTGCCGCCCGCCGCCGCGTCGCTACCGGTCGTCGCCTGCCTCGACGAACTGCGGGCGGCGCTCGCCGGCGCCGGGCACGCAGTGCTGCAGGCGCCGCCCGGGGCGGGCAAGACGACCGTCGTGCCCCTGGCCATGGTGGACGAGCCGTGGCTGGAGGGCCGACGCCTCGTCATGCTCGAACCGCGCCGGCTCGCCACCCGGGCCGCGGCCCGGCGCATGGCGGCGCTGCAGCGCGAGCGGGTCGGCGAGACCGTCGGTTACCGAACCCGCGACGATCGCAGGGTCGGTCCCGCCACGCGCATCGAGGTGGTGACCGAGGGCATCCTCACCCGGCGGCTGCAGCGTGACCCCGGCCTCGAGGGCGTGGGCCTGGTGATCCTCGACGAGTTCCACGAGCGCAGCCTCCAGGCCGACCTCGGGCTGGCGCTGGCCCTCGACACCCGCCGCCACCTGCGCCCCGACCTTCGCTTGCTGGTCATGTCGGCGACCCTCGAAGGGGAACGGGTCGCCGGGTTGCTGACGGCGCCCGGGCGTGAGCCGGCCCCGATGATCACCAGCGAGACCCGGTCGCATGCCGTCGACGTGCGCTGGGCGCCCCGGCGGCCCCGCGAGCACCTGGAACCGTCGATGGTCACCGCCATCCGCCGGGTGCTGCGCGAAACCGCCGCCACCGAGGCCGAGGGTGACGTGCTCGCCTTCCTGCCCGGCGCCGCCGAGATCGTGCGGACCGCCGACCAACTCGGAGCCGCGCTTCGCCCCGACTCGGCCGTCGACGTCCACCCGCTGTACGGGGCGTTGCCGGCCGGCGATCAGGACGCGGCCCTGGCCTCCGGTCTGCCCGGGCGGCGGAAGGTGGTGCTGGCCACCGACATCGCCGAGACCAGCCTCACGGTCGAGGGCGTGCGGGTGGTGGTCGACGCCGGCCTGGCCCGCAGGCCGGTGTTCGACGCGGGCACCGGGCTCACCCGGCTGGCCACCGTCCCCGCCTCACGGGCGTCGGCCGACCAGCGCGCCGGACGTGCCGGCCGGCTGGGACCGGGCGTGGCGATGCGCCTGTGGTCGAAGGTCGAACATGCTGCGCGCCCTCCGTTCGACGAGCCCGAGATCCGCCAGGCCGACCTGGCGGGCCTGGCGCTGGAGCTGGCGGTCTGGGGCACCGAGCCCGGGGACCTGCGGTTCCTGGATCCCCCACCGCGCCGCGCCCTGGACGAAGCGCGGCGCCTGCTCACCGACCTGGGTGCGCTCGATGGGGACGGGCTCCCCACGGGGGCCGGCCGGGACATGGTGGCCCTGCCGCTGCACCCCCGACTTGCCCGCATGTTGCTCGCGGCTCGCGACCGCGGTCAGGGCTGGCTCGGCTGCCTGCTGGCCGCACTGCTCGAGGACCGCGACGTGCTCCGGGGCCGGCCCGACGAGGTCCCCGCCGACGTCGGGCTGCGCCTCGCCCTGCTGGACGATCCGACGTTCCGGCACCCCCAATCCGACGGGCGGGCTCTACGGGGCGCCCGTGACCGCGCCCACGACCTGGCCCGGCGGGTAGGGGTGGCCGCCGGCGGCGGGGCCGACCCGGCGGAGGCGGGGCCGTTGCTCGGCGTCGCGTACCCCGACCGCATCGCGCAGGCGCGGGGCGGCCCCGGCCGCTTCGTGCTGCGGGCGGGCACCGAGGGCTGGGTGGCCGCCGACGACGCCCTGGCCCGCGAGCCGTTCCTGGCGGTGGCCGACGTCGACGGCCGCCGGCGCAACGGGCGGATCCGCCTGGCGGCCGGCCTCGACGCGAGCGAGCTCGACGAGATCGCAGGCCACCAGGTCGAGGAGCACGCCCGCATGGTCTGGGACCGCGACCGCGACGACCTCGTCGCCCGCGTCGAGCGCCGGCTCGGGCGGCTGCGGCTGGGTGTGGTCGAACGGCGCCCGCCGCCAGGGACGGCCACCACCACAGCGCTGATCGACCGAGTGCGGTCCACCGATCTGGCGGCACTGCCGTGGAGCGATGCCGCCCGGGCGCTCCAGGCCCGGGTCGGCTTCCTGCGCGCCGTGCTGGGGGAGCCGTGGCCCGACGTCTCGGACGGGGCGTTGCGCCGCCACCTCGACGACTGGCTGGCCCCGGTGCTGACCGCCGCCGGCGCCCGCGGGCGGGCCGACCTCGACCGCGTCGACCTGGTCCGGGCGCTCCGCGCCATGGTCCCCGCCGAGGTGGCGGGCGACCTCGATCGCCTGGCGCCGGCGGCGGTGACCGTGCCAAGCGGCCGCCGGGTGCCGCTCGATTACCGGAGCGGCGGCGCACCGGGCGATCCCCCGGTCCTGGCGGTGCGAGTGCAGGAGATGTTCGGCTCCCGCGAGACGCCCGTCGTCGCCGGCGGGCGGGTGCCGGTGGTGCTGCACCTGCTGTCACCGGCGGGGCGGCCGGTCCAGGTGACGAGCGACCTGGCCGGGTTCTGGACCGGGACTTGGGGCGAGGTGCGCAAGCAGATGGCCGGCCGCTATCCGAAGCACGACTGGCCGGACGACCCGGCAGCGAGCGTCAGTCGACGACGAACGTGACCTGCATGTGCACCCGGAAGCCGGATATCTGCCCGTCGGTGACGATCGCCTTCTCTTCCTTGACGTAGGCGGCCTCGATGTTGTGGACGGTTTCACCGGCCTTGGCGATGCCCACCCTGAGGGCATCCTCGAAGCTGTCGGGTGACTCGGCGCTCAGCTCGATCGTCTTGGCTACCGACGACATGGCGTTCCCTCCCGGGGAGACTGCCCGCCCGGCGACAGTCAACCAGGTCGCGCAGAGTAGGGACAGGGGCCGTTTCCGTCCCGACCGTCAGGCTGCGGACTTGACCGCGGCCTCGTCGCCGACGGCTGCGAACGCCAGCAGCTCGCGCCCGACGGTGGCGGCGATGGCATCGGACCAAGCCGCGCCGGGCAGCAGATGCCGGCGGGCATAGCGGAGCCCGACCAGGCCCTTGTGGGCCGCCATCTCACCACCCTCGCCGGCCTGCTCCAGCAGCAGCGCCGCCGAAGCGGTGCGCACCAAGTGATCGCACAGCCGCCCCGACAACGCCTCGGCGGCGTCGGGTTCGAGCCCGCGCAGGACGTCGACCCGGCCCACCAACTCGTCGCGGGCCGCGACGACGGCGTCGACCCCGGGCTGGGCCCAGCCGGGCGCGCCGTCGCGGGCCGTGGTCACCGCCTGGTCGATCCGCGCCACGACCGCCTCGTGGGCGGCATCCCGGCGGATGGTCCGCAGCACGTCAAGCACGCAGATGTTCTCGCTGCCCTCCCAGATGGGATGGCACTGGGCGTCGCGCAGCTGGCGGGTGAGGCCCCAGTCCTCGCAGTAGCCATTGCCGCCGTGCAGCTCGACCGCATACGAGGCCGCCTCGACGCCGAGCCGGCACAGGCGCACCTTGGCCGCCGGCACCAGGATGCGGCGCAACCTGGCGCCATCTGCGAACCCGCCGGCGGCGGCGCACTCGAAGCCCAGCGCCACCGCGGCCTCGAGCTCGGCCAGCTGGTCGACGAGCTGCTCGCGCACGAGCGGCAGGTCGACCAGCGCGCGGCCCTTGGCCTGGCGGTGGTGGGCCCAGGCGGCCGCCTCGGCGAAGCAACGCCTGGCGATGCCGAGCCCCATGAGCGCCACGCCGAACCGGCTGCCGTTGACCATCTCCATCATCCGTGCCAGGCCGCCCGTGTCCGACGTGGACCGGTCGATGGCGTCGGCCGGCCCGATCGACCCGATCGGCGCGGTCGCGTCCTCGGTCCTCGGTGGCCGCAACGCGTAGCCGAGCGCACCGTGGAGCTCGACCTCGCCGGTGGGGACGCTCTTGGTGCCCAGCTTCTGCTTGAGCCGGCGGATCGTGTAGCGGTTCGGCGACCCGTCCTCCAGCTTCCGGGGCACCAGGTAGAGGCCGAGCCCTGCGGGGCCGTCCGGGGCACCCTCGGGTCGTGCCAGCAGCACTATGGCGGCGCCGTCGACGTTGGAGCAGAACCACTTCTCGCCGCTGATCTCCACTCGACCGTCACCGAGGTCTCGGGCGGTGCAGTGGACCGTGCGCCCTAGGTCGGACCCGCCATCGCGTTCGGTCAGGAACATCGACCCGTCCACGGCATGGTCGACGTCGGCGGCCCGGAGGCCCGCCAGCAGGTCGTCACGCACGTCGGGCGGGGCGTAAGCGTCGACCAGACCCGCCACCCCCGAGGTCATGCCGAGGCTGCACACCATGCCCGTGTCGGCCTGGGACAGCAGGTAGCTGGCGCCGCCGAGCACCACCCCCGGCGTCGGTCGCCCGCGCTCCGCCGCCTGGGCGGCAAACCCCGAGGGATAGCCCGCCTGCCACAACGCCCCCTTGGCGTCGAGCATGGCCGGGTGATGGGCGATCTCGCCCACGTCGTTGGCCCACCGGTCGTAGCGGACCAGCTCGGGCGGGTGGGCATCGATGGTGTCGGCGGCCCGGGCGATGCGGTCACCCACGAGGTCACCGAACCCGTCGAGCGTTGCCTCGGCCCAGGCCAGGTCGTCGGATGGGCAGTCGCGCCGCACCCGGTCCTGGAAGTCCGGGTCGAGCCGATACCAGTTCTGCCCCACCACGGCGTCGATGTCAGACCAGTCGATCACCCGACCAGCGTGGCAGGTGGGCGGTGCCGGGTCACGGCCGGGGCCGTCGGTCAGGGGTGTGTGAACCCGTCGCAGTCCCCCGAGGTGAAGATGTCGACCGCACTGGCCGCCGCGGAGAGCACCGTGCCGGCGTCGTCGGGGCCGAACTCGTCGGGGCCGGCCGCCACGATGTCCGCGAGGGCGGCATTGAACGCCAGGAGGGCAGCCTGCTGGTCGGCGTCGAAGCGATCGAGATCCGGCAGCGCCCGGTCCCCCACCTCCCGCAGTGCGACGGCATCGTCGTAGGTCGCCGGGGGTGTGCCGGGCACGAAGGCCGGCGCCGCGCCGCTCCCCGCCAGGTCGCGTGCCAGCCGGACGCCGTCGCGGACCTGCTGGTGGAGCTTGCGGTAGTCGACGATGTCGGCGTCGTCCTGCGCCGTGTGGTAGCACGGCCCGGTCGAATCCGAGAAGAAGATGGTCGGCACGCCCGCCTGGATGAACGGCAGGTAGTCGCTCCGACCCTGGCCGAAGATCCAGCTCAGCCTGTGCGTGACGAGCGAACCCGGCCGGACGGCGCGCCCGACGGCCGTCGTGAGCCGTTCGCCGCCGGTCTCGGCCCCGATGGCGAACGTGGTGGTGCGCAGGGTCGGCAGGATGTTGGCCCCCTGGATGTCGTAGTTGACGTAGGCGACCGTCTGGGCCACGGGCACCAGCGGGTCGGCGATCCAGGCGCGCGCCCCCCGCAGGCCGTCCTCCTCGCGGTCCCAGAAGGCGAGGATCACCGAGCGGCTGGGGCCGCGGCCCTGGCGGGCGAGCTGCTCGCCGATCGCGAGCACGGCCGCCACCCCGGTGGCGTTGTCGGTGGCGCCGTTGCAGATCGTGTCGGTGGGATCGGCGGTGTCACAGCCGGTGCCGAGGTGGTCGTAGTGCGCGCCGATGATCACGTACTCGTCGGGCAGCTCGTCGCCGGGGATCAGCGCCAGGACGTTGGTCCCGCCCTCGAACGCCTGGGTGAAGGCGGCGTCGCCCGGGGCGGAGGCGTCGACCCCAACGGCGAAGTCGTCGAGCCGGTCGATGAGATAGCGCCGGGCGCGCGCCGAGCCCTCCGTCTCGTTGTCGCGCCCGCCCATGGCGTCGCCCGCCAGGACATGCACGTCCACCATTAGCGGGGAGCAGCCTGCCAGCACGATCAGGCCCGCCAGGGCCATGACCGCAGGACGGCGAAGTCCTCGTCGTCGAGCCATCGATGTCCCCCTCGAGCTGTCGTGGCCGCCGGGCGGGCAGTCTGACAGATCCGCCGTGGCGCCTGTCGCAGGACCCACCCCGCCGGCGGGGTGGGCCGCCGGTTGCGGCCGAGGCCCGAGGCAATCGCTGTCGGTCCGCTGAGCCGGAGGCACTAGCTGTCGATTCCCGCTCGTCATTGCCTCACACCCGCCGGACCGTCCGCTATTGCCTCGACCGGGCGGCGATCCGCCGCACGCGGTCGAGCCATTCCGTCCGGGTGGCGGCCGGCGCCATGGCGATGACGCCGGTCCGGAACCTCCGGCCACCGGCCTCGGCCGGGTTCACGTCGCCGACAGCAGGTCCTCGACGGCCTCGGGTGGCCGGCCCAGCACCGCCCGGCCGTCCTCGGCCACCAGGATCGGCCGCTCGATCAGGATCGGGTTGGCCACCATCGCCTCGATCCAGCGGCGGCGGTCGTGCGGCCAGGCGCGCAGGCCGAGGTCCTTGGCCACCGGCTCGCCCATGCGGGCGATGTCCCACGGTTCGCGGCCGAGCGCCAACAGGACGGCGTCGAGCTCGTCGGCGGTGGGCGGGTCGTCGACATAGCGCCGCTCCGTGTACGCGACGCCGCGGTCGTCGAGGATCGCCTTGGCCGAGCGGCTCTTCGAGCATCGGGGGTTGTGCCACAGCTCCATGGCCCCCGAGCCTGTCACGCCGAGCCGGGGCCGGGAACCGGCGCTCACCGGTCCCAGCGGGCAAGCAGGGCCTTGAGCATCTCGTCGGACTGGTGGCTGGGGAGCCCGCTGCCGCCGTCCACGATCAGGTCGTGCCCGGTGACGAAGCCGGCGTCCGGCGAGCACAGGAACGCCACCGCCCCGGCCACCTCGGCGGCATCGCCGACGCGCCCCAGCGGGATCCGGCCCTCGATGCCGCGCCGCCGGTCCTCGTCGTCGAGGACGGCCTGCGTCATGCGGGTGGCGACGTAGCCGGGCGAGACGCTGTTGACGCGCACGTCGGGGGCGAGCTCCAGGGCCGCCGTGCGGGTGAGCGCCACCACGCCCGCCTTGGCCGCCGCGTAGGGGCCCTCGCCCCGGGTCGGGCGGCTGGCCACCGTGCCGGCGACGTTGACCACCGACCCACGGCCGGAGGTTCGCAGGTGGGGCACCGCCGCCCGGATCCCATGCCAGACGCCCGTGAGGTTGACCGCCAGCAGGCGGGCGAACTCGGCATCGGTGAAGCGGACCAAAGGCTTCGTCGACCCGAATCCGGCGTTGTTCACGAGGATCGTGAGTCCGCCGAAGGTCGAGGCCGCCTGCTCGATGGCCGCCGCCAACTCCTCGGAGTCGGCGACATCGGCGCCGAGCGCGAGGTGGCCCTCACCGAGTTGGGCGGCCAGCTCGCCGCCGGCAGCCTCGTCGACGTCAACGATGGCCACCCGGGCCCCGTCGCCGGCCAGACGGCACGCCACCGCGTGCCCGATGCCATGGGCACCACCGGTGACCACGGCCGCATGCCCGTCGAACGGTCCGGCCACTGTGCGGCCCCGAAGCCCTAGAAGCCCTGGAGCCAGTGGCCGGCGTTGACGCCGAGCGCCTGCCCGGTGATGGGCTTGGACATGTCGGAGGCGAAGAACACGACGGCCTCGGCGATCTCACTCGAGGGCGGCAGATAGCCGAGGGCCGTCTCCGACGCCACCTCGGCGTACTGCTCGTCCGGCGTGATCCCCTTCTGGCGGGCCAGGTGCTCGAAGTACATGGCCACGCTGTCGCCCCAGATGTAGCCGGGATGGACGCCGTTGACCCGGATCCCTTGCGCCCCCAGCTCGACCGCCAGGACCTTGGTGGCCGCCGCCAGCGCCGCCTTCGACGCGGTGTAGGCCCCGAACCGGGGACGCATCCGGACGGCGGACATCGAGTTGACCATCACGACGCGCCCGTCGCCCTGCTCGGCCATCGGGGCCACGCAGGCCTGGGTGAGCTGGAGGGTACCGAACAGGTTGACGTCCATCGTCCGGCGCCAGTCGTCCAGGTCGGCGTCGACGAAGCGGGCGCGATCACCGGCATGGAAGGCGTTGTTGACGAGCACGTCGAGCCGCCCGAACGTCTCCACCACCCGCTCGACCGCGCCCCGGCACGAATCGGCGTCGCAGACATCGAGCCGCAGCGCCAGTGCCTTGGCGCCCAACCCCTCGATCTCGGCGGCGATGGCCACGACCTTGGCCTCGGTGCGGGCCCCCACCACGACTGTGGCTCCCTGGCGGCCGCAGGCCAGCGCGATGTCGCGACCCAGCCCCGGCCCGGCGCCCGACACCAACGCCACCTTCCCGTCCAGTAATGCCATTCGGGTCAGAGTAGGCCTGCTACGAGACCTTCCTCTTCTTGCGTCGCTCCCACAACGCCTCGGCCGCCTGCCCGAGCAACGCGCCGAGGACGAGCGCCACCAGCAGCCCGGCCCACAGGCGGGTCGTGACGTCGAAGAACACGAAGCTCATCTCGACGCGGTCGCTGTTCTGCGCGACGAAGAGGATGGCGAGGACCACCGCCGCGGCGGCCACCAACAGGCGGGCGATCAGCCGTAGGTCGGGTCCATCGGAGGACTCCTCCAGCGGCAGGTCGCTGCCCTCAGGCTTGTAGGACACACTCGGAACCTACCGGACAGGGCCTCAGCGAACGAGCACCTAGGACTTGCGCGGATAGGTCACGTCCGGCGTGGCTTGCGATCCTGCGTCGCCGGGAAGCCTCGCTGTGAGGACGTCTCCGGCCGCCAAATTCCCACGCGTCGGTTGAACGAGCTGGCCTATCCGCTCGGCTCCTTAGCTGGAGTGACGGTGGTGAGTAGGCCCGAGGTGGGCCTGCCGACGTAGACAAGGACGCGGCTCCGGTGGTGCGCGGCGTTCAGCCTTGAGCGCCGGGCCTCATGCGTCGGGCGGCGCGATCGGCGGTGGGCAGGGGATGCCCCGCTCCACGCACAGCCGTCGGGGGTTCTCCGGCGCGGTCGGCGCCGGGGTCGAGCCGAGGTCGCTGAAGCTGAGCCGGTAGCTCCAGGACGAGGCGCCACCCCAGGCCGCGTGGATCTCCTCGATCGTCCCGTCGGCTCTCACGGTGATGCGGACGTCGACGGGAGCGGCGGGGTCGCTGGCGTCGTCGTGGGCGACATAGCCGTAGGGCAGCACACGGATCGGCGCGCCGCCCTTGGTGCCGGTCTCCCAGGCGAGGACCCCGGCCGGCACGGTGCCGCGGTACACGACGGAGCCGTCGTCGCCGGGGCTGGTGGTGAGATCGGTCATGGCCTCGGTGATCCGGCGAAACGTGTCACCCCCGGCATCCTCCCGGACGGTGGCAAGGTACTCGTCCGGCGTGGTGCCCGAGTCTGGATCGATGCTGGCGGGCGAGCCGAGCTCGAACCATCCGTCGGCCGTCGCGGGGTCAGGGCCGTAGAGGGTGCCGTCCACGACGACGAGATCAGCCCGTCCCACACGGCCCGGGTCCTCATTGGTGACCGAGATGTCAGACCCGTTCCAGCGCACCGTCCTGGCGCCCCACAAGTCGCCGTTCTGGGTCACCTCGATCGAGACCGTGCCCGACTGCTCGGCCGCCTGGGCGCTCACCGTCGCCGCCTGCTCGATCGCAGCGGCCGGCGACACCGCCGGCGACCCGGTCGGCGAGCCGACGGCGAGAACGGCGACGACGACCACGGCGGCCAGCGAGGCCGCGGCGGGAACCCCGATCACCAGCCACGGCCGCCGCGATCGCGGCGACCGCCGGGCGCGGCCGTGGGATGCGTCCACCGCCGGAGGTCGGGGATCGGCCGCGGCGCGGGTGAGATCGGTGGCCATCCGGGTGAAGTCGGGCTTGTGACGCGGATTGGCCCGGCGCAGTGCGTCGAGGCTGTCCGTTCCGTTCATGGTTGCGCCTTTCTCATGGCTGTCCTGGCGGTCGGGTGCGCCGTGAGGGCGAGGTCCGTCGACGAGGGGCGAGGTCTCTGTGCGGGGGTCAGACCGTCGGTCCCCGGAGGCGGAGGAGGTGTGGCTGGGTCGGCGTCCTGACGGCGGACCGCCTCGAACGCCTCGCGGAACCGACGGCGGCCCCGGTGCAGCCGTCCCCGGGCTGTCACCTCGCGACACCCCAGCACCGTGGCGAGCTCGGCGGGACGGAGCCCCTCCCACTCGACCAGCAGCAGGACCTCCCTGTCGCGGTCGCCCAGCCGTGCGAGCGCCGCGTGCACCGTGGCCTCGTCCGTGGTCCCTGCGTCCGTGCGTGATGCATCGAGCAGACGCTCCTGCGCGAGGCGGTCGGCGAGGGCGTTGCGCCGCCGCCGCGAACGACGCTGATTGGCGGTGACGCGACGGGCGGTCGCGTACAGCCATGCCCGCGCGGCGTCGCCGGCGGGGACCGTCTCGATCTTCCGCCACGCGACGAGGAAGACCTCGGCGACGGCGTCCTCGGCGTCCGGCGTCGACGCCGTCCGCCAACTGCAGTACGACGCGATGTCGAGCCGGTGGGCCTCGAACAGCACGTCGAACCGCCGCCGATGCCCGGCGTCCCTGATCACGCGATTCCCGACGCTACGCTCATCGAACCCACCTGTGTCCGGCAGTCACCGCATCGTTTGACGA
>DASSDL010000144.1:0-5229 GCA_035697145.1 Acidimicrobiales bacterium
TCCGCCGCCGAGGCTCCGTTCAAGCGGGTGACGACCACCGCGCCGCCCACGACGACCACCACCGCCGAACCGGGCGCTGCGGATTCCGACGAGGTGGCGGCCGCCGGTCCCACGACCACGGCGACGACGCCGGTGACTGAACCACCGACGACCGCGGCCCCCACGACGACCGCCGCGCCGCCGCCAATCATCCTCACCGCGGCACCGAGCGCGGCAGAGCAGGTCGTCGACCTGGTCAATGCCGAGCGGGCGGCGGCCACACCCCGCTGCGGGCCCGTGACTGTCGACGACCGGTTGGCGGCGGCAGCGCAGGGCCACAGCGATGACATGGCCGCGCATGATTACTTCTCCCACACGAGCCTCAACGGGGCAACGTTCACGGACCGGGCCGCGGCCGCGGGCTTCACCGGCCTCGCCGGGGCCGAGAACATCGCTGCGGGCCAGCGCAGCCCGCAAGACGTGATGGCGGCGTGGATGGGGTCCGATGACCACCGCGTCAACATCCTCAACTGCAACTACACGCTCATCGGCGTGGGGCTCAACGACAACGGCTGGTACTGGACCCAGATGTTCGGGACGACGTCATAGATTGAGCGGATGGGGGAATCCGGAAGGCGCTTCGGCTACGACGACTGCTGGCTGCCGATCAAGTTCGGCCCGGTATCGAACGGCGAGTTCCATCCGGTGCCCCACAGCCCGTTCCTGCGCGAGGTCATCCGGCGCACCCACCGGCTGGCCGACGACAACGCCCGCCGGCTCGGCATCTCCCGCCGGGAGTTCCTGACCGGGGCCACGGGCGCCGCTGCCACGTTGTTCGTGTTGGGCGCCTGCTCCAAGGAGGAGTCGGCCGGCCGGGGCGAGTCGCCGGGTGGCACGTTCGACGTCTCCGAGGACACCACCACCGACACCAGCGCCGCACTCGAGGACCTGGGAGGCGAGGAGTTCATCTTCGACGTCCAGACCCACTACGTGAACTACGACCTCGGGGCCACCGAAGGCGACTGGACCGCCATGTTCCCGCAGGCGGGATGCGCCGAGGGTGCAACCGACGGCGACGCGCGGGCGTGCTTCACCGCCGACGCCTACTTCCGTGAGGTGTTCGTACGGTCGGACACGTCGATGTCCATCCTGTCGGCGCTTCCGACGCCCGACCTCCAGCTCGCCCCCGACGACATGGTCCACGCCATCGACGTTGCCACCCGGATCGGCTGCGACGGTCGCGTGCTCATGCACGGTGGCGCCTACCCGCACCGGGGGCCCATCGAGGCCGCACTCATGGGCATGAGCGACCTGCGCGAGCGCTACGACATCGCGGCGTGGAAGATCTACACGATGAGCCCGAGCAACGCGCACTTCTACTTCGACGACCACGACCCCGACCGGCCGCAGATCGGCCAGCGCTTCATCGACCACGTACGCGAGATCGGTCCTCCCATCATCTGCACGCACAAGGGCATCTCGTCGATCGTCGGCTCGAACCCCGAGCTGGCGTCCCCCACCGACATCGGCCCCGCTGCCGCGCGCAACCCCGACGTGTCGTTCGTCGTCTACCACTCGGGGTTCGAGCCGGGCGGCGGCGGGACGGGCGCCTACGACCCCGACGATCCCGCACCGCAAGGGATCGACCGGCTGATCCGCTCGTTGCAGGACGCCGGCGTCGAGCCCAACGCCAACGTCTACGCCGAGCTGGGCGGCACCTGGTGGTTCGTCATGCGAGACCCCACGGTCGCGGCCCACACGCTCGGCAAGCTGTTGACGTACGTCGGCGAGGACCGGTTGGTGTGGGGCACCGATTCGATCTGGTTCGGCACCCCTCAGGACCAGATCCAGGCGCTACGAGGCTTCCAGATCAGCGAGGAGCTCCAGGAGCGGCACGGCTACCCGGCCCTCACCGAGGAGCTCAAGGCCAAGATCTTCGGGCTCAACTCGGCGGCGCTCTACGGCGTCGAGCCCATCACCGGTCCGTGCGAGCTGAGTGCCGAGGACGTCGAGGCCATCCGCGCCAGCCTGCCGCCAGCCCCGACGTACGGGCCCACGACCTACGCGGAGGCGGCGGCCATGATCGCCGCGCACCAGGGCGGCCAGCTGGCGTAGGGCGCGTTTGCGGGTCGCCGACCCAGGCTGTCGCATTCGTACAAGACCGGACCGGCACCGGTCCGGGAACCTGGGACCCATGACCAACACCAACCCGGTGCACAGGTACCCGACGATCACTCCCCACCTGGGGGTAGAGGATCCCGCCGCCGCGCTCGACTTCTACAAGCGGGCCTTCGACGCGCAGGAGCTGGTGCGGCTGGCCCTGCCGGACGGGACGATCGCCCACGCCGAGATGCTGGTGGGTGACGCGCTGGTCACGCTCGGCAAGGCGATCCCCGAGTACCACCTGGTGGCGCCCTCGCCCGACGAGCCTGTCCAGGTGTCGATCACGTACTTCACCGACGATGCCGATGCCGTGTACGCCCAGGCGGTGGAGGCCGGTGCCAGCGCGGTGACGCCCGTTGCCGACCAGTTCCACGGCGACCGGGTGGGCTCGCTGCGGGATCCCTTCGGGCACCGCTGGGTCGTCGCCACGCACCTCGAGGACGTGCCCTACGACGAGCAGCAGCGCCGCCTGGCAGAGATGATGGGCCGGTCCGGGTAGACGCCGCTGACCGGTCCCGGTCAGGCCACGGACCGGCGCTTAGAGGCCGAGCGGATAGGCCCGCATGTGGGCACAGAACAGCACGGGATTTGCAGCGTGAGCCCAGGCCACACAGCTCGGCCTCCGGCAGCGCTGGCCACGGCGAGTCAAGACGACGTGCCTATCCGCTCAGGTCCTTATGGGGGCGCCGGTATCTTGCCCGGGTGGCCGAGACCGGTGCGCGGGACCGACGCGACATCCCGCCGCAGGCGCTGCGGGGACCTGCACGCGAGAACTTCGATCTCGCGTACCGGGAGCCGTCTCCGGCGCTGGAGGACATCGTCGACTACCACTGGATCGTCGAATGGTCGGTTCCCGCCGGCGAAGAGGTGGTGCAACCGGTCGTGACCCATCCCAGCATCCACCTCACGGTCGAGGGGGATCGGGCCACGGTGACGGGGGTGGTCACCCGCTGCTTCCGGCGGGCACTGGTCGGCAGGGGCAGGGCCGTGGGGGTGCGCTTTCGGCCTTCGGGCCTCGCCGCGCTGTCGGCCACACCGGCGTCGGGACTCACCGACGAGGCGCTTCCCGCCGCCGAGGTCCTCGGGGCCGAGACGGCCGGCGAGCTGGCTGGCGTCGGTGCCGCCGACCCCACCGTCGACGTGGACGAGGCGGTCCGGCGCATGGAGGCCGTCCTGCGGGGACGCCGCCGCCCCCGGCCGCCGGGCGCCGAGCTCGTCGACGAGGCCGTCGATCACATCGTCGCCAGGAAGGACGTGACGCGGGTCGAGCAGGTCGCCCGCCACTTCGGCGTCAGCTCACGGACGCTGCAGCGGCGCTTCGAGCGGTTCCTCGGCGTGGGACCGAAGTGGGTCGTGCAGCGGCGCCGCATCCACGAGGCGCTCGAGGAGATCGAGCACGGTCGCGCCATGGACTGGAGCGCCTTGGCCCTCCGGCTCGGCTTCGCCGACCAGGCGCACTTCGTCCATGCGTTCACGGAGTTGATCGGCCAGCCACCCTCGTCCTACGAGCGGAGGCTCCACTAACGTCGAGCCCAGGAGGCGGACAATGGCGAGGTACAGAGCGGGGCTGCCGCAGGTCGACGACGGCGTGTTCCTCACCGATTCGGGGATCGAGACCGTTCTCATCTTCCATCACGGCTACGAGCTGTCCGACTTCGCGGCGTTCGTGCTGCTCGACGACGAGGCGGGCGTCGAGACGCTGCGCAGCTACTTCCGGGACCACGCCGCGATCGCCCGCGACGCGGGCACCGGGTTCATCTTCGAGTCGCCCACGTGGCGGGCCAGCCCGGACTGGGCGGCGCGGCTCGGGTACACCGACGAGGCACTGGCGGCCGCCAACCGAAAGGCGATCGACATGCTGGTCGAGATCCGCTCCGAACTGGATGGCGATGGCCCGCCGATGGTCGTGAGCGGCTGCGTCGGTCCGCGCGGCGACGGCTACCAGCCAGCGGCGCTGATGACCGCCGACGAGGCCCAGAGCTACCACTCGACCCAGGTCGGAACATTCGCGGGGACCGAGGCCGACATGGTGACCGGGATCACCATCACGTATCCGGACGAGGCGCTCGGGATCGTCCGCGCTGCACAGGACGCCGGGATGCCCGCTGCCATCTCGTTCACCGTCGAGACCGACGGCGTCCTGCCGGACGGCAGCTCATTGGAGCACGCCATCGCCGCGGTCGACGACGCCACGGGGGGCGGTCCCGCCTACTACATGGTCAACTGCGCCCACCCCACCCACTTCGACCATGTGCTGGAGTCGGGGGGCCAGTGGCGCGAGCGCATCCGCGGGATCCGGGCCAATGCGTCCCGCATGAGCCATGCCGAGCCCGACGAGGCGGAGGAGCTCGATGACGGCGATCCCCGCGAGCTCGGCCAGCAGTACGAGCAGCTGCGCGCCAGCCTTCCGGCCATCAGCGTGCTGGGGGGATGCTGCGGAACCGATCTCCGCCACGTCGAGCAGATCGCGGCGGCCTGCGTCCGGCTGGGGTGACACCGCGGCGCGACCCGTTCGCCCGGCTGCCACCCGACACCCGCAGCCGCCTGCGCACCGCCCCACACCCCGCGTGGGTCGATCCGATGCTGGCCACGCTGACCGACCGCCGCTTCTCGGACCCGCGCTGGCTGTTCGAGCGCAAGCTCGACGGCGAGCGCTGCCTGGCGTTCCGTGACGGCGGACGGGTGCGCCTCCTGTCCCGCACCCGGCAGCACCTCGACGGCACGTATCCCGAGGTCGCCGATGCGCTGGCGCGCCTGCCGGTCGGCGACTTCGTGGTGGACGGCGAGGTGGTTGCCTTCGACCGCGGCCGCACCAGCTTCGGCCGTCTGCAGCAGCGCATCGGCATCTCCGATCCGGAGCGCGCCCGCCGGAGCCCGGTGGCCGTCTTCTACTACGTCTTCGACCTGCTCCATCTCGACGGCCACGACACGACGGCCCTGCCGCTGCGCGCCCGCAAGTCGCTGCTGCGCGACACGCTCTCGTTCCGGTCCCGCGAACTGCGCTATACGGAACACCGCAACGCCGAGGGCGAGGCGCTCTTCGCCGCCGCCTGCGCTCGGGGTTGGGAGGGCGTGGTCGCCAAGCGG
>DASSDL010000145.1:0-6676 GCA_035697145.1 Acidimicrobiales bacterium
GGCAGGAGATCGGGCGTGCGCCGGGCGCTCCTGTCGGTGTACCACCGGTCCGCCTCCTCCTCGGTCTCGGCGGTCTCGGCCCGGAACATCTCGGGGATGTAGCGGAACATGAACCGCTCACCGAGCGCGTTGCGGAGCACCCCGCCGTCGCCCCTGACCCCTTCTGTGACGAGGATGCCGCGCACCGACGGCGGCCACACCATGCCGGTCGGGTGGAACTGGACGAACTCCATGTCGATGAGGTCGGCGCCGGCCCACAGAGCCAGGGCATGGCCGTCACCGGTGTACTCCCAGGAGTTCGATGTCACCTTGTAGGCCTTGCCGACCCCACCCGTGGCCAGAACGACCGCCGGGGCACCGAAAACGACGAAGCGGCCCGACTCCCGCCGGTAGCCGAGGGCGCCCGAGATGCGGTCCCCATCCCTGAGGAGCCTCGTGATCGTGCACTCCATGAACACCTCGATCCCCGCCTGGATCGCCCGGTGCTGGAGCGTGCGGATCATCTCGAGCCCGGTCCGATCGCCCACGTGGGCCAGCCGGGCATAGCGGTGACCGCCGAAGTCGCGTTGGAGGATGCGGCCGTCCGCGGTGCGGTCGAACAGGGCGCCCCACTCCTCGAGCTCGAGCACCCGGGCTGGGGCCTCCTGGGCGTGGATCTGTGCCATGCGCCAGTTGCCGAGCATCTTGCCGCCCCGCATGGTGTCCCGGAAGTGGACCCGCCAGTTGTCCTCCGGGTAGACGTTGGCCAGGGCCGCGGCGATGCCTCCCTCGGCCATCACGGTGTGCGCCTTGCCGAGCAGCGACTTGCACACCATGGCAGTCTTCGCCCCCTGAGCGGAGGCCTCGATGGCGGCCCTGAGCCCCGCCCCGCCGGCCCCAACGACAACTACATCGAAGGCGTGGGTCTCGTAGTCGACCATCAGAAGAACCTCGGATCGTCGATGGCGCCCGTGGCCACGAGGCGGACGTACAGGTCGGTGAGGGCAACGCCTGCGAGGCTCACCCAGGCGATTGGCATATGACGTGCGTTGAGAGACGAGATAAGTCGCCAAAGCCGATAGCGGCGGGGGGACGCCGAGAACACGTCGACATGGCCGCCGCACAGATGGCGACACGAATGACAAGACAGGGTGTACGCGCCCAATAGCACCGCGTTGGCCAGCAGGATCACGGTGCCCAGGCCCATGCCGAACCCGTCAGGGAAATCGAACGCCCGCAGGCCATCCCAGAACAGGATGAGCGGGAACGGAAGGGTCAGGTAGAAGAAGTACCGGTGAACGTTCTGGAGGACGGCGGGAAACCGGGTCTCACCGGTGTAACGAGGTCGTGCGTCTCTGACCGCGCAGGCCGGCGGAGACCAGAGGAAGGCTCGGTAGTAGGCCTTCCGGTAGTAGTAGCAGGTGAGGCGAAAACCCAGCGGAATCGGAAGAATCAACAACGCGGGTGAGAGGGTCCACCAGTCGCCCACGAGGTCCCACGTGGTGTGCTCGCAGTTGGCCGCCAGGCAAGGCGAGTAGAACGGCGAGAGATAGGGGTCGGCGTAGTAGTCGGCGTTGACGACGGCCGCCCAAGTGCCATACAGGACGAAAGCGCTCAGCACGACCGCCGTCACGAGCGGCGGCACCCACCAGGCGTCGGTCCTGCGCGTCGCGTCGGTCCTGAGCGTCACGTTGACGGAGGTCATCTCCTACTCCAGCTGCTGTTCTGGTTCGTCGGGTCGCGGTTGGAGGTCGGCGCGGCGAATCGTGCGCACACAGGCGTTCCACCGGAGCAACGCCTCGTCGTCTCCGTCAGGACGGATGGCGGCGGCCTTCTCGAAACAGTCCATCGCCTCGCGGAAGGCGTCGTAGGCGGACGCCCGAGCCATGCCTCGGCGGAGGTACGCCCAGGCCTGTCGCTCGCGAACGATGCCGCCGTAGTAGTTGCGCTCATATTCGTTGGTCAGGCGGGATATATAACTGCCCGCGCGCTGAGCGCTCAGGGGAGCGCCGACCGTGCCGAACTGGTCGGTGAGCGCCAGGATCAGCGTCACCAGGGCCTTCTGGTTGTCGCTCTCAGCTTCGAGGATGTCGAGGCAGATGCTCTCGGCCTGTTCGGGCTCGTTCAAGAGCCGATAGCGCTCCGCCCTTTCCAGTGCCCTGGAGATGGAAGCGATCGAGATCGGCTTCAGGTTGAAGGGATCGGACATCACGTCCCCCTCCGTCGCGGCCGGACGCCGGCACGTCCCCCGGCTACGCATGGTACGAGGCGTGGCGCCTGCGCGCGAGAGGACCCACAACGGTCCAATGCGCATGATCCGTTTGCCCACCCACACGCAGGTGCTCGGCTAGCACGATGAGGGTGGCATCGGGTCACGGACGTACGCCTCGCCCCGGTGGGAATGGGCGGTCCGAGCACCACGCAGTAGACCCGGAGGGCGAGCTGTTCCGACGTCCGTCCGGTCGGCGGTGCCGGCTGGCTCGTGGTCGCTGGCGTGCTGGCCGCCAAAACCCGATTGGCCTGGTCGGGATTTGGGCCTATCATCATCGCAATCGGCGGCCCGAGGGCCGCATCTCGCTCCCGGGTCGCTTCCACACGAGCAGACATGGGAGGTCGCGATGAGTGACTTCGTGCATCCCGAGGCGCTCGTCGACGCCGATTGGGTCGTCGAACACCTCGACGACCCCAACGTCCGCGTTATTGACGTCGACGAGGACACCAGTGCCTACGCCAAGGGCCATATCCGTAACGCGGTCGGCTGGAACTGGACCACCGACCTGCACGACCCCCTGCGCCGCGACTACGTCGACCAGGACGGGTTGAGTCGCCTGCTCCAGCAGGCCGGCGTTGGCCCGGATACGACCGTCGTGCTCTACGGCGGCAACAACAACTGGTTTGCCGCCTACGCGTACTGGCTCTGCCGCTACCTGGGCTTCGATGCCATCAAGCTCCTCGACGGCGGGCGCAAGCGCTGGGAGCTCGACGGACGTGAGCTGATCCAGACCGTCCCCGACTTCCCACCGACCGACCTCCGCGTCACGGGGCTGGTCCGGGGCGAGCTGCGCGCCCTGCGCGACGAGGTGCTCGCCAAGCTCGGCCAGGAGCAGTACATCGACGTCCGTTCACCGGAGGAGTTCCGGGGCGAGCGGCTCGCGCCCGAGCACCTGCCACAGGAGCAGGCCCAGGTGCCGGGCCACATTCCCGGCGCGGTGAACATCGCGTGGAGCAGGGCCGCGAACGACGACGGCACGTTCCGGACCGCCGACGAGCTCCGGGCGCTTTACGGCGGCGAAGGCATCGATCCCGGTCGGGGCGTGATCACCTATTGCCGGATTGGCGAGCGTTCCGCCCACACGTGGTTCGTGCTCCACGAGCTGCTCGGCTACCCCTCGGTGGAGAACTACGACGGCTCGTGGACCGAGTACGGCTCGCTCGTCGGGGTACCGGTCGAACGCTGAGGCGGCCACAGGTCAGCGGCAACCGTTGTCGGCTTCGACGCCCAGCGGCGCCCCGCCGACGTCGGCCGGGTTCTGCGTGGTACGCGGGGGACGATCTCGCAAGGCGGTGGCGAGGAGCTCCCCGGGCAGAGATGCGTCGGACGTCGACAGCCGCGGCGCGAGATCCTGGCGCGGACCCTCGAGCAAAGATGCGCGACCGGAATGTGACGCCTGACTTGCATGCGACCGCCGACGCCAATGCCAGTCCTCGGCTATCGCTGACCGGGAACCTGAACACGAGCTCGTCAAGCCCGACCACCAAGCTGGCGGCAGCGACTTGGATGCCCCGCATGAGCTCACGGCATTCGGTGACGTCCCTTCCTCTGCAACTGGGTTCAAGGGGTGGCACGCACGTCCCGGGAAGGAGACCGTGACGAGCAAGCTGTTGGCGCACCCGGCTCGATCACCCTCCGGAACGGGGCGTGCCTCGTTGGAGCCGGCGACCGTAGTCACACCCACCAGCAGCCCGGTGGATCCCACACCAGCTGGCCCTCCCCAGTCTCACTGGGCAATTTGTCCCACACGCGCAGCCGACCCGGCGTTCGCTGACGCTGGCCGCATGTTGCTATCGCGATGGGCTAGAACATTGCCCAGCGCCGCCCGCGGCGGGGGGCCGTGGGGCTGCCTAGGGGGAATGATGCGTTTGACCCGTCTGCTTCGTTGTCTCGGCGCGGGCGTGGGCGTGTTCGCGGCCGCCACGGTGGCCTTTGCGTCACCGGCAAGCGCCCAGCCGATGATTGCGGTCACACCCGACACTGACCTCGTTGACTTTCAGGCCGTGACGGTCTCGGGCTCGGGCTTTCCAGCCGATACCACGCTGGGCATCGCCATGTGTACCGCCGGGCCATTGTCGATAGATGACTGCGACCTGGACACTTCAATCCTTGTGGCATCCGACGCGGCCGGGGCGTTCACAACCCCGTACACCGTCGAACGGCTCATCGAGTCGCCGGCGGCGGGTCCGGTCGACTGCGCGGTGGCCCCCGGCTGCATCCTGGGAGTGGCGAACATCGCCGACTTCACCCAGAACGCAACTGCACCGCTGGGGTTCGACCCCGATGTCCCGCCCCAGCCACGCCTCGAGATTGGCGTGACGATCGATCCCGTGGGCAGTGTGACACCGAAGACCGGTGCGGCGACGGTCACGGGCACGGTGACCTGCTCGTCCCCGGCCGAGGTATTCGTCGACGTTTCCGCGTCGCAGCGGGCCGGGCGCGTCAACGTTCTGGGGTTCGGCTTCACTGAGGTTTCCTGTGAAGGCGAGGCCACGTGGACCACAAGCCTCGAGCCGTTCAACGGCCGGTTCGTCGGTGGGAAGCTCGCGGTCGACGCGTTTGCCTTCGGTTTCGACGACCAACAAGACGACGATGCCGTGGCATCCGCAGTGGTCCGACTCAAGGGCGGCGGCTGACCCGGTGGGCTGACAAACCACGCATAGGAGCATCGCTCGGTAGCCGGGCAACGGACACCCCCGAGCGGACAAGCTGAGGGTGGTGCCCGCGAGATCGTTGACTTGCGGCGGCGCGTGGGTCGACGACCACATCGGATGGGGTTCACGCTCGATACAGGCGACATCACTGTCTATGCCTTCGAGCGCCCGGGCTGCCCGACCGTCTCGCAGCCATGGCGCCGCCACTTGGTCAGAGACGTAGCGCGAAATGGGTGTCGGTGTCGTCTTGGCTGACGTAGTCGAACCCAAATGAGCGGTAGAGAGCGAGCGCGCTCGTCCAGGGCGTGTCGGTCAGCACGAGGACCTCGAACATGCCCCGCCGACGAGCACGCCGAACCAGCTCCTCGACGACCTGTCGGCCGAATCCCTTCCGGCGGTGGGCCCCGTCGACGGACACACGGACGATCCGCCCACGGCGATCGCGTTCCGGCAGCAGTGTGCCGGTGGCGACGATCTCGGCCTCGATGTCTACCACGACGACCTCGGCGCCTCGGTTGATGTAGCTCGCCGAAATGTCGTCCAGGTCCGGATTGGCCGAGGGTTCGTAGGCGTCCCCCCATCGCTCGCGCATGCCTCCGAGGACCAGTCCTCGCACCGCCGTCTGGTCGCTAGGGGTGAAATCGCGCATCACGTCATCATCACCGATCGCCGGGCGCCCGTCGTGAGCGTGCGGCACCGGTCCATGGCCGCTGGCTCCCACCGGAGCGGCTGGCGCGCGACCCCCGTGGGTTCCGTTCAGTGACGCCGCCAGACAGCGCAGATCTGCGCTCAGCGTGCACGGCGTCCTGTGTTGCTCGGCTGGCCGGCGGTGTGCGCTCGGTCGGGTTGCGGGCGGCTCACGGTGAAGGCGGGCACGGGCACTCCTCGGATCAAGACGGGCTGGCTTCGCGTTCTGAGCACGAGTGCGCTTCCGGGCGCCGGGATGGCGCCCGTGGGTGGTGGCCGCTATCACCCACTCGCTCTGGGTCGGTGTGGGGCGCCGCCGAGCCGGCAGCCGACCAGCCGGCACCGTGTGGGAGGATGGCTGACCCGGTATGCACGAAGCGGAGGTCGGGCGTGTCCGACGACCATGCGATCATCAACGCTCACGCCGGCGACGACCTGTTTCCGCTCGCCGGATCGTGGGCGGTCGATCCGACTCATTCGGCGCTCGAGTTTGTCGCCCGCTATGCGGTGTTCACGCTCGTGCGGGGCCGCTTCACGTCGTTCTCCGGCACCGTCGTGATCGATCCGCCGAATCCTGAGGCGACGCTGATCGACGTCGACATCGACGCCTCGTCGGTCGACACCGCGATGGCGGTGCGTGACGCCCACCTGCGGGGCGAGGAGTTCTTCGACGTCGAGCGCCATCCGAAGATCTCCTTCCGCTCCCGGGGTGCGACGGTGCTGGCCGCGGGTCGCTACACGGTGCGCGGCGAATTGACGATCCGTGGCATCACCCAACCGGTTCGGCTCGACGTCGACGTGTTCGGCCGTGCGCCAGACGTGCTGGGCAATCCCCGGCTCGGCTTGAAAGTGACGGCGAAGGTGCAACGCGCCGTGTGGGGCATCACGTGGAATGCGCCGGTCCCGGGCGGCGGCGTGGCCTTGGCCGAGGAGGTCGATCTCGAGCTCGACGTCTCGCTGGTGCCGGCCGGCACGGCGGCCCGGTCCTCGTGAGGGCGGTCCGATCGCCTCGACGCGCTCGGTCCGTCACCGCACCGACGGCGCCAAGGCGGCGACCAACGCCGTTACGGCGAAGGCGATTGTC
>DASSDL010000146.1:0-16996 GCA_035697145.1 Acidimicrobiales bacterium
ACACGATCAGCCCCCAACCCGGCTGGCGGCCACCCGGCTAGCGGTCCGCGAAGATCTCGATCTCGCCCCCGTAGCACGCCACCCACACCCGACCGGTCCCGCGGTCGTAGGTGATGCCGATCGGGTGGTGGGCGGTCGGCAGCTCCTGGATCTCGGCCATGTCGGCCGTCGTCACCTTTGACACCGTCGACGACTCGTAGTTCACGACGTAGAGCGACTGGCCGTCGACGGAGATGTCCATGCTGCGGGGCGCCGAGCCGGTGGCCACCGTGGCCACGACTGCGCCTGTGCGGGCGTCGATCTTGGCGATGCGGCCGTCCTTGTTGAGCGTCACGTACAGGAAGGCGCCGTCGGGGCTCGCGACGATGTGGCGCGGCCCCGCGCCGGCGTCGGCAAAGGTCGCGACACCGAACGACGCCAGGTCGACGACCTTTATCTCCCGGCCACCCATGATGGCCACGTAGGCCCGGCGCGAGTCGGGAGAGACAGCGATGCCCCGCGGGTACTCGCCCATGGGTAGCCGCTGCACCTCGCGGCCGGCCGCCACGTCGATCACGCTGAGGTCGTATGTGCACCAGTTGGTCACGAGCACGTAGCGGCCGTCGGGCGTCGTGGCCACGTACTTGGGCACCGAACCGACCTGGATCACCTGGTCGATCCGGTGGGTGGCGACGTCGATGCGATAGACGAAGCTCGGGTCGACGCCGCTCGACGGCGAGCAGGCGTCGTCGCCCTGGTGGCCGAACCCGGGGCCGTACATCGAGTAGTTGGACGTGTAGGCCTTGGTGCGGTCGGCCGAGAAGGCCAGTTCCACAGGGCCTCCCTGGACCGTCCCCGGGGGGAAGCCGGTGATGCCGAACCGGGCAAGGTCCACCGTGTCGGGGACGGTCGCCACGAAGTCACCGTCGGCGTTGAAGGCGGTGACGCTGTGGTTGTAGATCATGTTCTGCGCGTAGACGACCCCCGTGCCCGACGCGACGATCGACTTGGGCGAGAGCGGGCCGGTCTGCTCGGTGGCGACGATCGTCCGCAGCTTCTGCAGGCGGAGCCCGGCCGTCGCTGGGAGGGGCGGGGCAGTGGTGGTCGTGGGGGTCGACGTCGTCGTCGTGGATGCCGACGTCGTGGTCGTCAACTCAGTGCGATCGCCACCGCTCGATCCGATGGCCGCCGAGGATTCCCACGAATCGCTGCTCGCCCATGCGAGCGCACCGCCGACCAGTACCGACGCGACCACGACAATCCCCAGCCGGGAGCGACTCCGCACACCGGTGATGGTGCCATGCGACCCTCGCCGAGACGCGAATCGGCGGGCGGGGTCAGGCCCGGCGGGAGCTGCGCTTGCGGGCCACGAGACGGCCCAAAAGGCGATCGGTGCGGTGCGCCCGCTCGGACGTCCACCGCGGATCGGATCGCGGCGACGGGCCCTCCGCACTCGGCAGGACCGTCACACCGCTGGCCCGCCTGCGCACGATGCTCGACCGCGTCGACGGCGACATGGCCACAAGCATACGGCCCCGCCACCCCGCAGAGGAGGTGGTCGCGACGCCGACTAGATGCGCCCGCCGGCGGCGTCCATGTCCGGCGGCGGGCGGTCGGCCGTGGTCTCCGGCCGGGCGAACGCCACCGCGAAGATCCCCGCGATGGCCACACCCACCGCGGCGAGGATCGCCCACACCACTCGCCGACTGGTGCCCGCCGGGCCCACGACCAGCGTGCCGGCCGCAACGAATGGCAGCAGCGCAGCCACGCCCGCGAGCCGGCGCGGCCACTCCAGCAGCCGCGACACCAGCGGGTGCTCCTCGATGCGGGCGACCAAGCCACCCAGTGTTCCGATGAGCGCGAGGATCACCGCCGCCGCCAGCTCCGTGCGGGTCCCCGCCGACAGGGCGTCGGTCGCGCCCCCGGACCCGGCCCCACCGCTGCCGAGGTCGTCAGCAGCGCCACCCGAGGTGATGGTGTCCAGCCGCCAGGCGCCGACCGTGAGGGTCAGGGCCGACAGGGCGGTGGCGATCCAGGCGGTTCGCAACCAACCTCGGCGTGCCGGTCGCAACGACCATCGGACCTCCGCAACGCCTCGCTCGAAGCCCGTCGCTCGCAGCGCGATGCGCAGGTGGCCGCCGGTGTCGACGTCGACGCACGCCATGTCGTGCTCGGTCGACCCCACCCACAGGCTGGCCACCGGGACGTCGACCCCGGGCGGCATGTCGGCCTCGAAGTGATAGCTCTCCGTGGAGAACAGGCTCTCCGCCGCCGATGCCGCCTGCCGGGGGATCCAGCACAGCGCCGCCAGCGGTGCCCGCGGCCACGGTTCCGGCGCCAGGTCACCCAGCTCCTCATAGGAGAACTTGACGATCCGCTGCGTGCCTGGCGGGTCGTGCACCAAGGTGGCGAGGAGGAACTGGTCGGTGAACTGGTCGAGCATCAGCGGGAAGAGGCCGTCGGCGCGCAGCGCCGCTCGCTGGCCGGCGGCGTCGTCGGCATGCATGCGCTGGCGTGCCGCGTGACCGTCCACGCCGGGAGTCATGAGCAGCATCTCGATGTCGGCCACGACGTCGGGCGCCAGCGGCGCCCCGAGGATCCCCTCGGCCCAGCCCGTCATCGCCCGCACCATCAGCAGGCACTGCTGGCCACGGGTCAGCACCGGCAGCGCCGCCCCCGACTCGTCGCGGCAGTCGAAGTTGACGAGCGTCTCCTTGCGGAGCGTGGTCAGCGGGACGAGCCGCGCCCTCGTCTGCCCGATCGCCAGCTCCGGGGCCGCATCCGGCACCGTGAAGTGGACGCTCTGCCGGCGCCGGAACGTCGTGCTGTCGCGATACTCCAGGGCATCGACGCGCCGGTGCACCCAATCGGGCTGGGCGAGCAGCAGCCGCATCGTCTCCAGGCCCGCCACCTCGCCCTCGAGCGCCACCTCGAGCGCCTGTCGGGGCCACAACTCGGTTGCCACGCTTCGCTCCGTCGAGGCGAGCTCGCTCATCGGCGGGACGGTACACCGGGGCCCGAAAGAGCCGGGCCCTCCAGGGGATACCCTCCCGGCAATGTCATCGGTGTTCGACATCCTCAAGGCCGACGGGTTCGAGGAGGTGGCCTTCTTCCACGATTCCCCGACAGGGTTGCGGGCCATCGTCGCCATCCACTCGACGGTGCTCGGTCCCGCGCTCGGTGGAACCCGCTTCTACCCGTACGCGTCCGAGGACGAGGCGGTTGTGGACGTGTGCCGGCTGGCGCAGGGGATGACGTACAAGCACGCGGTGTGCGGCAACGACCAGGGTGGCGGCAAAGCCGTGATCATCGGCGACCCCGCCAGGGACAAGAGCGAGGCCCTGCTGCGGGCGTACGGCCGATTCATCGAGGGCCTGAGCGGCCGTTACATCACCGCCGAGGACGTCGGCACGAGCCCGGCCGACATGGACCTGGTCCGCCGCGAGACCCGCCATGTGACGGGTGTGAGCGAGTCGTTGGGCGGCTCGGGGGACCCGTCGCCGGCCACGGCCTGGGGCGTGCTGTGGGCCATGAAGGCGGTGGCCGAGCGGTTGTGGGGTGGCCCCTCCCTGGCGGGACGGCACGTCTGCATCTCCGGGGTGGGGAAGGTGGGTGCGGCGCTCGCCGACCACCTCGCCGAGGAGGGCGCCAAGCTCACGGTGGCCGACGTGAACGACGCGGCCGTCGATTCGGTGGTCGAGCGGCACGGCGCGGTGCCGGTGGCGCCCGACGCCGCCCACGCCGTCTCGTGCGACATCTTCTCGCCGTGCGCCTTGGGCGGCGTGCTGAACGCCGAGACGATCCCCGAGTTGGGGTGCGACGCCGTGGTGGGGTCGGCCAACAACCAGCTGTCGGCTCTGGCCGACGCTGGGGGGCTACGCCAGCGGGGCGTGGTCTACGCTCCCGACTTCGTGGCCAATGCCGGCGGTGTGATCAACATCGCCGAGGAACCCCACGGCTACGACCGCACCCGCGCCTACGGGCGCATCCGCTCGATCCACGACACGCTCCTGGCGGTGTTCGACAGGGCGGACACCGAGGGCATCACGACGGCCGAGGCCGCGGATCGCCTGGCCGAGGAGCGCATCGCCTCGGTGAGCCGCGTCCGGCTCATCCGCACCAGCCGGTAGCCGGCGCCCGAGCAGGGACTACCGTTGCATCGTGGTCTCAGGGATCCTGGGGATCGTTGCGGGCGTGCTGGCGGTGGCCTGCGGGTGGCTGGCGTGGCGGGCGATCCGGGTACGGCGGGAGGTCCAGGGGGCCGGGAGCCAGGTGCGTGCCTTCGGCGAACGGACCGCCCGAGCCGAGGCCGAACTGGCCAAGGCCAAGGAACGGACGACCCAGCTCGAAGCCAGCGTGTCGGCCCTCACCGCCGAGCGGGCGGGGCTGCTCGTGGAGCGCTACGAGCTGCGTGAGGCCCACGAGCGGGGCAATACTGCGTACGGCCGCCTGGAGGGGGACCTCGCCCGAGCGCGCGCCGACCATGCCGCGGCCGTCGAGGCCCTGACCCAGCAACGAAATCGGGTGTCGTCCGCGGAGCGGGCGACCGCCGAGGCCGCAGCGCGGACCGGCGAATACCAGGCACTCCTCGGCAGCGTCGACGGATCGACGTCTGCGCCCGGCGTGCCCGGAGCGACATGGGCGATCCTCCTCGCGACCCTTGCCCGCCGCTGGGCGGGGGTCGTCGGCGCGCCGCCCGAGGCCCGTGGCGTCCGCTCCGGGACGGTGTCCGAGCAGCTGGCAGAGGCGCTGGGCCGGGAAGCGGAGCGCCTCCGTGAGGAGGTGGGCGTCGACGTCGAGGTTCATGCCAGCGGTTCGGTGGAGCCGGGCGATCCGGTGACGTTCCTGCTCGCCGCTACCGATGTGTTGGGGGTGCTGGCGTCCGTGTGCGAGCGGGTCACCATCGAGCTCGACCGCGGCTTGGTCCTCACGGGCGTCGGTTGGTCGGGCCCAACCGACGAGCTGGACCTGGCCCGCCGGCGAGCGGTGGCGTCGGGTGTGCCGGCCGATGACCTGGCCCTCGACGACGAGGACGAGAGCGTGACCGTGACGTTGCGCCCCCGGGCGACGGCGATCACCTGAGCGCTCGGCTGCGCCGACCGGTGCAGCCTCTAGAACGTGCGCGGATTGGCACGCCATCCTGGCTCTCGGTGGTCAGTGCTGCTGGGAGGCCCAGCTGTTGAGCTGCGACCCGGCACCAACTTCCCACGCGGGGTGCCTGCGGAACGCCCTATCCGCTGGGCCTCTCAGCCGACGTCCTTCTCGTAGGGGAAGCCCAGGTCGGGCGCCGTCACCAGAGCGTGGTAGGCGAGACCAGCATCCGCCGCCAGATCGGCGCATGTGCCACCCCGGTCGACCACCGGGACCAGCAGCACCGGCTCGGCGCCGCACTCCCGCACCACCTCGGCGGCCTCGAGCATCGACACGCCCCGGGTGGCGGCGTCCTCGGTGAGAGCGACCCGATCGCCCGGCTCCAGCGCGCCGGCGATCCGGCCGCCACCGCCGTGGTCCTTCGCCTCCTTGCGCACGCTGAAGCTGCGCAATGCGCGTCCCCGGGTGGCGGCCACCGCCGCGGTGCCGAAGGCCACGGCGTCGGCGCCCATGGTCAGGCCGCCGATGGCGCTGATGTCGTCGGGCAGGACCTCCAGCAGGGCGTCGGCCACGAGCAGCATGCCGTCGGGGCGGCACGTCGTCTGCTTGGCGTCGATGAACCACTCGCTCCGCTTCCCGGACTTGAGCACGAAGTCGCCCCGTCGCACCGCGTGGCGCAGCAGGTGGTCGATCAGGGCTTGCGTGGTCGTGCCTGCGGTGGCCGTCACCTCAGGTGCACCTCCCGTCCTTCTCCGTCCGACGCGGCCACGAGCCGCCCCACCTCCACCGCGGCATGACCCGCGCCCCGCAGGATCGCCAGCGCCCGCGCCACGTCGGCCGGGGTGACGACGACCACCATGCCGAGCCCGAGGTTGAAGACCCGGGCCATCTCGTCGTCGGCAACCTGGCCGTGGCGCTGGATCTCGGCGAAGACCCGCGGCACCTCCCAGGCCGACCGTTCCAGCTCGGCGTCGACGCCCTCGGGCAGCGCTCGGGGCAGGTTGCCGACGAGCCCACCCCCGGTGATGTGGGCGACGGCGCGCACGTCGACGTCGCCCAGCAAGGCCCGCACGGCCGGGGCGTAGATCACCGACGGGCGCAGCAGCTCGTCGGCCACGGCGTGCCCGGGGAAGAGCTCGTCCTCGAGGGCCAGCCCGGCACGCTCGAACAGCACCCGGCGGGCCAGCGAATAGCCGTTGGAACGCAGCCCCGGCGACGGGATCCCCACGAGCACGTCGCCGGCGCGGGCGGTGTCGCCCGTGAGGATGCGGTCGCGCTCGACCACGCCCACGACGAATCCCACTAGGTCGAACTCACCGGGCTCCAGCGCACCGGGGTGCTCCGCCATCTCGCCGCCCACCAGCGCGCAGCCCGCCCGGTGGCAGCCCTCGACCACACCGGTGACCAGCGCGTCGATCTGGTCCGGATCCAGCGTGCCGACCGAGATGTAGTCGAGGAAGAACAGCGGCTCTGCGCCGAGGCAGGCGATGTCGTCGACGCACATGGCGACGAGGTCGATGCCGATGGTGTCGAACCGGCCCGCGGCCCGGGCCACCATGGCCTTGGTGCCGACGCCGTCGGTGGACGAGACCAGCACGGGTTGGCGGTAGCCGGCCGGCACGGTGACGAGACCGCCGAAGCCGCCGATGTCGCCCAGGACCTCCGGTCGGTAGGTGGAACGGACCTTGTCCTTGATGCGATCGACCGCCGCCTCCCCGGCGGCGATGTCCACCCCGACCCCCCGGTAGGTCTCACCCATGGCCGGAGGTCGAGAGCCCTGGCCGGGCATCAGGCGATGGTGCCGTCGAGCGCGGGCTGCACCACGGGCCGGTCCAACGAACGCCCGTCCGGCTCGAGCACGTGCTTGCGCAACGTGACCGGCACCGGCACCGGGTAGTCACCGGTGAAGCAGGCGTCGCAGAACCCCGCGCCCGCGGCGCCGGTGGCTTGGACCAGCCGATCGAGGCTCAGGTACGCGAGCGTGTCGAGGCTGAGGTACTCGCCGATCTCGTCGATATCGAGCTGGGAGGCGATCAGCTCTTCCCGGTCCCCGGTGTCGATCCCGTAGAAGCACGACCACGCCACGGGCGGCGACGTGATGCGGAGGTGCACCTCCCGGGCACCGGCCTCGCGGAGCATCCGCACCAGCTGCTTCTGGGTGGTGCCGCGCACGATGGAGTCGTCCACCACGACCAGCCGCTTCCCGTCGATGTTCTCGCGCAGGGGGTTGAGCTTCATGCGCACCGCCTGGGCCCGCATCTCCTGGCTGGGGGCGATGAAGCTGCGGCCGATGTAGCGGTTCTTCACCAGGCCCTGCCCCAGCGGGATGCTGCTACGACGAGCGAAACCCTCCGCGGCCGGGACGCCCGACTCGGGCACCCCCATCACCATGTCGGCGTCCACGGGCGCCTGCTCGGCGAGCTGCTCGCCCATGCGAATGCGGGCTTGGTGGATGCTCTGGCCGTAGAGCCGGCTGTCGGGGCGGGCGAAGTAGACGAACTCGAACAGGCACAGGCGGGGATCGGCGCCGTCGACGCCGTGCGGATGCAGCGACCGGACCCCGGCGTCGTCGATCACCACCATCTCGCCCGGCTCGAGCTCGCGCACGAAGGTGGCGCCGACGATGTCGAGTGCCGGCGTCTCCGAGGCCAGAACCCAGCCGCTGCGGGCGGGGTCCGCCGCGTCCAGGCGGCCCAGGCACAGCGGCCGGAAGCCGTGCGGATCGCGCACACCGATCACCCTGGCTTCGTCCATGATGACGAGCGAGTAGGCGCCCTCGAGACCGGGGACGACGGTCGCCACCGCCCGTTCCAACCGGCCCCGGGGCCCGTCCTCGGTGTCCCGGACGACCGGGGCGCCCAGGTCGGCAAGCTGCTCGGCCTCCAGGTCGATCGAGAGCTCGGCGGCGATGAGCTCGGCAACGAGGTCGCTGTCGCTGGTGACCGTGCCCTCCAACATGCCGGCGTCGGCGGCCAGCTTTTCGGTGTTCACCAGGTTGCCATTGTGACCCAGTGCGAACATCTGCTCGCCCACCGAGCGGTACGCCGGCTGGGCGTTGCGCCACGTCGACGAGCCGGTGGTCGAGTACCGGCAGTGCCCGATGGCCAAGTGGCCGGTGAGCCCGGCCAGCGTGCGGTCGTCGAACACGCTGGCCACCAAGCCCTGGTCCTTGACCACCGTTAGTGTGTCGCCGTCGCTCACCGCCATGCCCGCCGCCTCTTGACCCCGGTGTTGCAGGGCGAACAGTCCGAGATATGTCAGGCGAACCACCGCCAGGGCCTCTCTGGCGTAGACCCCGAACACCCCGCACGCCTCGTGGGGGTGGTCGGCGTCAGCCGCCGGCCGGCGGTGCTGGGGGGTGATCACGTGGCTCATTCTGCCGCGATGGAGCGGCGCACCGGCGAACCGGCGGCGTGCCGCCATAGGCTCGGCGGGGATGGGTATCGATCTGCGCTCGCCCACGGTCGTCAAGCTGACCCGCTACTGCGCGGCGTCGGCCGCCGGGGTGAGCGTCGGCGTGCCGGTGCTGGCCATCTGCTACGGCGTCCTCGGATGGAACGAGCTGGTGGCCAACCTCGTGTCGGTGACGTTGGGCGCCGTGCCCAACTACCTGATCAACCGCTACTGGACCTGGCACCAGAGCGGCAAGAACCGGCTGTGGGGCGAGGTCGTGCCGTTCTGGGTGATGTCGGTGCTGGGGATGATCCTGTCGTTGTTCGCCGTCAACTATGCCGACGATCGCTGGGGCACGACCCTGGCGGTGGTCGTCGCGCAGCTCAGCGGCTTCGCCGCCGTCTGGCTCGCCAAGTTCCTGGTGCTGGATCGGATCATGTGGCGCATCGTCCACGACTTGCAGCCCGACGTGGCGATCGACGAGGCCGAGGCCGGGCTCATCGGGGCCCTGCACCGCGACGGCCACGACGGCGAGCCGGCTACCCCCGACCAGCCACCGCGCCAGGCGGGGTTCGCCCGGAACCCGAGGCAATAGCGAACGTCCCCTCGAGCCCGAGGCAATGGCTCACGGTATCCGTCAGCTATTGCCTCAGGCTTGGCGCAGCGTTCGTCATTGCCTCGGGTCGGGCCGTCAGCCCTGCGTGGTGCCGTGGCCGAGCAGTTCGGGCAACCTGCGCTTCCAGGCCGTCACGGCATCGACCAACGCCACGTCGACCAGCCCCTCGACGGTGAGGCGGTCGCCGCCGGCATCGCCCACGACGGTGGCTTCCCGACGGGTGGCGCGACACCGGCGCTGCACCTCGGCGAGCGCCGCCGGGTCGACCGCGAGCACGAACCGGCTCGGTGACTCGCCGAAGAGCCAGCGGTGGCCGCCGGCGCCGGCGGGGGGCTGGACCACGAAGCCCACCCCGCTCCGCACCGCCATCTCGGCCAGTGCCAACCCCAGTCCCCCATCGGCCGTGTCGTGGACACCGAGAACCAGGCCATCGCTGACCAGGCCCCGCACTAGCTCGCAGACGGCCCGGTGCCCGGCCAGGTCCAGGGCGGGGGGCGTTCCGGACGTGTGTCCGAGCCGCCACGCCCACTGCGAGCCCGACAGCGTCTCCGGCTCCGGGCCCACCACCACCAGGCGCGTGCCGTCGACCAGGCCCACCCCGGGCGGCGGCGCGCCCAGCTCGTCGACCACTCCCACCACGGCCACGACCGGCGTGGGGTCGATGTCGCGGCCCCAGCTCTCGTTGTAGAGGCTGACGTTGCCGCCAACGACCGGCAGCGACAGCGCCGTGCAGGCCTCGGCCATGCCGTCGACCGCCTCGGACAGCTGCCACATCGTCTCGGGGTGCTCGGGGTTGCCGAAGTTCAGGCAGTTGACCAGCGCCAGCGGCCGGGCGCCGACGCACGCCAGGTTGGCCACGGCTTCCGCCACCACCAGTGCCGTGCCCCGTCGAGGGTCGAGCGCGCACCACCGGTGGTTGCCGTCACAGGTCATGGCCAAGCCGCGGCCGGTGTCGGCGCCGGTCGTGGGGTGCTTGAGCCGGAGCACCGTCGCGTCGCCCCCTGGTCCCTCGACCGTGTTGAGGAACAGCTGGTGGTCGTACTGCGACCACACCCACGAGGTGTCGTAGAGCAGGTCCAGCAGGTCGGCCCCTGCGTCGGCGGGCGGTGCCAGGGCGGCGTCGGCGTCGTCGGCCAGCCGGGACGCGCGGCCCGTGGGCTCGGCCCGCGGGCGGTCGAGCAGCGGCGCGTCTTCGTGCAGCGACGCGGCGGGCACGTCGGCCAGCACCTGGCCGCCAGGGCGGTCGAGGATCCGGAGTCGCCCCCCGGCGGTGACCGTCCCCACCACGGTGGCGGTCACGTCCCAGTGGCCACAGATCGACAGCACCTCGTCCACGTGCCGGGGCTCGACGATGGCCAGCATGCGTTCCTGGCTCTCGCTCGTCATGACCTCGAACGGCTCCATCCCCGTCTCGCGTTGGGGTACCTCGGAGACGTAGACGTCCATCCCCACCCCGCCCCGGCTGGCGGTCTCGCTGGTGGCGCAGGTGAGGCCGGCACCGCCCAGGTCCTGGATCCCGACGACGAGGTCGGCGTCGAGCAGAGCCAGGCACGCCTCGATGAGGCGCTTCTCCTCGAAGGGGTCGCCCACCTGCACGCTGGGTCGCTTGGCTGCGTCGACCTCGTCGTCGCTGAAGCCCGCCGACGCCAGCACCGACACGCCCCCGATGCCGTCGCGCCCGGTCATTGATCCCACGAGCACGGCGAGATTGCCCACGCCCGACGCCCTACCGAGCACCAGCCGCTTGACCGGCATGATGCCCAGGCAGAAGACGTTCACGAGCGGATTGTCCTGGTAGGTCTCGTCGAACACGATCTCGCCGCCCACCGTGGGGACGCCGACCGAGTTGCCGTAACCGCTGATGCCCGACACGACACCTTCGGCAATCCAACGGCTGCGGGCATCGGATAAGGGACCGAAGCGCAGCGGGTCCATCAACGCCACGGGCCGCGCCCCCATGGTGAACACGTCGCGAAGGATGCCGCCGATGCCCGTCGCCGCCCCCTGATAGGGCTCGATCGCCGACGGGTGGTTGTGGCTCTCGATGCGAAAGGCGACCGCCACGCCGTCGCCCACATCCACCACACCGGCGTTCTCACCGGGACCGACCAACACGGCCGGGCCGTCGGTGGGCAGCCGGCGGAGATGCAGGCGGCTGGACTTGTAGGAGCAATGTTCCGACCACATCACCGCGAACATGGCCAGCTCCAGGTGGTTGGGACTTCGCCCGAGGATGCGCTCCACGGCGGCGGCCTCGTCGTCGGAAAGCCCGAGGGCCCGATGGATCGGCTCGTCGTTGGTCATCGGTACGCCGTGTCGGCTCACTCGGTTCGCTCTCTCACGATTCGAACTGTAGGCGACGAGGCTCGACGTTCGGGGTCCGCATGGTTCGATTCCGCCGAACCTCAATGCGGTTCGGCCGCCGTCGTAGGTGGCGAAATGGAAATCCTGGTCGACTCGAAATATGCTGCGCGTCCATGCCCCAGTCTCCACGCAAGCGCACACCCATGAGTCGCGAACACAAGGCAGCATTGGCCGAGGGTCGAGATCAAGGTCGAGCCGTCCGCCGCTACCTCGAAGCACTAGAGGCCCACAAGCCTCGCCGCGGCCGCAAGCGCACTCCCGATTCGATAAAGCGGCGCCTGACGGTGGTCGACACCGAATACGCGTCGGCCGATCCGCTGAAGCGCCTGCATCTCGCCCAGGAACGCCTCGATCTGAGGGCCGCCTTGGCGGCGAGCGAGTCCAAAGTCGACCTCGACAAACTCGAAAAGGAGTTCGTCAAGTCGGCCGCTCCATACAGCCAGCGCAAGGGCATCTCGTACTCGGCCTGGCGGGAGCTCGGGGTGCCGGCGCCGGTGCTGGAGAAGGCCGGCATCAGTCGCGGCAGCTGACGGGCGGCCGATCAGGCCACGAGGGCGCTCGCTTTGACCAGGAGCGAGCGCAGCAGCGGCGCACCGTCGGTCGATCCGAGCAGCGGATGGCAAGCCCGCTCGGGATGCGGCATCAGGCCGACGACGTTGCGGTCGGCCGAGCAGATGCCGGCGATATCGTCGACCGATCCGTTGGGATTGTCGGTGTAGCGGAGCACGATCCGATCGTCGGCGCGCAACTCGGCCAGCGTCTCCGGCTCACAGGTGTAGTTGCCCTCGAAGTGGTTGATCGGGATGCGTAGTTCGCTGCCGACGCGTACGTCGCCCGTGAGCGCCGTGGTGTCGGTCTCGACCCGAACCACCACCGGCTTGCACAGAAACTTGAGCCCCGCATTCTTCTGCAACGCGCCGGGCAGGAGGCCCGCCTCGCACAGCACCTGGAAGCCGTTGCAGATGCCGATCACCGGCCCGCCGTCGGCCGCAAAGGCGTCGACCGCCCGCATGATCGGTGAGAACCGAGCGATGGCGCCCGGGCGCAGGTAGTCGCCGTGCGCGAACCCGCCGGGCAGCACGACGGCATCCACGTCCCCGAGCGACGTGTGGCCATGCCACAGCAGCTCGGACTCGCCCGCGAGGCCGCGGACGGCCTCGACCACGTCGAGCTCGCAGTTCGACCCGGGAAAGACCACGACCCCGACGCGTGACGCCATCAGGCCGTCCCGCCCGGGTCGACCGAGATGGTGGCATCCTCGATCACCGGGTTGGTGAGGAAGCGCTTGCACATGTCCTCGACCTCGGCGCGGGCGGCCGCCTTGTCGTCGGACTCGACGGTGAAGCGGAACGCCTTGCCCACCCGCACGCCGGACACGCCCTCGAAACCCAGGGCCGGCAGCGACCGCTCGATGGTGGCTCCCTGCGGGTCCGCGACGCCGTCGCGCAGCCGGGTCTCCACCAGCACCGAGAAACGCACTACGCCCGGCCCCTGCTGTTCATGGGCTCAGCGTAGATGGCCGAGGGATCGGGGTGTGGCACCGACGAAGGCGGCGCCGACGAGGACGGGCGCGACCGCCTCGACGTCCAGCGCGGCGGCCGCCACTACGTCATCGCGCCGGCCCCGCCCCACGAGCTCGCGACCCGAGGCGGAGGCGAGCAGCCACTCCCGCAGGTCATCGCGCGCTTCGTCGAAGGCGGCCATGGCCGCCCGCGCCTCGGGTGAGACGCGACCGGGAGCCGCGCCCGTGAGCACCCGCAGCGCCCGCAGGATGGCGCCGGCGCCCAACAAGTCCTCGACGGCCGGCCGGAGAGCGAACGCAGCGCGATCGCGGGGCGGCCGGGTGTGCGCGCGCCAGCGCTCGCCGGCGGCGATGACGGCTATGGGACCGGCCCGCAGGCACGCCGCCACCTCGCGCGCCACGGCGGAGGCATTGCGCAGGCAGCCCGCCAGAACGGCGGCGTGCGGCGCATGCTCCCGCGCTGCATAGGCCAGCTCCGATCCGTTGGGCGACGGCAGCACCAGCCTCGTGCCGGCCCGGAGCCGCGCAAGGTCGATGGGTGAGAGGGACCAGCGGGCATCTTCCGGGTCCTCCGGGCCCGCTCCCGCCAGGAGGGCGTTGTGCTGCGCGGCGTACGTCTCGGCGCCATCGTCCGCCCACCGGTACGGCAGCACGGTGGCTCCCCGGTCGACGGCCACCGAAACGGCGGTGGTGAATCGGAGCACATCGACGATGACGATGCCCGCGGCGCCGGGGCCGAGCTGTTCCAGCCCGTTCGGCCCCCATTCGAACTGGAGGTCGAATCCGGCGTCAGGCACCCGCGCCGGGCCAGTCGGCGAACGACCGCCCGGTCACGCGCTCGTACGCCTCGACGTAGCGGGAGCTGGTCGCCGACACCACCCCGTCGGGCAGCGGCGGGGGCGGTGGCCTCTTGTCCCAGTCGAGCCCGTCGAGGTAGTCACGCACCGGCTGCTTGTCGAACGACGGCGGCGTTGCGCCCGGGGCGTATGCGTCGGTGGGCCAGAAGCGTGAGGAATCGGGGGTGAGCACCTCGTCGCACAGCACGAGGTCACCCTCGACCACGCCCAGCTCGAACTTGGTGTCGGCGATGATGATGCCCCGCTCGCGCGCCCAGTCGGCACCCCGGCGGTACAGCTCGAGGGAGACGGCGCGCACCTTGGCCGCCAGCGCCTCACCCAGGAGCGCGGCTGCGGTGCTGAACGAGATGTTCTCGTCGTGGCCCTGCTCAGCCTTGGTCGACGGCGTGAACACCGGTTCGGGCAGGCGCTCGGACTCCTCCAGGTCCTCCGGCAGTCGGGTGCCGTGCATCGTGCCGCCGGCGCGGTACTCCTTCCACGCAGAGCCGGTGATGTAGCCGCGGACGATGCACTCCACCGGGAGCATCTCGGCCTTGGTGGTCAGCATCACCCGGCCGTCCAGGTCGGCATCGGCGGCCGCCGCCTGCGCCGAGGGCGGCAGGTCGGCGAGGGCGGTGGAGACGAGGTGACCGGGCACGACGTCGGACAGCTCGGCGAACCAGAAGGCCGACATGGCGGTGAGGACTCGCCCCTTGTGGGGGATCGGCTCGGCCATGACGACGTCGAACGCCGAGAGGCGATCGCTCGTCACCATCAGCAGTCGGTCGTCGCCGACGGCGTAGATGTCCCGAACCTTGCCGGAGTGGACGTGGGGCAGGCCGAGTGCTGGGGCACTGGTCACGGCAGAGCCTCCCAGGAGCTGTGACGGTTTGCTGGCGGCGCCGACTTTAGGAGCCGAGCGGATAGGCCAGCGCGTTCAGCCCACGCGTGGGAATTTCGCGGCCGGAGACGTCCTCACAGCGAGGCTCCCCGGCGACGCAGGATCGCAAGCCACGGCGGACGTGACCTATCCGCGCAAGTCCTAAACGTTCAACCTTCGGTGTCGGAGCCCTCTCGAATGGCGCGGAAGCCTGAGTCATCGCCGAGGTGGAAGAACGAGCGGCCCGTCAGCGATCCATGGCTCGACAATGTCGCCCAGCCGCGACCGCTCGCGGCGTCGGATTCGTCATTCCCTTCCCACGAGAACTCGATGCCGGGGACTCCATCACGACTGATCTCGCGGACGTCGAGCCATCCCTCGACTGCGATGAAGCGGAAGCTGCCGTCGTGACCTGGGCCGATCTGGACGAAGGCTGGGCCCAGGATGTCGATGGCATCGCGATCCCAGAGCTCCATCTCGACGATTCGCCATCGGCCTGCAGCGTTCACGACACGTAGTCTTGCGGCGAACGTCGTCGACCGGGCGGCCTATCGTCGAGTGCATGCCGCTCAAGCCAGGTGACAATGCCCCCGACTTCACGCTGCTCGACCAGGACGGCGAGTCCGTCAACCTGGCCGATCTGAAGGGCCGGAAGGTCCTCGTGTACTTCTACCCGAAGGCCGACACGCCGGGTTGCACCACGCAGGCGTGCGGCCTGCGAGACGTGCTGGGCGACATCGGCGACACCGCGGTGTTGGGCATCAGCCCCGACAAGCCCGAGAAGCAGAAGCGCTTCGACGACAAGTACGGGCTGGGCTTCCCGCTCCTGTCCGACCAGGACCACGCCGTCGCCGACGCCTACGGCGCCTGGGGCGAGCGATCGATGTACGGGCGCAAGTTCATGGGCATCGTCCGGTCGGCGTTCCTGGTGGACGAGCAGGGCAACCTGGCCGAGGTTTGGCCCAAGATCAGCCCCAAGGACACCCCCACGAAGCTGCTCGCCGCCCTCGAGGGGTAGGCGTCACGCCGGGCCGCAGGTCGGACCGTGGGCGCCATCTCACGGCACGCGGGCCCGGGGCGTTGACATGCCGGTGACGCTTCCACCGTTCCAATCGCTGCTCGACACCCATGCGCCGGACCTGCACCGGTTCCTGGTTGCCGCCGTCGGCCCTCACGACGGGGACGATCTCTTCCAAGACACGGTGATCTCGGCGCTGCGGTCGTACCCGGGCCTGCGTCACGCCGACAACCTGCGCGGCTGGCTGTTCACGATCGCCCACCGGAAGATCATCGACCAGGCGCGCCGGCGGGTCCGGCAGGCGGTGCCCGCCGCCGATCCCCCGGAGGTCCCGCACCTGGACGTCGACGGGCTCGTCGATGTCGAGCTGTGGGATGCCGTGCGGCGGCTCCCGCCCAAGCAGCGATCCGCGGTGGTGCAGCGCTACCTGCTCGACCGACCGTACGCGGAGATCGCCGCGGTCATCGGGTCGAGCGAGGACGCCGCCCGCCAGAACGTGCGGGCCGGCCTGCAACGCCTACGTCAAGAGGTGACGCCATGAACGCCACGGATTCCACCAACGAGGTTCGCCGGCGATCCGACCATCAGGAGCCCGACGAGCCGGAGGTGCACGACCTGGGTGAGCGGCTACGCCGGGCCGACACCACCGACGTTGCCGCGCTGGTCGACGCGGCCCTGCGCCGGGCCGACGCCGAAGGGCTCGTGGACGTCGGCTGGGTGGTCGAGGACACGCCCATCGGCCCCCTCACGTTGGCGGCCACGTCCGCCGGGGTGGTGCGCATCGGGTTCGGCCACGAGGACCTCGTGCTCGACGAGTTGGCGAGCGAGGTGTCCCCCCGGGTCGTCCGCCTGCCGGCCCGCCTCGACGAGGTGCGCCGCGAGCTCGAGGAGTACTTCGCCGGGCGCCGCCGCAGCTTCGAGGTGCCGGTCGACCGGCGGTTGTCGCGGGGCTACCGGCGCACGGTCCTGGAGGCGCTGTCGCGGGAGGTGCCGTACGGCCAGACGGTCAGCTACAAGGAGCTGGCCGAGCGCACCGGCAACCCCAAGGCCAGCCGGGCGGTCGGTTCGGCCATGGCGACCAACCCGATCCCCATCGTCGTGCCGTGCCACCGGGTGCTGCGCAGCGGCGGGGCGCTCGGCGGTTACGGGGGCGGGCTCGACACCAAGGTCTGGCTCCTGCGCCACGAGGGCGCGCTGCTGGGCTGAGGGCCTCAGGTCAGTGCAGGGAGGATCTGCCCGAGTTGTTGCCGACGCCGAGCGTCCGCTCCCACCGGTCGATCGTCCGCTGCCGGTACAC
>DASSDL010000147.1:0-13447 GCA_035697145.1 Acidimicrobiales bacterium
CTCGGGCAGGTACTTCGTGAGCGCGTCCCTGGTCTCGTAGAGGTGGTTGTCGGAATCGAAGATGGGGAAGTTCACCCTGCGGGAGGTCACGGCTCCTCCTTGGCTGGATCTGACGGGCTCCGGCCGGCTGACGAGCCGTCACAGCGTAACTGTCAAACGGTTGGCAGGTGGAAGGCCCTGCGCCCGCCATGCCGGCCTGCGCGACGATGGTGTCACGCACGACCTGGTCGTCAGGGGAGGAACGATCATCGACGGGCGCGGCGGCGAGCCGTTCTCGGCCGACGTGGCCGTCGACGGCGGCGCGATCACCGAGATCGGCTGGATCGGCGCCCGAGCCACACGGGAGGTCGACGCCGACGGGGCGCTGGTCACGCCCGGGTTCGTGGACGTTCACGCCCACTATGACGGTCAGGCGACCTGGGACAGCCAGCTCGCACCATCGTCGTGGCACCCACGACCGCGGTCGGGTGCAGGTGGGGCTGCGCGCCGACCTGAACGTCATCGACTTCGCGCGGTTGCGGCTCCGCACGCCGGAGGTGGTCCACGATCTGCCGGCAGGGGGCCGGCGCTTGGTGCAGCGCGCTGACGGCTACGTCGCCACCATCGTCGCCGGTGAGGTCACGTACAGCAGCGGTGAGGCCACGGGAGCGTTGCCTGGCCGGCTGGTTCGCAGTGGAGCCGAAGCGGCCTCCCTTAGGGGTGCCGCCGGGGTTTCGGCACGTCGGCCGCTGGGTAGCCATCGGTACGGGATGCCGATTGGGGAGGTGCCCTCATGCGTTTGTCGCACGGCCACCATGCCGTAAGGGCGGACGACGTTCGTGCCGAGCAGCCAGGGAGCGAGCCGGCCGGGGAGCCCGAGTTTCTCGCTGCGCTCGGAACCCACGAGGAGAAACAGGAGCGCGACGTGCTCGAGGAGCCACCGAAGCTGGAGCGCTGGGACCTTGTCCAGAGCCGCTGGAGCCTCGGCAGCGCGCTGGTGCTGCTCGCCGGCGCCGCCCTGGGGGTGCTCGGCGTCGCGGCGGTCGCGCGCACCGGCATCAACGCGACGTGGTTCAGCCCGGCCGTGGAGGTGGCGGGCATCCGCCACACCCCGTTGCTGGCGGCGATCGAGGCCGGCGTCGGCTTGTTGCTGGTGATCGCGGGCCTGGCGGGCGCCCCCGGCCTGGCCGTGTTCGTCTGCATCTCTGCGGCGATGGCCGCCGGGGTGGGGGCGATCGAGCCCGATCTCATCGACGGGCAGCTGGCTGCGGAGCGCTGGTGGCTCGTCGCGCTGGCGGTCGCGGGCGCGGGGTTGGCCGTGCTGTCGATGGTCCCGTGGCCGCACTTCGTCGAGCGTCACTACACGAGGGAGGTCGCCACGGGCCGGCGGCGGCGACGTTCGGTGCCGAGGCCGGGCCTCGTCAGCTGACCGTCGGGCGGGCGATGGTCCCGGGTGGGTCACCCGGAACCGCTCGGGACTGGAACCTGCCTCGGGCCCGGTACCTGCGGGTGCCGGGGCTCCTGGCTCGGTGCCCGCGGGGAGCAGTCCGCAATGGCGCCGACGAGCAGGTCGCGCAGCATCCCGTCGGGGTCCGGTATACAGGCGTGCGCGATGCCCACCACGGCGTGGCGGACGGTGTTGGGCGCGCCGTGCCGGTGGAACCCCTTGGCCGTGGTCCGCATGTCGCGGTTGAAGCTGCGGGCCCACTGCGCGGCGTGTGGAACTTGCGCCAGCGCTCTGCGGCTCTTCTCGTCGAGGTCATCGCCGGGTCGCCCGTCGAGGTCGGACAGCACCCGTTCGGCGGCGAGCACGGCCACCGCCAGCACCCGTTGCCGCTCCTCAGAGACGACGGGCAACGCGGTGGTCGCCGCTCGGAGCGCTATCCGCACGTCCACGCGCGGGTCGTCGCTGGTCAGCCCGATGACCGAGGGGGCCAGCTCGACCAGGCCCCGCCGGCCGGCATCGGACGTGTGGTCGTTGACCAGGCGGGCAAGCGCGGCAAGCAACCGGTGGGTGCACGCGGGGTGATCGCTCCATGGCTCGCCGGCGAGGTACGAAACCATCTCCATGAAGCACGCGCCCTTCCGCGGGCTTCGGTGCTTGCCCCGGGACAGCTCGGGGATCAGCTCTGGGACTCGAGGGCGGGAATGGAACATGGGACGCTCCCAGGGGATCGCCAGGCTCTGCGCTCCAGTTTGCGCCTTCCGCAGCGCCCGGGCCAGCCCGTTCTGCGAACGGCTCCGTGGCAGTCGCCGGCGCTGTGGTCAGCCAGAACTTGGGCATCGTCCAAGATCTGTAGTATCCAGGCGCCAGCGGTTGGAGAGACGGGGTTGTCAAGTACGTCGGGCGATGCGACTGACAGCGAGACCAGCGTGAGAGGGGGGTGATGTCGGCGGCCCGCACGACCTACGTGACACTGCTGGTCGAGCTCGACCGGGGCGGCGCGTTGGTCACCCTCAACCGGCTCGACTGGCCGGCGATCGCCGAGGAGCTGCCCTGGTGAGGGAGTCCACACCGGAGTTCCATGTCTTCCTCCCGCAGATGCGCATGGGCCTCGACGTGCTGGTCGAGAAGGCTCGGGCGGCGGAGCGCGCCGGGTTCGGCGGCATCGCCCTCATGGACCATCTGGCGCCACCGATGGCCGAGGACCAGCCGATGCACGAGGCCATGATCAGCGCCACCTGGCTCGCCGCGCACACCGAGACGCTGCGTGTCGGCCACTTGGTGCTGTGCGACTCGCTGCGCCATCCGGCAGTGCTCGCGAAGCAGGCGGTGACGCTCGACCACGCTGCGGGCGGACGCTTCGAGCTCGGCATCGGCTGGGGGTCCGTGCCCGACGAGCTCGACGCGTTCGGGGTCGGCGATACCTCCCCGAGCGCCCGAGTGCGCCGGCTGGCCGAGAGCCTCGACGTCATGACTGCGCTCTGGACCGGCGAGATCGTCGACTTCGAGGGCGAGTTCCACCGCGTGAAGGGTGGCCGCCAACAACCGGGACCGCTGTTGAAGATCCCGCTCCTCATCGGGGGCGCAGGCCGGAAGACCCTGGCGCTGGTGGCTCGCTACGCGGACTGGTGGAACCTGCCGATCTACGCCCTGGAACGCCTCGAGGAGCTGCGGCCGTCGGCGGGCGGCGCCCGGGTGTCGGTCCAGCAGATGGTGGCCTTCGTGCCCAGCGAGGCCGAGCGTGACAGGGTGACGGAGCTGGCGCAGCGACGCTTCGGCGTCTACGGAGACGGGTTGGTCATCGGCGACGCCGCCCAGCTGGTCGATCACTTCACGGCGCTGCATGATCGTGGCGTCGAACGCTTCTACACCTGGTTCTCGGATTTCGCCGACCCGGAGACGCTGGCCGCCTTCGGCGCCGACGTGATCGAGGCCATGGCTCCCCAGGGAGGGGCGAGACCTTGGACCTGATGCTCAACCCGGAGCAGAGCTTCTTCCAGGAGACCACCAGGCGGTTCCTGGAGGGCCAAGCGCCGCTGACCAAGGTACGGGAATTGGCCGGCGACCCGGCGGGCTTCGACCGTGGCTGGTGGCGCCGCGGTGCGGAGCTGGGCTGGACGGGGTTCCTGGTGCCCGAGGGGCACGGCGGCGGCACGCTGTCGGGCGGCGGGTTGGCCGACCTGGCGATCGTCGCCGAGGAGTTCGGGCGCATGGTGTCGCCGGGCCCCCTCCATCCCACCAACGTCGTGGCCGCAGCTCTGGCCGCCTCGGGGACGCCAGAGCAGCAGGCCGAGGTCCTGCCCGGCATCGTGAGCGGTGACGTGGTCGCCACCTGGTGCCTCGACGAGCCCGGCCGCGGCTGGCGGCCGAGCGACGTCCAGCTCATGGCTCGGCCCAACGGCGACGGGTTCGTGCTGGCGGGGACCAAGGCCATGGTCGAGGCCGCGGGCGAGGCCGACTGGTTCCTGGTCGGCGCCCGCTTGGACGGTAGCGGCGACGGGCTCGTCCAGTTCCTGGTCCCGCGCGATGCGCCCGGCCTCACCGTCATCCCGATGAACGGCCTCGACCTGGTGCGGCGGTTCGGGCAGGTCGGGTTCGACGATGTGGCCGTCGCGAGCACCGCCTTGGTCGGCGCCGGCGATGCGACAGCCGACATCGAGCGCCAGCTGCAGATCGCCGCCGTCCTCGAATGCGCGCAGATGGCGGGCGCCGCGGACCGGGTCCTGGAGTTCACCGCCGAGTACGCCCTCGACCGGTATTCCTTCGGCCGCCAGCTGGCGTCGTATCAGGCCCTCAAACACCGCTTCGCCGACATGAAGCTGTGGCTCGAGGCCAGCCACGCCGCCGTGGAGGGCGCGGCCAGGGCGATCGACGGCGCGGCCCGCGGGCCGAGCGGGAGCAACGGCACCGACGCCGCCCACGCCGCCCGGCTCGTCAGCGCCGCCAAGGTGTACGTCGGCGATCGCGTGCCCGAGCTGGTCCAGGACTGCGTGCAGATGCACGGCGGCATCGGTGTGACCTGGGAGCACGACATCCACCTGTACCTGCGCCGGGTGACGCTCGGCCGGGGCCTGTACGGCACGCCCGACGAGCACCGCGAGCTCCTGGCCGTGGCCGCCGGGCTGTAGGACGAGGACGAGGGAGCCCCCATGGTCGACACCACCGACGCCAGCGCCAGTGCGCAGCGCGAACATCTCGACGCCTACCGCAAACGGGTGCGGGTCTGGCTCGCCGACAACATGCCCAGGCTGGAACCCGGCGTGGACTGGAACCCGCTCCGCGACGACGACGATCGCGCCAGCCGGGCCCGCGAGCTTCAGCGTCGCCTGTACGACGGCGGGTTCGCCGGCATCTGCTATCCCCCGGAGTACGCCGGCCAGGGCCTGCCCATCGAGTACCAGCGGGTGTTCGACCAGGAGTCGGAGGGCTACGAGCTTCCGATGCTGTTCAGCGTGCCCACGCTGTCGATCTGTGGTCCGACCCTCCTCGAGTTCGGGACCGAGGAGCAGAAGCAGCGCTACATCCCGGCGTTCATCCGCGGCGACGAGCTGTGGGTGCAGTTCATGTCCGAGCCGTCGGGTGGGTCCGACATGGCGGGTGCGCTCACCCGGGCGACCCGCGATGGCGACGTCTTCCTGCTCAACGGCTCCAAGATCTGGAGCACGTACGCCTACCGCTCCGATTTCGCCCTGTGCCTGGCCCGCACCAATTGGGATGTACCCAAGCACCGCGGCCTGACGATGTTCATCGTCCCGATCCACCATCCGGGCATCACCGTCAACCAGATCAAGATGGTGGACGGCACCGAGGAGTTCTGCGAGGAGTTCTTCGACGACGCCGTCATCCCCGCCGAGAACGTGATAGGCGAGGTCGACGACGGCTGGACGGTGGCCACACGCCTGCTGTTCCACGAGCGGGCCACGGTGGGCGGCGCCTCCCCCTACACCAGCGGCCGCATGCGCGGCGGCGAGACCGCCCGCGACGAGCTCGTCGAGCTGGCCAAGGCCCGCGGCAAGGCCAACGACCCCCTGGTTCGGCGCCTGATCGGCCAAGCCGAGGCCCTCTCCATCGTGCACGGCCAGCTCGTCGATCGCGTGCGTGCGGGGCTGGAGACGGGCTACTTCCCGGGCCCGGCCGGGTCGCTGGTGCGGCTGTACGCCGGGACCGCGGCCGTGGATCGCGCCACCATCGCCATGGAGATCGCCGGCGACGAGGCGCTGGTCTGGGACGGCGACGCCGACGGCCGCTACGGCATCGGCTACGTCAAGCGACAGGCGTCCTGTCTCGGCGGGGGCAGCACGGAGATGGCGCGCAACATCATCAGCGAGCGCCTCCTGGGCATGCCCCGCGAGTACGCGGCCGATCGCGACGTGGCGTTCCGCGACGTCCGCCGCAACACAAAGCCATGGAAGGAGGGGAGTGGGTGATGGATCAGCTGGAGCTGCGCCCCGGTTCCCGGTTGCGCAGCGCCGTCGACGCCACCGAGGTGGTGGTGGTGCGGCCGCCGGCGCAGCCGGTGGACCTGCGCTGCGGAGGCCATCCGATGGTCCCGTTGGACTCCGACCGCCCGGCCGGGGCGACGCCCTCGCCCGATCACGCCGGTGGCACCCTGCTGGGCAAGCGCTACGTCGACGCCGACCAGACCCTGGAAGTGCTGTGCACCAAGCCCGGCGAGGGGTCACTCTCGGTCGGTGATGAGCCCCTGCAGGTCAAGGAAGCCAAGCCCCTTCCGGCGTCGGACTGAGGGCAGTTATCGGCCGCTCCGCCGATGACCCTGTCGCCATTGCCCGTGCGGGTCGGTTCAGCCCATCGGCGTCCAGCCACCGCCCTGCAGGTGGTTGCCGCCGTCGACGTCGATCACGACGCCGGTGATCGAGGCCGCCTCGTCGGAGAGCAGGAAGGCGCAGGCATTGGCGATGTCGTCGGCGGTCGTCAGGCGCCCGAGCACGAGGTTGCGACCGGCGGCGGCGCCGTCGTCGGCTTCCCAGATCGATCGGGTCCCCGAGGTCTTGGTCAGCCCGGGTGCCACCGCGTTCACCCGCACGCCCAGCGGACCGAGGTCGCGGGCGAGCGTGCGGGTCACGGCGTTGAGTGCCGCCTTGGCAGCGGCGTAGGCGATCATCGAGGGGGTCGTCTTGTTGACGGTTCCGCTCGACACGTTGACGACCGCCCCGCCGCCGTCGGCCAACCCGGCGCGCAACGCTTGCTGGACGAGCGCGATGGTGCCCCAGGTGTTGAGCTCGACCGTCTTGAGATAGCCGCCGCGGTCGATCTCCCGGGGCGATCCCTGGAACCGCGTCCCGCCCACGGTGTTGACGACCGCGTCGAGGCGCCCATAGTGGTCGACGGCGGCGTCCGCCAGCCGGGCGGGCGTGGCGTCGTCCTGCAGCGAACCGGTGACGGCGACGACCTCGAAGCCCGCGTCGCGCAGCTCGAGCTCCGCGGCCCGAAGCGGTTCCTCGGAACGGCCGTTGATGACCACCGACGCGCCTTCGCGCGCCAGGCGCGTGGCGGTGGATCGGCCGATGCTGGGGTCGAGCGAGGAGCCGGTGACGATGGCCACCTTGCCCCGGAAGCGACCACCCGCAACGACCGTGCCCATTGCCGAACGATACAAACAGTCGAACCGACGACAAGGAGTGCCCGTGGACGACCATCCGGTCAAGGTCGGCAGCATGCTCTTCACGATGGTGGACCCCCACCATGGCCACGAGGTTGCCTACAACCGCTGGTACGAGCGTGATCACTTCTACGCCGGCTGCTTGGTCGGTCCGTGGCTGTTTGCCGGCGGGCGCTGGGTCGCAACCCGCGCCCTGAAGGATCTGCGATTTCCCGCCGACAGTCCCTTCGCCGACCCCGTGGACGCCGGCTCGTTCCTGTCCATCTACTGGGTCCACGAGGGCCACGAGGGAGAGCACTTCGCGTGGGCGACCAAGCAGGTGCGGTGGCTCTACGGCAACGGGCGGGGCTTCGCGGAGCGGACGCATGCGCACACCGCTCTGTACTCCCTGGTCGCCCGCCATCACCGTGACGCCGACGGGGTGCCGCTCGAGCTGGCGCTCGACCACGGCTACGACGGGCTGGGCGTCGTGGTGGTCGAGCCGTCCGACGGGGTGACCCGACGCGACCTGGTGACCCGCCTGTCGGCCGACGCCACACGGGCGCTGTTCGACGGCGACGGGGGCGGCAGTGGCGTCGCCCTGGGCTCGACCTGGCAGGTCATGCCGATGGGCGGGGGGTCGGAGGACGCACCGCCCATGGCGCTCGGCACCGACGGTGGCAGCCCCGACCGCGTCGTGCAGCTGCTGTTCCTGGAGGGCGATCCCCCGTCGTCGTGGGATCGAGTGCGTGCCTATGCCGCTCACGTCGACGGGAGCGGAGCCGGCAGGGTGACGTTCGCGGCGCCGTTCCTGGCGACCGTGGTCGGCACCGACACATACACCGACCAGCTCTGGTGACCTCGGGCGGCGCGGACCCTATTTTCCCGGGTCCACCTCGGTGATCACCCGCCAGATCCGCTCGGGGGTGAGGGGGAGGTCGACGTGGCGCACGCCCAGGTGGGCCACGGCGTCGACCACCGCGTTCTGCACCGCCACCGGCGCCCCGACCGTGCCGGACTCGGCGATGCCCTTGGCGCCCAGCGGGTTGTTGGGTGACCGCGTCTCCAACAGCCGGCATTCGAACGACGGCAGCTCGGCCGCCGACGGAAGGGCGTAGTCGGCGAAGCTGGTCGTCTGCGGGTTGCCGTCGGCGTCGTAGGTGAACTCCTCGAACAGCGCCTGGCCGACGCCCTGCGCCAGCCCGCCGTGGACCTGTCCCAGTGCCAGCGTCGGGTTGATGATCGTGCCGGCGTCGTCGACGGTCACCATGCGGCGCAGCTTCACCGCGCCGGTGTCGCGGTCGACCTCGACCACGGCCACGTAGGCGCCGAAGGGCACGGTCGGGCCCTCGCCGTCGAAGTCGGCCTCGCACTGCAGCGCGCCGTCCTCGCCGCCATGCGCGGCGAGCTCGGCCCAGTCCACCGTGCGGGCCGCGGGTGCGCCGGCCACGTGGAACCGCCCGATGCCCGTGTCGAGCACCACGTCGACGGCCGTGGCCTCCAGCAGTTCGGCCGCCGCCAGTCGCGCCTGCTCGACCAACCCAACCGTGGCCTCGACCACCGCGGCCCCGGCCTTCTGCACCGAGCGTGAGCCGCCGGTGAGCCCGCCCCGGGGCACGACATCAGTGTCGCCGGCGACCACCTCGATGCGATCGAGTGGCACCCCGGTCCGATCGGCGACCAGCATCGCCCAGGCCGTGTGGTGGCCCTGACCGAACGGTGTCGACCCGGTGACGACCAACATGGTCCCATCGGGCCGCAGCTCGACGGCGCCGTACTCGGCGCCGGGGACGCCGGCGGTCCTTTCCACGAAGGTGGCGAGGCCGACGCCGAGCAGGCGGGGCTCGTCGGCCGCCCGCCGCTGGGCCTGCTCGGCCCGCAGCTCGTCGTAGCCGACCGCCTCGAGCGCGAGGTCCAGGGCCGCCAGGTAGTCGCCGCTGTCGTGGCGCACGCCCGTCTGGCTGTCGTACGGGAAGTCGTCGGCAGCCAGCAGGTTGCTCCGCCGGACCTCGACCGGATCGTGGCCGACCTCGGCGGCGAAGAGGTCGACCGCCCGTTCGATGAGGGTCGCAGCCTCGGGCCGACCGGCGCCGCGGTAGGCGACGATGGGGGTCGTGTTGGTCACGAACGCCCGGGTCGACCACTGCACCTCGGGGATGCGGTACGCGCCCGCGCACATCACTGCCGTGTTGGCGACGAGCAGCGGTCCGACCATCGGGTACGACCCGGCATCGCCGTCGATCCGGATGCGCAGGGCCCGGATCGTTCCGTCGCGGTCGCCGCCGATCTCGACCCGCTGGTGCTGCGCCCGCGAATGGCCCAGGCCGACCATGTCTGTCGAGCGGGGCGGCACCCACCGCACTGGGCGCCCGGAACGGTGTGCGAGCCAGGGGAGCAGAATCTCCTCGGGATGCGGCCGAGCCTTGGCGCCGAAGCTGCCACCGACGTCGGGGGCGACGACGCGGACCCGGTCCCGCGACAGCCCGTACACGTCCGCCAATAGCGCCTGCACCGGATGGGCGCCCTGGCAGGATGACCAGTGGACGAGTCGCCCGTCCCGGCCCCAGAGCGACGCCGCGGCGCGTCCCTCCAGTGGGCACGGGGCGAGGCGTTGGTTGACCAGCGCGGCGGTGACGACAACATCGCATTCCGCCAGCGTGTCCCCGATGGTGTCCGAGCCGCCCTCCCGCGTCGCCACCACGTTGGTGCCCGCCTCCGGGAACAGGAGCACCTCGCCACGTTCCGCGACATCGAGATCGGTGACGGCCGGCAGCAGGTCATAGTCGATCTCGACCAGCTCGGCCGCGTCCTCGCCCGCCGCCTCGGTCTCGCTCACGATGGCCACCACCGCCTCGCCCACGAAGCGCACACGGCCGTCGCCCAGCAACGGGCGGGCCATGGTCGGCGGGTAGGTGGGACTCACCTGCGGCTGCGGGCCGATGTCGAGATCGGCGGCCGTCACGACGTCGGCCACGCCGGGGGCCGATCGAGCGGCCTCGGCGTCGACGGACCGGATGAGCGCGTGCGCCACCGGGGACGTTACGTACGTCACGCTCAGGCAGTCGGGCAGATCCAGATCGGCGACGAACCGGGCGTCACCAGTGAGGAGCCGATGGTCCTCGCGCCGGCCCACGGGCGTTCCCACGAGTGGCATCGAGCCGACGCTACCGGCATGGCCTCGGGGACGGCGAAGTAGCATCGGCCGACGACCAACCGGTTGGTCAGGGAGGAGCTGTCGATGCCCGACGACATTCGCGACGCTCCGATCGACGAGTACTGGGACCGCTTCGAGCAGCGGTGGACCGGGCTGCTCAGCTACCGCTACCTGGGCAAGAGCAGCGCCACGCTGGACCGTGGCGGAGGCGAAACGATGCGGCTGCGCCACGACATGCGCAACCCGGCGGGCGGGATCATGGCGGCGCCGCTGTGCATCGCCTCGCCGGAGTCTGGGGGCATGGCCGACGACGCGTACGTCCCGAATCCCGTCATCGCCTCGCTGCACATCCTCGACGACGCCCGCGACGTCCACGAGATCGAGGTACGGCGCGAGGTGATCCGCATGGGTCGCCAGATGGGGTTCAGCCGGTCCCAGATCGTCGACGCTGCCGATCCCGAGCGTGTCGTCGCCCTGTCCGAGGGTATGGGCGTGAGCCTCGGCCAGCCGCCGCCGGGGTTCGAGCCGGTCGACAACCCGCCGATCGCCATCGAGGACTCGCCGGAGCTGCCCCCACTCCACGTCGTGTTCGGCGCCCGGCGCCGTCCCGACGGCACCTGGGAGCTGCCGCAGCTGAGCGACGAGCTGTCCTCGCCCGACGCCGCCCTGCATCTCGGGCCGATCCACGTCGTGCTCGAGGCCGCGGCGATGGAGCTCGCGTCCATGGAGGCCGGCACCGACGCCCTCCAGATGGAGGACTGGCACGTCATGTTCGTGGCCCGCGGCAAGGTCGGCCCGTTCCGCGTCGGCGGCGAGGCCATCAGTTGCGGTCTGGGGCGCATCGCCTGTCGGCTGTCGCTGCACGACGAAGGCAACGCCGATCGGATCGTCACCGCCGCGTCGTCGCTCCTGCGGCCCGCTTCCTAGGCCGTCACTGCCGCCACGCGGCGGCGGGCGGCAGTCGACCGAAGGTCGTGGGCACGCCCTAGGTTGACACCATGCGCTTCGGCAACGTCGGTGGGCGGATGCAACTGGCTGTCGGTGACGAACTGTTCGACGTGGAGACGGCTTCGGGCGGGCGCCTACCCGCCGACCCGGTGGCGGCGCTCGAACAATGGGACGCGCTGGCCGAGTGGGCACGCTCGGCTGACACGGGCTCGGCGCCGGCGATGCCGCTGTCGGGCGCGGCGCTGCTGGCCCCGGTGCCGCGGCCGCGCCAGGTGTTCGGGGTGGGGCTGAACTACCGCCTGCACGTGGCAGAGGGCGCCCGAGAGGTGCCCGAGGAGCCGGCCGTGTTCACCAAGTTCCCCAGCTGCATCGCCGGGCCGACCAGCGAGATCCCCGTCGGCAGCGAGACCGTCGACTGGGAGGTGGAGCTGGTGGTGGCGTTGGGACGCACCGCCCACAGGGTTGGCGTCGACCGGGCCTGGGACCACGTCGCCGGGCTCATGGTCGGACAGGACATCTCGGACCGGGCGGTGCAGATGCGGCCCCCGGCGCAGTGGTCGCTTGCCAAGTCGTTCGCCGGCTTCGGTCCCACGGGCCCGTTCCTGGTGACGGTCGACGAGCTACCGGACCGTGATGACCTGGAGCTGGGCTGCTCCGTCAACGGCGAAGAGGTCCAGAAGGCCCGGACGTCCGATCTCATCTTCCCGGTGCCGGAGCTCGTCAGCCGCCTGTCCCACATCGTCACCCTGTGGCCCGGGGACCTGATCTTCACCGGCACCCCGGCGGGTGTCGGCTACGCCCGGACGCCGCCGAGGTTCCTCCATGCCGGCGACGTGGTGACGAGCTACATCGAGGGCGTCGGCGAGCTCCGCAACCCCTGCATCGTGGCCTGACCGGGCGATCGGACGCAGCAGGGAGGCGCCATGGCGCTGGCCGAGACCGTACGTGGCTATTGAGGCTGGCCGGCGCCGCTCACGTCGGGGCGCCGAGCCGGGAGGCCGCGGGAGTCCCCGCCCGCCAGGTCCGCTCGATCTGTCGCATGATCGGCGGGTAGACGATCAGGTGCCGGAAGGGCCTGATCGCGGCCATGTACGCGGTCCCGAACAGGCCATTCGGCTTCACGTAGACGGCCATCTGGCCGTGGTAGCCGCCGGTCCCATCGGGAACCCAGCCGAGGTGCATGACCCCATGCATGGTTCGGTTGGCGATCTCCGCGGCGAACTCGTCATCGATCAGGTACAGCGAGGTGAAGGGGAGCGCGTCGAAGTCCGGGCCGCATGGGGCGTCGCGCAGATCCACGGGTAACCGGTCGCGGAGCGTTGGCACCCTGGAGCCGAGGCCGGCGTCCGGGCCGTCCCAACCGAGCAACTCCCCGATCTTCCACCGGATCGCGAAGAGCGCGCGGACGACGCGGGAGGAACCGTGCGACGGGTTGCCCGAGGCGATCTCCTGCACCAGCCGCGAGAAGTCGTGGGGGCCGCCCGGCGTCGGCAGCTCCCACACGTCCTCGAGCCGGAAGTCGTAGGTGAGCTCGTGGATCCGCCACGGGCGAGATTCGTGGGCTGCATTCGGAAGTCTCATGCGATCCTCGATCCATACGGTGTCGTATGGACGCTAAACGGCTCTGGTTGCATCCGTCAATACGGTGCCGTATAGATACGTCGGTGGCCAATGTCCGGACTCCACGCGGCGCATGGATCGACGCGGCACTGCAAGCCCTGGCAACAGGCGGCCCGGATGCCGTGCGAGTCGAGGCGCTGGCCGTGCGCCTCGGGGTTTCGAAGGGCGGCTTCTACTGGCACTTCACCGATCGCCAGGCGCTGCTCGAGGAGATGCTCGACAGCTGGGAGAAGGCCATGGTTGACGACGTCATCGTGCGCGTCGAGAGCCAGCCAACCGACCCGCGAGCCAAGTTGCAGCATCTCTTCGAGCTGGCTCCATCGGCCGACTTTGCCGTAGAGCTGGCGGTTCGGGACTGGTCGCGCCGCGACAGCGACGTCGCCGAACGACTGCGCGGGGTCGACAACCGACGCATGAGCTGGCTGCGCTCGCTGTTCGGGCAGTTCTGCGTGGATGACAACGATGCCGAGGCCCGCAGCATGCTGGCCTACTCGTTGCTGATCGGCAGCTACTTCGTCACGGCGCAGCACGGTGACAAGAGCCGGTCCCAGATGCTGCAACTCGCTGTCGACCGACTGCTCAGCGAATCCTGGGAACGGCATGGCCCGCCATACCGAAAGCGCGCGCAGCGGGGGAACCCAGCGTCGAGTGGCTCGGATCGTCGCCAGGGCATGCCGCTGGCGCGCTCATAACCATCGCCTGG
>DASSDL010000148.1:0-2183 GCA_035697145.1 Acidimicrobiales bacterium
CACTCTGGGTCCGTCCACGCGCGCGTCGCACGGATGTGCTCGTCTCGGCCCCGGCGGCGTCACCAGCCGTCGAACGGTGTGGCGGCGGGCACGCTGGCCAGCAGTTCGCGCGTCATCTCGACGCCCCACTCGTCGAGATCAGCAAGGCGGTCGCCGGTGCTGCGAAGCCCGCTGCAGCGTCGCACGTGCTCGGCCCACACCTCGCGGCGCTCGATAACGGGCACGGCCATGAGACAGTCAGCGTCGTTGACCCACAGCCGTCCATGCTGGAACGCCCGGGCGGCGCCGGTCATGACGGCGCCGCGGCCGCCGCCGAGCGCCAGGTCACCGTCCTCGTGCTCCCAGTGCGGGGCGATGTCGTTGCTGACGCGCATCGCGTCGACGTGCCCGACGCTCGGGATGATCGGCGCCCCGCAGCCCAGCAGGTACGCGTCCTCACCGATGGCGCCGCGAATGAGCTGCATGCCGGCGTGGTAGGCGTCCAGGCCGGAGACAGCGCGGTGGCGGCGCCCGTCGATCGCGCCGGCGTAGACGAAGTCGACCTTGAAAACGTCGACGCCCAGCTCCCGGAAACCCTCGAAGGTCGCGACCAGGTGCGCGGCGGCGTGAGGGTGGGTGACGTCGAGCGCGAACAGCCGCTGACCCCAGTGGCGGCCGAGGTCGATGTCGTCGACCAGCCACTCCGGGTGCGCCTTGGCGACCTGCGAGCGCTCCCCGACCAGGAACGGCGCCGTCCAGACCCCCACTCGCCGGCCGCGGGCGCGCAGCTCGGCGGTGAGGTCGCGCAGCGACCCGAAGGTCGGGCTCGTCTGAAGCCAGTCGCCGATCTCGGCCTGGTAGCCGTCGTCGATCTGGACGACATCGACGGGCAGGCCGAGCCGTTCGATCTCCGCGACGTTGTCGAGGATCACCCGGTCGCTGATCGCCTGCCAGTACCCGTACCAGGAGCACCACATCGTCGGCGCCGGACGCAGGCCGCCGGGCGCCACGCCGCCGTTGCGTGCGAGCTCATCCGCCCAGCCGGCCAGCGCGACGTCCGGTCCGGCGGCGCACACGTCGTGGCGCACGGGTCCGTCGCTGCAGACCAAGACGCGCGCGCCTCGCACCTCGGCGCGGATCGAGGGGATCGGCCCGCGCGGATCCGCGACGGCGAAGCGGTGCGCGGGCGATCCGTCACCCGGCTCCACCACGAGCAGCCCTTCGCCCTGGTAGGCGTCCGCGGGCGCAACGCGGTCCGGCCGGTAGCCCATGACGCGCCGGCGGTCGCTGCTCGGCCGGTGCGGTCCCTCGCCGACGCGGTAGGTCGTCGTGGGGCTCCAGGACTGCCAGCCGTGCTCGTGTACGAGCGCCGTCTCGGGGTTGATCACGATCTCGGCGATGGGCGTGAAAGTCGTCGCGGCCGCTGCGGTGGTCACGCAGCCACCGTACGCCCGAGTGGCGACCGTCGGCCGCGCGCTCGCGTATGCACCAGCAGCATGACGCGCCGTGTGACTGCGTCAGCAAGGCTTAAGCTCCTCGCCAACGAGCCATGCCGAAGCAGAAGACCGACGTCGCCGAGCACCTCGGTCGGGCTCGCGACATGCTCGACCTCCACCCGCCGGACTGAGCCGCGCGGTCGCTCCGACGCGCCTGCTGTCCTCTACGGCCCGCGCCCGTCGGCGAGCGACGTAGCAGGCCGATCTCTGTGCCTAACGGAAACCCGGTTCCCCCGGGGATCCGTCCGGGCGGGTCGTGACCATGACCGGGTGCGCACGCGCGCGATCCACCCCGGCGACCTGGTGTTGGTCAGCAAGCGTGGCCGCCTCTTCTATGCCCGGGTGCTCGGCGCCGGCGCGAGGCGGCGGGCTGGCAGGTCGCCGCGGCCTGAGCCGGCAACAGCCCAGCATGCTGCATCCACTCCACGCCGCCGAAGTTCCTCATACTGGACGAAGAACAGCAGTCACCTAGCTTGAGGCCGTGATAACGATTCCGTCCAGAGACGTTCGCCGAAGAATTATAAGGCTCGGGTTGTTGACGGCTGCGGTTGGGATGAGCACTGGCTGGCTGCTGGGACGGCTGAGCCGTAGGCCAAACGACGCCCCCCGCGCCGCTCCTCAGCCACCGGGCAATCTACCACCACCAGCGCCGGCTCGACGGCCAGCGAGAGTACCATCGTCACAGACTCCAAGACTCCGGGTACTTCG
>DASSDL010000149.1:0-68343 GCA_035697145.1 Acidimicrobiales bacterium
CCGGCGGGCGCGACGACCTGCTCGAACCGCACGCTGAACCCGTGGCCGACGAACAGGGCGTCGCCCTCGTTCAGGTGGGGGGCGATGTGCTCGGTGAAGATCGCCTTGTGCTCGGTGTCGGGCCCGAGGAGCATGATCAGGTCGGCCTCGGCGGCGGCGTCGGCGATCGAGCGCACCGTCAGCCCGGCGGCCTCGGCCTTGGCGACCGACGACGAGCCCTCGCGCCGGCCGACACGCACGTCGATGCCCGAGTCCTTCAGGTTGAGGGCGTGGGCGTGGCCCTGCGAGCCGTAGCCGATCACCGCCACCTTGCGGTCGGCGATGAGCGACCGGTCGGCGTCCTTCTCGTAGTAGACGTTGGCCATAACGGGGTTCCTTTTGGGTTACGCCGTGCGCCGCACGGATCGGAGGTTGGGGGTCGAGTGCTCGAGCTTGGGCAGGGCGACCCGGCCGGTGCGCTGCAGCTCGACGATGCCGAAGGGCCGCAGCAGCTCCTCGACGTCGTCGAGGCGGTCGGGCGTGCCGTCGAGGCTGACGGTCAGCTCGTCGTGGCCCACGTCGACGACGCGGCCCTCGAACAGGTTCACCAGCTCGATGATGGGGCTGCGGGACGTCATGTCGGCCCGCAGCGTGACGATCATCAGCTCGCGCTCGACCGAGTCGCGGGGGTCGAGCTCGCTGATCTTCACGACGTTGATCAGCTTGTAGAGCTGCTTGGTGATCTGCTCGAGCGGAGCCGACTCGACGTCGACCACGATCGTGATGCGGCTGAACCGGTCGTCCTCGGTGGGGGCGACGGCCAGCGAGAAGATGTTGAACCCGCGCCGGGCGAACAGGCTCGCCACCCGGGCGAGCACGCCGGCCTTGTTCTCGACCAGCACGACGAGCGTGTGGTGCCGGGCGTCGGTGCCGGGGATCGGTGCCATGGTGCTCAGTGGCCTCCCTCGCCCTGCGACGGGTCGGTGACGATCTGGTCGTTGGTCAAGCCCGACGGGACCATGGGGTACACCTTCTCGCGGCTGTCGGTGCGGAAGTCGATGACGACCGGGCGGTCGTCGATCTCGTTGGCCTTCTGGATGGCGGCGTCGACGTCGTCGGGCGACTCGACCCGCATGCCGACGCAGCCCATGGCCTCGGCCCACAGCTTGTAGTCGGGCAGGTCTGGCGACAGGTACACCTCGCTGTAGCGCTCGTCGTAGAACATCTCCTGCCACTGGCGGACCATGCCCAGGTAGGCGTTGTTGAGGATCGCCACCTTGATGGGGATGCGCTCTGAGGTCGCCGTCACCAGCTCCTGGGCGGTCATCTGGAAGCAGCCGTCGCCGTCGACCGCCCACACCGTGCGGTCGGGCCGGCCGACCTTGGCGCCGATCGCCGCCGGCACCGCGAAGCCCATGGTGCCGAGCCCTCCGGAGTTGACCCAGGTGTAGGGGTGGTTGAAGCGCCAATACTGGCTCGTCCACATCTGGTGCTGGCCGACGCCGGCGGCGACGATCGTGTCGTCGGGCGTGTTGTCGCGCAACCGCTCGAGCACGAACTGCGGCTTGAGCGCCTCGCCGGGCTCGGATTGCTGGTACGTAAGCGGGTAGGTCTCCTGCCAGCCGGAGATGGTCTGCTTCCAGGCCGAGCGGTCGGGGAATGCCACCCCGCCCTCGAGCAGGCTGCGCACGGCGACCAGCAACTCCTCGATGACGAGTCGGCAGTCCCCCACGATGGGGATATCGGGCCGGCGCACCTTCCCCAGCTCGGCGGGGTCGATGTCGACGTGGATGACCTTGGCGTCGGGGGCGAACCCGTCGACCCTGCCGGTCACGCGGTCGTCGAAGCGGCTGCCGAGGGCGATCAGCAGGTCGCTCCGTTGCATCGAGGTCACGGCCGTGTAGTTGCCGTGCATGCCCGGCATCCCGAGGCACAATGGGTGATCGTCGGGGAAGGCACCCCGCGCCATGAGCGTGGTGACCACGTGGATGTCGCACAGCTCGGCCAGCTCCCGGAGCGCCTCGGCGGCCCGGGCCTTGAGGATGCCGCCACCTGCGTAGATGACCGGCCGCCGGGCGTGGAGGATCAGCTCGGCCGCCTGGCGGATCATCTTGGGATGGCCCTTGGTGGTGGGCCGGTAGCCGGGCAGGCTGGCGGCCACCTCCTCGTCGCTCGGCCAGTCCCAGTCCATGGCCGAGCGGGGGTTCTGGGGGTCGACGATGTCCTTGGGGACGTCGATCAGCACAGGGCCCGGCCGTCCGGTGGTGGCGAGGTGGAAGGCCTGCCGGACCATCAGCGGTATGTCCTGCGCCTGGGTGATCAACTCGTTGTGCTTGGTCACCGAGCGGGTGATGCCGACGGTGTCGCACTCCTGGAACGCGTCGGTGCCGATGGCGGCGAACGGCACCTGGCCGGTGATGCACACCATGGGGATCGAGTCCATGTAGGCGTCACACAGCGGGGTGACGACGTTGGTCGCCGCCGGCCCCGAGGTCACCATGCACACGCCCGGTCGCCCGGTGGCGTGTGCGAACCCCTCGGCCATGTGCCCGGCGCCCTGCTCGTGGCGCACCAGGATGTGGCGGATCGGGCTGTCGATGATCGGGTCGTAGACCGGGAGGATGGCGCCGCCCGGCAGACCGAACATGACTTCGACGCCCTCCATCTCGAGGGCCTTGATCAACGCTTGTCCGCCGTTGAGCTGCATGGCGGTGTGCTCCTGTCCGGGGTGGCTGGTGGTTGGCGGAAGTCGACGAAAACGGAAACGACCTCCCGGTGGGAGGTCGTGAGAGCGCACGCGGGGATGGGCGGCGTGCGCTACGTGAGGATTACGAGGAGGCGGTAGGCGTGCATCAGCCGGTCAGCTTCGCACGGGGCGCAGACGCAGGGCAAGGCGGAACCTCGAGGCTCGCAGGCGCGCTTCGGCGCTAGGCCGGATCGCGGATCTCGTCGTCGGCGTTCACCAGGCGGGTCGTCGGCGTCGCCGAGACCTCTCCGTGGGCGGCGAGCTCGCGCAGGGCCAGGACGGGATCGGGGTCACCGAAGAGCTGCTGGTCGGCATAGTCGGGCTCACGCCCGGTGGCGTCGACCACCCACCACGACGCCTCGAGGGCGATCCCATCGGGGTCGGTGAAGTAGATCGAGCGCACGATCTCGTGGTCGACCACCTCGGTGACCTCGCAGCCATGCCCCTTCAAGCGTCGCTGCAGCGCCTCGAGCGCGCGCTCGTCGGGCAGGTTGAAGGACACGTGGTCGAACTGGACGGCGCGCCGGTCGGGCACGCCCGCCGGCTTGGCGAACGGCTCGATCTCCGCGTCCCGATACTCGAAGAAGGCGACCGTCAACTCCGGACCGAACTCGAAGAAGTAGTGCCGGAACGCGGGCGTCCCAATCGTGGCGACGAGTTTGGCCCCGAGCACGCCCTGATAGAAGCGCACCGTCCGGTCCATGTCGGTGGTGATGAGGGCAAGGTGGTTGATCCCCCGCCACTGGGGCTGTTCGGTCGACATGTCCCCAGGCTAGGGCGGGCGTCAGGCCTCGGTGATGGCGCCGCGCTCCGCGCCCGACGCCAGCCGGGCGTACTTGGCGAGGACCCCGGATGTGTAGCGGGGCTCGGGGAGCTTCCATTCGGCGCGGCGGCGCGCGAGCTCGGCGTGATCGACTGCGACGTCGATCGCCTTGGACGGGACGTCGATGACGATGCGATCGCCGTCGGCAACCAGTGCGATGGGACCGCCGTCCACGGCCTCGGGCGCCACGTGGCCGACGCAGAACCCGTGCGTGCCACCGGAGAAGCGGCCGTCGGTCACCAGGGCGCAGTCGCTACCCCGGCCGGCGCCCTTCATGGCGCCGGTGACGGCCAGCATCTCGCGCATCCCCGGCCCTCCCCTGGGCCCCTCGTAACGGATGACCACCACCGTGCCCGGCTCGATCGAGCCGGCGAGGATGGCGTCCATCGCCCCGTCTTCGCCGTCGAACACCCGGGCGGTGCCGTCGAACCGGTCGGCCGTGATGCCGGCCACCTTGACCACCGCCCCCTTGGGGGCCAACGAGCCCGTGAGGACGGCGATGCCGCCGATGGCATGGATGGGATCGGCGAGGGGGTGGATCACGTCGCCGTCGGGCCCCGGCGGATCGATCTCCGCCAGGTTCTCGGCCACCGTCCGACCTGTGACCGTGAGGCACTCGCCGTCCAGCAGCCCGGCCTCCAGCAGGTGCCGCATGACCACAGGCACGCCCCCGATCCGATCGACGTCGCTCATGTGGTAGCGGCCGGCGGGCTTGGTGTCGGCGATGTGCGGCACTCGGGCCGCCACCCGGTTGAAGTCGTCGAGCGCCAAGTCCACGCGCGCCTCGGCGGCGATGGCGAGCAGGTGGAGCACGGCGTTGGTGGATCCGCCCAGCGCCATCACCACGGCGATGGCGTTCTCGAACGCCGCCTTGGTGAGGATCTGGCGGGGCCGGATGCCGGCCTCCAGCAGGCGCACCACCGTCTGGCCCGACGCGTACGCGACGTCGTCGCGGCGCCGGTCGACGGCGGGGGCCGACGCCGAGCCGGGCAGCGACATCCCCAGCGCCTCGGCCACCGACGCCATCGTGTTGGCGGTGAACATGCCGGCACACGATCCCTCGGTGGGGCAGGCGTTGCGCTCGATGGCCTCGAGCCCGGCATCGTCGAGGCTGCCGGCTGCGTGCGCCCCCACGGCCTCGAACACGCTGACGATGTCGAGGGCTTGGCCGTTGTGATGGCCCGGCAGGATCGACCCGCCGTACACGAACACCGCTGGCACGTTGAGCCGCGCCGCCGCCATGAGCATGCCGGGCAGCGACTTGTCGCAGCCGGCGAAGGTGACCAGCGCGTCCAGGCGCTCGGCGTGCATCACGGTCTCGACCGAGTCGGCGATGACCTCCCGCGACACCAGCGACGCCCGCATCCCCTCGTGGCCCATCGAGATGCCGTCGGACACGGCGATGGTCGTGAACTCGATGGGGAACCCGCCGGCCGCCCGCACCCCCTCCTTGGACCGCTTGGCCAGCCGGTCGAGCGGCATGTTGCAGGGCGTGACCTCGTTCCACGAGGAGCAGACGCCCACCTGCGGCTTGCCCCAGTCGTCGTCGGTCATGCCGATGGCCCGCAGCATGGCCCGCGCCGGCGCCCGCTCGAACCCGTCGGTGACCTCTCGGCTGCGGTGCTTGATGTCGACGCGGGACTCAGCGGGCTCGGGCATGGCGGAAGCGTACGCTCGGCGGGTTGTGCTCCCGCCAGCCCGTTTACCCCGAGGCAATGGCGAACGTGACGACAAGCCCGAGGCAATCACGAACGCCCTCCGTGCGTCATTGCCTCACGCTCGCTGGACCGTTCGCTATTGCCTCACTACGGCGGCCCGCATCTCGGCGGCGCTAACCCCCCAGGTGGACTCGACGATGCGGATCGTCGCCCGCGTGAGCGGCACCAGGTTGCCGCGATCGATCTTGTCGAGGGTGTCCATGGCGTCGAACAAGTAGAAGGGCGCGGTCAGGAAGTTCATCACCGGCACACCCTCGCGGTGGTAGAAGGCGCCATCGGTCGGCGGCTGCTCCCCGAACGCGTCCGGGGCCAGGATCATCGACCGGCCCAGCTCCTCGGTCTCAAGTGCCTCGGCCACGGCCGCCTCCAGCGACGGGATGCGGGTGGTGAAGAACCACCGCGGCACCGGCTGCCCGGTCGGAACGACGTCGCCGTCCTGCTCGGCGAACTCAAGGGCGGCGTGCTCGAGGTGGACCTCCAGCACCACCCGAGCCAGCTCGGGGCGGTGCGCCTCGATGTACCCCCGCAGGCCGGCCCCGCCCGACATGTGGCCGCCCTGCAGCAGGAACACGAGCCGATGCGGCCGGCGCTCCACCGGCTGGGCGGCCCAGTAGGTCGCCTGCGCCAGCACGAGGGCGATGCCGCTGCCGTCCTCGACCGCCGACGCCCAAGGGCCGTCGTGGTGGGAGCCGATCATGACGGTCTCCTCGTCGGCACCATCGAGCTCGCCCACCACGTTGTGCGACTCGACGTCCTCCCGCTCCGAGGCGACGCTGAGCCGCACCCGCACGGGGCCGCGCGCACGCTGATCGCGCAGCCAGGCCCCGTCGGTGCCATTCACCCACACACCGGGGATGGCCCGGGGGATGGCGTCGTAGGGCACGAAGTAGTTGAACGAGTCGCCCGGGTAGTCGGTGAGGGTGCCGATGAACGCCGCGGCACCGGCCTCGATCGACGGCTCCATGACCTCCTGGAACTGGGCGCCGAACGGCACGATGTGCTGGGCGCCGGTGAGGCTGCCGTCGGGATCGACGATCCGCCCCGTGGGGTCGGCCGGCGCGCTGCCGGCCGTGGCCAGTAGGTCGGCGGGAATGCGGATCAGCGGCACGTCGAACAGCGACGCCTTGTCCCGCACACCGCCAGGGCTGGCCTGGTCGAAGACGGCCACCTCCGCCTCGAGCCCGTCGACCGGCGCTGAGAACGGCACCGGGAAGCAGTCGAGCGTCGTCGTCTCGCCGTCGGGGCCGATGACCTCGAGCGACCAGTCCGTGGGCTCCCAGCGGGTGACGGTGATGGGCTCCAGCCGGACGTTGTCGAGCCCGATGCCGCGGAACTGGTCAGCGATCCATCCCTCGGCCCACTCGTCGGCCGGATAGCCGGGCCGGCGGATCCCGTGCTCGAAGACCTCGCTGATCCACCCGAAGATCGTCGCCTCGGTCGGCACGTCGCTCAGGCTCACCACGCCGTCCGCTGACGTCTCGTCCCCCTGCGCTTCGTCGTCGGTTGCGTCGTCGTCGCTTGTGTCATCGTCGGACGACGAGCAGGCGGCGCCCCCGAGGACCACCGCCCCGGCGGTGGCGCCGGAGTGGATCAGAAACGTGCGGCGCGTCCAATTCGTGGCCATCCGTCGCATGGGCGTCGGCACACTATCCGGCCCGACCCCCACCCGCCGCCCCGCTATGGCGTCGGTCTTTGACCGACCGGTTACCTGGGGCTGGATGTCTTCGCCCCGGATCACTCGGCGCCTGCCGCCGGCTCGCAGCCACCTCGACCGGGAGATCGCCCGGTTGGCCATTCCGGCGTTCGGCGCGCTCATCGCCGAGCCGCTCTACGTTCTCACCGACACCGCCGTCGTCGGCCACCTGGGCACGCCTCAGCTGGCCGGGCTCGCGGTCGCCTCGAGCGTGCTGCTCACGCTGTACGCCGTCTTCATCTTCCTGGCCTACGGGACCACCGCGGCCGTGAGCAGGCTGCTGGGGGCGGGCGACGAGCGGGAGGCGGCACACCAGGCGGTCCAGTCGATGTGGCTGGCGCTGTTCATCGGGCTGGGCGTGACCGTGATCGGGCTGGCGCTCAGCGGTCCGCTGGTCGCCTGGATGGGCGCCGAGGGGGCCGTCCGCACCAACGCCCTCGTCTACCTCAGGATCAGCCTGGCCGGGGTGCCCGCGATGCTGCTGGTGCTGGCGGGCGCCGGTTACCTGCGCGGCCTGCAGGACACCCGCACCCCGTTGCTGGTGGCGATCGGCACGGCGCTGGCGAACCTGGTGATCGAGGTCGCGCTCATCTACGGCCTGGACCAGGGCATCGGCGCCTCGGCACTGGCGACGGTGCTGGCGCAGGTCGGCGGCGCCGCCGTGTACATGCGCCGCGTCGGCCGGGCGGCGCGCCGCCAGGGTGCCGATCTCGCGCCCCATCCCGCCAGCCTGGCGGCGCTGGCCCGCGTGGGCCGCGACCTGCTGGTGCGGACGGCGGCGTTGCGGGTGGCGTTGGTGGTGACCACCGCCGTGGCTGCACGCCTGGGCTCGGTCGAGGTCGCCGCCCACCAGATCGCCTTCGAGATCTGGAACTTCCTGGCGCTGGGGCTCGACGCCATCGCCATCGCGGGCCAGGCGATGGTGGGGCGGGCGCTGGGGGCCGGCGACGGCCCCGCCGCCCGGGACGCCGGGCGGCGGATGATCGAATGGGGCGTTGCACTGGGGGCACTGGTGGGCGTGCTGGTGGCGGCCCTGCGGACCGTCCTGCCCCATCTGTTCAGCGACGACGCCCAGGTCCTGGCGCTGGCGAGCTTCCTGCTGGTGTGGGTGGCGGCGCTCCAGCCGCTGAATGCCGTCGCGTTCGTGCTCGACGGCGTGCTGATCGGGGCCGGCGACATGCGGTTCCTGGCTTGGGCCATGATCGCCGCCGCCGCCGTGTTCATCCCAGCGGCGTTGATGGTGCTCGCACTCGACGCCGGGATCGGCTGGCTGTGGGCTGCGTTGGCTCTGCTGATGGCGACGCGGGCATCGACCCTCCTCGCCCGGTTCGCCTCCGGCCGCTGGATCGTCCTCGGCGCCCGCCGCTGACACGGGACGCGCTCGCAGTCGCGGTCTACATTCCGGGGACACCGACTCGGGGGTGAAAATGACCACGCTGCTGATGATCGGGACGCGCAAGGGGCTCTTCCTCGCCCGCAGCGACGACCGCCTCTCCTGGTCGCTGGACGGCCCGCAGTTCCCGATGAACGCCGTCTACGCCGCTGCCATCGACGCCCGTCCGGCAGCCTCGGGTCGATGGGTGCGCCTGTTGGCGGGTGCCGACAGCGAGCACTGGGGCCCGTCCGTGTTCCGGTCGGACGACTTCGGCGCGTCCTGGCACGAGACCGAGGGCGGTGCGATCCGCTTCCCGACCGAGACCGGCGAGGCTCTGGTGCGGACGTGGCAGCTTCGTCCCGCCGGTGCCGACCAGCCCAGCCTGGTGTGGGCCGGTGCCGAGCCCGGAGCGCTGTTCCGCTCCGACGACGGTGGCGAGACGTTCTCGCTGGTGGAGAGCCTGTGGGACCACCCGCACCGCGAGCACTGGATGCCGGGCGGGGGCGGCCTCTGCCTGCACACGATCATGCCGCACGCCACCGACCCCGACCGCATGCTCGTCGGTGTCTCGGCGGCGGGCGTGTACCGCACCGACGACGGGGGCAAGTCGTGGGAGGCCTCCAACACGGGGATTGACGCCTGGCGGTCACCAGACCAGCATCCCGAGTTCGGTCAGTGCGTCCACAAGTTCGACGGCCAGCGAGACCGACCCGACCAGCTGTTCCTCCAGAACCACGGCGGCGTCTACCGCAGCGACGACTTCGGCGCCTCGTGGCGCGCCATCGGCCAGAACCTGCCGGCCGACTTCGGCTTCCCAGTGGCCGCGCATCCGCACCGGGCAGGCACGGCGTACGTCTATCCGCTGGTCAAGGACGAGCACCGGATGCCGCCCGAGGACCGATGCCGCATCTACCGGACGACCGACGCCGGTGAGAGCTGGGAGGCCCTCGCCGACGGTCTGCCCCAGGAGCACGCGTATGTGAGCGTCCTGCGCGACGCGCTGTGCACCGACGACGCCGACCCCGCCGGCGTGTACCTCGGGACCCGCTCGGGCGAGGTGTTCGCTAGCGCCGACGAGGGGACGTCGTGGACGTCGATCGTCCGCCATCTGCCGGACGTGCTGGTGGTGCGGGCGGCCGAGCTGCCGTGACATCGGCGTCCGCCACCGTCCACCTGCGGGTGCCGGCCAGCCTGCGCACATACACGGGAGGGAGCTCCGCGGTCGACGTCGACCTCACCGGGCTCGGCGAGAAACCGACGGTCCGGGCCTTGCTCGACCATCTCGCGGGCACACATCCCGATCTCGAGCGCCGGATACGCGACGAGCAACGGCGCCTCCGCCGGCACGTCAACGTGTTCTTGGGGAACGACAACGTCCGCGACCTGTCCGAGCAGGACACGCCACTGACCGCCGGGGTCGAGGTCGCGATCATGCCGGCGGTGTCCGGCGGCTGAGCGACCGGGCTCAGAAGTCGGTCGAGCAGTACGGCGCCCGGTCGGGGCGGAACATGCCGTCGGCACGCGTCACCGCCCCCGACGTGCGCTCGTCGATCAGGCCGGCCCGGTGGAGCGTGGACCAGGACACGCCGCCCAGCAGCAGGGCGCCCAGATCGGCGACGCCCACCACCACGTCGGGCTCCGCATCGCTGCGCCGGCAGGTCGCACCGTCGGGACCTCCGTCGAGGCGGAACCGCCCGCCCAGCGCCGGCCGGACCGGATCGATCACCTCCAGGACGCATGCGCCCTCGACGGCGTAGCGGCGCCGAGCCAGGCAGGCGGAGACGTCGAACGGCCTCAACCACAGGTGATCGACCTCGCGCGTCACCTGCAGCGCCCGGGGATTGGCGAGGCGCCAGCGGAACGGCAGGTCAAGCGGCGCTGCGGCCCATTCAACCGTGCCGACGAGGTCAACACCGCGTACGAACCGCAGCAGCGCGGTGGCGACGCCGTCGTCGACCGCGGCGACGGACTCGACGCGCACCTCGTGGGGCAGGGGGCGCCCGCTCCCCCATCCCTGCTTGACCCGATAGGTGACGAACCCGTCGGGAACCCCGGCCGCGTCCTCGTGCACGGCGACAAAGCGAGCGCTGGCCCCGTCACGGTCCTCCTCGACATCCAGTGCCAGCATCTCCCACCACGCGGCCGGCCGCCGCACCTCGCCCGGCACGCGGCGCCAATACCGCTCCCACACCGCCGGCAGCACCGGGCCGGCCTCGGCGTCGGACATCACGCGGATGCGGCTCGCATCCCGGTCGTCCACCGTCGGCTCGCTGCCGTCATCGGTCAGGGGCTCGACCTCAGCGGCGCTGGGCCGGTCGATGGACAGCGACTGGAACCGCGTGGCCACGCCGTACCCGAAGCGCCGGTAGATGCCGCCCTCGCTGGCCGTCAACCCGGCGATCGGCTCGCCCCGGTCGAGCGCCTGGTCGTGCACTGCCTCCATGAGCGTGCGCAGGATTCCCCGCCGCCGGTATGCCGGCGACACGCCCACCTCGGTCACGCCGGCGAGGGGCAGCGTCTCGCCCCCGGGTAGCGCCAGAGCCATCGAGAAGCTGGCCCCCGTGCCGGCGAGCACCTCGCCGTCGTCCACGACGAACACCCGGTCCGGCTCGGTCACCAGTGCCGCCTGCTTGCGATAGTTCTCGGTTGCCCGCGGACCCACGGCGAACGCCAGCGCCGTGAGGTCGATCGTCGCCGCCAGCTCCTCGGGCTCGATCAGCCTCGCCTTCCAGGTCACGGCCAGCAGATTCGCACGTGCACCGCCAGCACGCCGAGGCAATAGCGAACGGCCCCGGAAGGGTGAGGCAATGGCGAACGGAAACCGTTCGTTATGCCCTTGGGCTCACCGCCGCGTTCGCCATTGCCTCCGCCTCGTCGTGGGTCAGGCGCCGGCGCGCTGGCGCAGGAGGGCCGTCACCGCCCCGCCGTCAGCCCGGCGATGGGTCGCCTCCATCACCTGGCCGACGAAGAATCCCGTGAGCTTGCCCCGCAGCTTGTCGTCGCCCTCCACGAAGCGCGTCCACTGGTCGGCGTTGGCGGCGATGACCTGGTCGACCACGGCCGCCAGATCGTCGGCGCTCATCGCCTCGTAGTCCTTGGCCTTGGCGATGGCGGCGGGATCGTCTCCGCTGGCCACCATCTCGGCCAGCACCGCCTTGGCCTGCGTGGCGGTGAGCTCGCCCGCGGTCTCCATGGACACCAGCGCCGCCAGCTTGGCGGGATCCAACGCCTCGGCTCCCTCGACGGCCAGGTTGTGCTCGACGTGCGTGAGCACGCGCGCCGGATCGCCTCCCGCGGCGATGGCGGCGAGCGCCAGGCCGTCGAGGCGCCGTTCGACGGCGATGGCGACGGCGCCGGCGTTCGACCCCACTCCGGCGGCGGCGGCCAGCGCGGTGCGACGCGCCGCGGGAAGGACGGGCAGCTCGGCGTCGACGCGGGAGATCCACTCGTCGCCGGGGTCGAGCGGCACGAGGTCGGGCTCCGGGAAGTAGCGGTAGTCCTCCGCCTCCTCCTTGGTGCGCAACGTGCCGGTCCGGCCCTCGTCCTCGTTCCAGTGGCGGGTCTCCTGCCGCACCGTCTCGCCCGACTCGATGAGCTCGATCTGGCGGCGGGCCTCGTAGTCGATGGCCCGCCCCAACGACCGCAGCGAGTTGAGGTTCTTGATCTCGCAGCGGGTGCCGAGGGGATCGCCGGGGCGGTGGATGGAGACATTGGCGTCGACCCGCAGGGACCCTTCCTCCATCTTGGCGTCGGACGCGCCGGTGGCGAGCAGGATGGCTCGCAGCTCGGACACGTAGGCCCGGGCGTCGTCGGCCGAACGCAGGTCGGGCTTGGACACGATCTCGAGCAGCGGGACGCCGGCGCGGTTGTAGTCGACGAGGCTGTAGCCGGCGTCGTGGATACGACCGCCGCCACCGACGTGCGTGGACTTGCCGGTGTCCTCTTCGATGTGCGCCCGCTCGATCCCCACGGTCGAGCCAGAATGCGGCAGCTCCAGCCGGCCCTCGACGTTGATGGGCAGGTCGTACTGGCTTATCTGGTAGTTCTTCGGCATGTCCGGATAGAAGTAGTTCTTCCGGGCGAAGATCGACCTGCGCACCTCGCAGTGCAGGGCTCGGCCGAGCCGCATCGCCAGGGTGACCGCCTGCTCGTTGAGGACCGGTAGCGAGCCGGGCAGGCCGAGGCACACGGGGCACACGTTGGTGTTGGGCTCGTCGCCGAAGCGGTTGGGGCATCCGCAGAACAGCTTGGTCCGGGTGGCCAGCTCGGCATGTACCTCGAGGCCGATGACGGTCTCCCACTCGGTGGCGGTGGTGGTGGTGGTGGTGGCGCTCACGCGCCTTCCTCCCCGCCCGGTGCGGCCGCCTCGACCGCCGCCGCGGCCCGGAACATCGTCGCCTCGCCCAGCGCCGGCGCCATCACCTGCACCCCCACCGGCAGCCCGTCGTCGCCGGTGCCGAACGGGACCGAGACTGCGGGGTGTCCCGACAGGTTCGAGGGGATCGTGCACACGTCGTTCAGGTACATGGTCAGCGGGTCGGCCGTCTTCGCCCCCAACGCGAAGGCGGTGGATGGGGCGGTCGGACCAACGAGCACGTCGAAGCGCTCGTAGGCCGCGTCGAAGTCACGGATGATGAGCGTGCGCACCCGCTGCGCCTTGCCGTAGAACGCGTCGTAGTAGCCGGCCGACAACGCGTAGGTGCCGAGCATGATGCGCCGCTCGACCTCGGCGCCGAACCCGGCGGTGCGGGTGCGGTCGTACATCTCACCGGTCGTGGGCGCGTCCACCCGTAGCCCGAAGCGCACCCCGTCGTACCGGGCCAGGTTGCTCGACGCCTCGGCAGGATTGATGAGGTAGTAGGCGGTCAGCCCGTAGACGACGGCGGGTACCGAGACCTCGTCGACCTTGGCCCCCGCCTCCTCGAGGGCGTCGATGGCTTGGCGCACCCGGGCCAACACGTCCGGCTGGATGCCCTCGGCCTCGCACAGCTCGGTCACGACCCCGACGCGCAGCCCAGCGACACCCTCCGCGAGGCCGGCACCCACGTCCGGCACGGGTTCGGGGATCGACGTGGCGTCGCGGGGATCGTGCCCGGCGATGGCCTGGTAGAGCGCGGCGGCGTCGGCCACCGTGCGACTGAGTGGTCCGATCTGGTCGAGCGAGCTGGCGAACGCCACCAACCCGTAGCGGGACACCCGGCCGTAGGTGGGCTTCACGCCCACGACGCCGCAGAGCGCCGCAGGTTGGCGGATCGACCCCCCGGTGTCCGAGCCGAGGCCCAGCCCGGCGAAGCCCGCGGCCACTGCCGCTGCCGAGCCCCCAGACGACCCGCCCGGGACCTTCGTCGTGTCGTGCGGATTGCGGGTGGGGCCGAACGCAGAGTTCTCGGTGGAGCTGCCCATAGCGAACTCGTCGAGGTTGGTCTTGCCGATCACGATGGCGCCCGACTCGGCCAGCCTCTCGACCACGGTGGCGTCGTAGGGCGGCCGCCACCCCTCGAGGATCCGCGAGGAGCAGGTGGTGGGGACGCCGGCGGTACAGATGTTGTCCTTCAGGGCGATCGGCACGCCCGCCAGCGGCCCCGGGTCCTCGCCCGCCGCCACCCGGCGGTCGATGGCGAGGGCCGCTTGGCGGGCTTCGTCGGCCAGCACCAGGTTGAAGGCGTGGATCTCGCCCTCGCGGGACTCGATGGCGGCAAGGTGCTCGTCGACGACGTCAGCGGCCGGGCGCCTCCCGGCGCGCACGGCGGCGGCGATGTCGAGCGCGGTGTCCGTCGGTGCCGTCACGGGGCGTCCCCCAGCACCGGCGGGACGCGGAACTGACCATCCTCGGTGGCGGGCGCGCCGGCCAGGACGGCCTCGCGGTCGAGGCACGGGCGCTCCTCGTCAGCGCGCACGACATTGACGAGCGGATAGGGATGCGCGGTCGGGGGCACGTCGGCCACGTCGAGCGCCTCGACGTCGCGGGCGTGGTCGAGGACCTTGGCGAGCTGCTCGGTGAACGTGTCGAGCTCGACGTCGGTGAGCAGGAGCCGGGCCAGCCGCGCCACGTGCGCGACCTCGTCGCGGGTGATCTGCGCCATGCCGGCATGGTAGGCGGGCCCCGTCCGAACCCGTGCAGGGGTTCCGAGCCTCAGGTGGCGACCCTGGTCCTCGAGGAATTGGCGGACCTTCTCGGGCCCACGATCGCCGGCTAATCGATCTCGGGCTTTAGAGCCGCCGCGGGGCTCCGCCGCATGACCATCCCCCACCAAGTCGAACGCATCCGGTACACCACGCCAAATCGGTTGAGTGGTGGTCGTCATACACCACTAGTGCGAACCCGGCTATCCCGAAAGGACCATGCACAATGCCAGCCATAACGCAGCGACCGCTAGCCCGCGTCTCAACGGCTTCGGTCGACATTGCGTCCGGCGCCGCGGCGCCCCACGCCTGGTTGCCGAGCTCCGGCATCCCAGTTGCCGATTGCCCCGGCGGACTCGCCATGCGGGTGATCGCGGTCTTCATCGGCCTGAGGAAACGAGGTGACCCGTGAGCACCCTATTACCCCCGCGCGCTTACCCGTTGGAGCTACCGGCGGCACTGTTGCCCGGCGAGACATTCGTCTCCTCGGTGACCGTGGGCGGCGAACGGTTCGACAGGATGGTGGTGTGCACCCCGTGGATGACCGCCGAGGTCGACCTCGTCGAGCTATTGCGGGAGATGGTGGTCGAGCGGTTGCAGCCCGGCGACGTGGTAGCGATTAGTGAGAAGGTCGTCGTGGTGACGACCGGGCGCGGCATCCCCGCGTCGATGGTGCAGCCCGGGCGCCTGGCCACGTTCGCAGCCAGGCACATACGTCCCATAGGGGACTCTCGGGGTCTCAGCATCCCCGAGAAGATGCAGCTGGTGATCGACATTGTCGGCCGCTGGCGCGTGATCCTGGCCGCAGCCGTGGCGGCAGCGGCGCGACCTCTGGGGATCCACGGGCCCTTCTACATCGTCGCTGGCTACGTGGCCCGCAGTATGGACGGGATGCGGCCACCCTACGGTGATGTGCTGCTCCCGCCGCTGCCACCCCGGACGGCCCGTTCCATCGCCGGGCAGCTCACGACGGAGGTCGGTCATCCGGTGGCGATCGTCGATATCAACGACCGAGGCGGGTCGGTGCGAGCGGTGGCGGGGCCGGCGATGCCCAAACGGCTGCTGGCCGCGGTGCTGGCGGACAACCCCATGGGCCAACGGGATCGGGCAACGCCGATCGTGGTGGTCCACCGGGCGGACTCCCAGGAGCACGCGCGGCCGCTGGTCACGAGCGGCCGGCGTCACCACTAGCACGGCGGCGGATCAGCGCGACAACCTGTCGGCTCTCGGGCACCCCAAGCCACCAACTGGCCGTCAGGTAAACCACAGCGGTGACGACAACGGCGGCGACACCCGCCACGACCGGCGTCAGGTCCCCCACGACGAACCGGACCGCGCCGGCAGCGATGGCACTGACCGCGGCGGCCACGGCCGTGGGCAGCATGCGAGCGGTCGCCATCGTGATGCGGACGCCGTGACGGTGAAGGGCGCGGCGCAGAAGCCGGTACTCGAGCAGCGACGCGATCCCGGCCGCGAGCGCCAGTCCCACAGCGCCGAGGTGTCTCTGCTGCTCGACCGCGACCGGGTCCCGGAGCTCCGCAGACAGTGGCGTGAAGGCAGGCACGTCGCCCACCAGCGCCAGCCCCTCTGGCCCGACGACCACGCGGTCGAACGAGAACATGAGAAGCGCACCCACCCCCAATGACACCGCCACCCGCACGATCGCGATCCGGGCTGCGCTGCGCGGCTCGCCGAGCCCGTAGAGGGCTGATTGCAACAATCGGGATCCCGTCGTGGCAGGAAGCCCAACGGCGTGAACGGCGAGGATCATCCACACCTGGATGGTGTCGGCCCGATCGAACTCGCCGCTCTGCAGCAATGCCGCGACCACAAGGTCGCCGATGACGACGTAGGCGACCGCGGTCGGGATGACGAGGAACGCGATAAGGCCCAGCCCTGACTCCACGCGGCCCCGCAATTCACCGAGGCGCTCCGTCCCAATCGTCGATAGCACGGGAAGCTCGGCGGCGGCCACAGACATGGCGAACAAGCTCACCGGCAACACATAGAGCATCTGGGCGTAGCGCAGACCCGCGAGCGCGCCAACGGCGAGGAAGCTGGCCAGGACGAGATGGACGTACCCGCTCAAATGGACGACGCCCTTGCCGGCGACAAGGGGCACGAATGATCTGACGGCCTCACGCACCCCCGCGTCACGGGTGGTCAGACTCAAGCGGAGATGGGGCGTGAGCCGAAGCACCGTGGGCAGCTGAACCGCGAACTGCAAGAACCCGCCAATGACCGTGCCCCACGCAAGCCAGACCACCAGCGAGGACTGCTCCAACCCGCTGAGACCATCACCCATGCCGCCTCCCAGCGCCACGGTCGCGGCACCGACGAGCACAGCGACCTGGACGACGTTCATCAGCACTGGAGCGACATAGGACAAAAAGAACCGCCGATGGCTGTTGAGGATGCCCAGGCACCACGCCGACAGCACCAGGAAACCCACCCCCGGCGCGATGACCTGCAGCAGAACCACCGTGAGGTCGAAGGTCTCTGGAGGCAACCCGGGCGCCAGCACCGCCACCACCGATCGGGCGAAGACAACCACCAGCACCACCACGGCGCCTAAGACGGCGGCCAACAGCCCAGCAAGCGCACCCGCGACCCGGCCCGCGTCCTCCTCCCGGCCATCGGCCAATAGCCGGCTGTACATCGGCACGATCGACGCCGAAAGCACGCCCTCGCCCAACAGACTCTGCAACACATTAGGGATGCGATACGCCGCACTGAAAGCGTCGGCGGCGTGGCCTGTGCCAAAGAAATGGCCCACCACCCGCTCCCGGACGAGGCCGGTCGCCCGCGACAGGAATACCCCCGCCCCAACCAGGACCGATCCGCGTCCCCGGGACGAAGGCTCGTTGGGTTGACTGCGAGAATCGCGCCGACGGACTCCTACACGGGCGCCTACTTCGCCCCCCGAGGCCGCCGTAGTCCCTTGCGTCTCACCTTGTGCGACGACATTCACGCCGAAATAGCCCGCATCCGATCAGGTTTCTGAAGATCGGCGTGTTGTACCCGACTGCTTCAAGCCCATGGGGGATGGTGCATCGCCAGATGGGTGCCGCGGGAGCCCACAAGGCGCCTACCAAGCATCACCCACCCGACGAGTGAGGTCCCTGTAACGTCCAACGACGTGGCCCGCCTACACATCGAGCTCCCGGTAGGCACCACGGAGCCGGAGGGTGAGCGATGAGCGAACCTCACCTCGTCACACCCGACGATCCCACGTGGTCGCACATCGTCGACATCGTCGACAACGTCGATCGGCGACTCGCAGAGGAGATGAACTACGCTCAAGGCACGGGCCGACATTGGGCCGAAGCCTGGGTTTGGGGTGCCGATCCACCGTGGGGAATTCAGTACGGGTTCGGTGTCTTCGACAAGCCCGATATCTGGTCCGACTGGGTCCTCAAGCACGTGTACTTCGCGCCATCGATGCTGCGAGGCGGTCGCCTCCCGGCGGTCTGGCCGATGTGGTGTGAGCGCTACGGCGCCTTTGGTGTCGAACGTCCAGGCGAAGCCATGCAAGCGTTCCTCGCCGCTCGGGGCTACGCGCCTCGACACTTTCCTGGGGGGATCTTCAACGGCGGTCAACAGCAGAACGCGCATGAGATCGACACGAGTTACCCGGGGACCTGCTGGGTAAGCTTCTGACCCCCCTGACGTCAACTATTCCGCGACGCGGAACTCAGCCCGTCCCCGTGACCCGCCCAGCGAATTCGATCGTGCGCTCGAAGATGAGGTCCTTGTCGTAGTCGAGTGTGGCGACGTGGTAGCTGCGTTCGAGGGTGACCCGCTCGACGGCGCCCGAGACCCGCTCGGCCACGATGTCGCTGTTGCGGGGGTCGACCACGTGATCCTGCGGGCTCGTCATCAGCAGGACCGGGCAGGCGATCTTGGCCAGGTCGTCGACCGTCTCGGCGGCTGCCTCGGCGAGACTGAGCAGCGGTCGCAGTGGCGTGGCGTCGTACGCCTTCTCGCGACCGGCCGGGTCGGCCACGTCACCGCCGATGGCGGGGATGCGGTCGACGCCACCGTCGACCATCTGGCGGATCCCGTCGACCATCTCGGCACCCATCTCCACGGCCGGATTGACACAGACCACACCGGCGATCTCGGGGTGGCGGGCGGCCAGCCACAGCGCGAGCGAGCCGCCCATCGACAGCCCGGCCACCACCACCTTGTCCGCTCGCGCCGCCAGCTCCTCGTACGCCGTCTCGACCGCGGCGGACCAGTCGGCCCAGCCGGTGTCGACCAAGTCGTCGACCGACGTACCGTGCCCGGGCAGCAGCGGCAGGTCGACCGCGTACCCGGCGCCGTATAGGGCCTCCGCCAGGCCCCGCAGTGACTGCGGATTGCCCGTGAATCCGTGGATCACCAGCGCGCCGTGAGGTCCGCCCGTCGCCGACCACGGCTCGCACCCGGGAATGATCGCTTTGCCGTCCGGCGTGTTCGTCATGGCCGTAGACCCTAAGGCGGCCGCGAGTCGGTCGTCAGACCGACGCCACCAAGGGACGGCAAGCGGGGGTCGGGCTGGATTGACCCCTGGGTCAAGGCTCGCAACACTGTCGCTCGCGATGTCCGACCGCCAGCTCACCACCCAGGGTGCCGAGCGCAAGCAGCAGCTCCTCGACGCCGCCGCCCGGCTCTTCGCCGAGCAGGGCTACGCCTCCACCCGCGTGGTCGACATCGTCGACGCCGCCGGTGTCGCCAAGGGCCTCTTCTACTGGTACTTCGAGAACAAGGAGGCCCTGTTCCGCGAGCTGGCCGCCGACATGCGACGCCGCCTCCGCCGCCAACAGGCCGCGGCCATCGACGACGAGGCCGCGGCACTGACCCGCCTGCTGCAGGGATCGGTGGCGAGCGTCCACTTCATGGCCGAGAACGCGCCGTTCTTCTCGCTGCTCGAGGTCGAGGGCCACACGGTGTCGGACGTGCTGCGCCAGGGGACCGAGCAGCACATCCGCGACGTGACCACCCTCATCGTCGCTGGTCAGCGCGACGGGACCGTGACCGAGGACGACCCCGCCGAACTGCTGGCGCTGTCGGTCGTCGGGACCGTAGGCCAGTTCGGTCACTTCCACCGGACTCACCGGGTCGAGCTCTCCCTCGACGAGCTGTCGGGTTATGTCGCCCGCTTGGTCGCCCGCATGCTGGCGGCCGACGAGCACACCGCTCGTGCGTCGCTGGCCGCGCTGGCGAACCGCGCCGACGCGCCGGCAGCCACCGTCTGATCGCGGCCGTCGGCCCAATGTGCCCTGTGGGGCCGCCCTCGCTAGCCTTGTCCGGTCATTCCGCTAGCACGAGGTTCCGCCCTCCATGATCCGTAGTCGAGGCCTGGTCGCGCTCGCCGCCGTCGCCGCGCTGTCACTTTCGGCGTGCACCAACAACGACGCCGACGCCGGCGACGTCGTCGAAGCCATGACCGATGCCGGCCTGGACCCGGATCAAGCCGACTGCATGGGGCAAGAGTTCGACAGAGCGTTCGACCAGGATCAGATGAACGACCTCGCCGCCGCCGACAACTCCGACGACTTCCCATCGGGCACCAAGCCAACCGTCGACTCCATCATCGAGGACTGCACCGGGGAGCCCGTGCCGGGCTCCGAGGGGTCGGGATCCGGGGGCCAGGACGGCGAGTCAGAGACCACCACCACGACGGCGGCCGAAGGGAACTAGCGACCGCTGGGCACCCCCGGACGCTTGCACGACGGCTGCAAACACCCGCGCTAGCATGCGGCAGCTTTCGAGCCGATCAGGGAGGATCCCCTCGTGTCTTACAAGTTCCTGTCGGATGAGTGGGTGGAAGCGGCCCGGAAGATCCGGGAAGAGGTGGATGCCCCGACAACCGCCCCCCAACCCGTGAAGATGAACCTCGTCATCACCGAGGTTCCGTTCGGCGAGGGCACGGTCGAGGCCCACATGGACACGACGAGCGGTTCGGTCGAGCTGGAGCTGGGTCATCTCAATGCCGCCGACGTCACCGCCACGCTCGACTACGACACCGCCAAGGCGATGATGGTCGACGCCAACCCCCAGGCCGGCATGCAGGCGTTCATGGCCGGCAAGATCAAGCTTCAGGGCGACATGACCAAGGCCCTGGCCCTCCAGTCGGGCCCCCCGAACCCCGACCTGACGGCGAAGATCCAGGCGATCACCGAGTAGCACTCGCCCGAAAACGGAGTGTGCCGAGCCGGCTGGGGCGGCAGCCTCATCGCGGCGGCTGGGGAACACCGCGTCCGGCATACCGCCCCAACGGGCCCGGCACGCTCTGTAGTTTGGAGTTTACTCGCTGCTAGCGCCTGGCAACCAGAAGGTGGCCAAAAAACCTTCAAGTCTCACTTGATGCTCGAGCCGCGCGAGACACGGCCCCGAGACGGAAGGGGGGCTCCCGTCAGTTGGAAGCGTCCCCCAACAGGAGCCCCAGGTCAAGGTCAAGTTCTCGTGTGGTTCGCTGCCGTTTCGTGTGAGCGTCACCCATCCGAAACCATGACCAGGTCGATGGCCGTCCCCGGATCGACCTCGGTGTCGATGAGTGGGAAGGTTTCCTGCACCCGACCGTCGCTGGGGCCGATCACCATGCCGACGTTCAGGTCCGCGTCCTCCAGCGTCGCGCGAGCGTCCTCGAGGCTCGCGCCCTCGACGTCGGGAACCGTGCCCTGACCGCCGGCGACGACGACGACCACGGTCGATCCCTTATCGACCTCCTCGCCCTCGTCGGGGTCGGTGCGGATGACCTCCCCCTCCTCGCGGCCGCCCCTCCGCGTCCGGAAGTCGAGCTCGACGTCGAGCCCCAGCGCGTCCAGCTCGGCCACCGCGTCCTGGTACTGCTCGCCCTCGAGGTCGGGGATCTTGGGCTCGTCCGGCCCCGACGACACGATGAGCGGCACCGACGATCCCCGGGGCGCCTGGTTCGTCACGTCCTCGCCGAGCCCGATCACGATCCCGGCGTCGACCTCGTCGCTGGGTTGCCGTTGGACGTCGGCCGCGAGGCCCGCGGTCGCGAGCCGGGCCTCGGCGTCCTCCTGGCTTAGGCCGACGAGATCCTGCGGGACCGGCACCAGTGGTGGGCCCAGCGAGACGTGCAACGTCAGTGTCTCGCCCTCGCGGAGCGATGTGCCGGGCTCCGGCACGGTGCGGACGATCTCGCCCTCGTCGGTGTCGTCGTAGTGGTCCCGCCGGGTGACGATGTCCCAGCCGTCGCCGCCGATCAGGTCGGGCACCTCGTCCAGTTGGGCGCCGACGAGCTCGTCGGGCACGGTGTGGGAAGGCACCTGCGAGCTGATGTAGACCCACGATCCCACGACCCCGATGGCCACCGCGACCGCGACCACAAGGGCACCGAGCATGAGCCGCCGGGCGCTGCGATCGCCGGCGGACAGCGTCGGGGTGCCGCCCGGCGGCGTGTGTGGCGGGCCCGCCGGCGGGGGCGGGAGGCTGGGGCGCGGCGGGAGCACGGTGGTCGAGGTGGCGTCGGCGGCGGCCAGGTCGGCACCGGTCGTCGCCGCGGACAGGTCCGACGCGCCCCCGAGCGACGTGCCGGGAAGGCTGGCCGGCGGGGTCACTGTGGCACCCACTGGGACGCCCACCACCCCGCCACCCACGGCCGTCGCCGACGCCACGAGCAGCGCGCTCGCCGCGCCGCCGTCGCCCGATCCGGCGCCATTGCCGGGTGCGTACACCTCGGGACGCACGAGCGTGTTGTCGCGCTGGTCCTCCGCGCCGGCGCCGTTGACGCTCGGCGGGGCCAACGGGAGCGGCGAGGGTCGGGCGAGCTGCTCGGCGGCGGCGATGAGCCCGGCTCCGAACGCGGCGGCGTCGGGGCGCGCCCCGGCGTCGAGGCCCCCCGCCTGGGTGAGGATGGTGGTGAGTGGACCCATCACGTCGGGCACGACCAACGGGTGATCGACGCGGGCCATCAGCGTGGCGATGGTCGTGTCGGCGCTGAACGGCACGGTCCCGGTCACGGCCTCGATGAGGACGAGCGCCAGCGAGTAGATGTCGCTGGCCCCGTTGACCGACTCGCCCCGCGCCTGCTCCGGCGAGGCGTAGCGGGCGGTGCCCAGCATGGCGCCGGTCGGTTCGGTCCAGCCGGCCTCGGCGATGGCTCGGGCCAGGCCGAAGTCGGCGACCCGCAGCCGGGCGTCGTCGCCGAACAAGAGGTTTGCCGGCTTGATGTCGCGGTGCACGAAGCCCTGCCGGTGGGCGTGATCGAGGGCACGGACCGTCTCCAGGCCCACGACCAGCGCCTGCGCGGTGGTAAGTCGGTGCCCGGCGTCGAGCATCGAGCGCAGGCTGCCACCGCCCAGGAACTCGGTGACGAGATAGGGCGAGTCCTCGTCGCCGGTCCAGTCGAACACCGCCAGGATGTGCGGGTGGCTCAGAGCGGCGGCGGCGCGGGCCTCCGCTCGAAAGCGGCGCAGGAACAACCCGTCGTCGGCGAGCGCCGGATGTAGCACCTTGACCGCCACCCGACGCCGCAGGCGAACGTCGTCTGCCAGGTAGACATGCGCCGACGCTCCGGATCCGACCGCCGAGAGAAGTCTGTAGCGCCCACCCAGCACACGACCGATCTGCTCGGTCATGCGGGTCATGGCCACACCGAGAGGGTACTGCGGGGTGGTCTCGGCTGTTAGCGCTGGCTACCGCCGGGCACACCCGCCGTGCGACGATTGGCCACCGCAATGGCCAGCACCTCCACCTCGCCCTACAGCACGCGTTTCAAAGTCGTGGCCGTCGTCGTGCTGGCGCTGGCGATCGGTGCGTTCGTGGCCGCCTACCTCGCCACCAGCGACGAAGGCGACGACCAGCTGGGGACGTCGGGCAATGCGATCGGCAACGAGATCGTCGAGCAGCGCATCCCGGCGCCCGACAGCCAGGTGCCGCAGCAGTCGACCGTGGGCATCGACCTGCTGTCCGGGTGGGAGGGCACACTCCAGCTCAACAACGTCGAGATCCCGATGGACCAGCTGACGCTGACCCCCGAGCTGGCACGAATCGAGTTCACCCCCGGCGAAGGCAAGGTGGTCGAGGAGCTGCAAGCGGGGCTCAACTGCGTCAACGCCATCGTGTGGCCGATCGCCGAGGGACGGGACGCCGCCCGCCAGATCCCCTGGTGCTTCCAGGTCGTGTGACCGACGCGTTTTGGCGGTCGGGCGGTCAGGCGGGGAGCTCGCCGGTGTCGAGCAACAGGCGGAACCCGGCCTCGTCGAGGATCGGCACACCCAGCTCCTCGGCCTTGGTGAGCTTCGACGCCCCGGGCTCCTCTCCCACGACCACCGCGGTCGTCTTCCCGGACACGCTGCCGGGCGACTTGCCGCCCCGGGCCTTGATGGCCGCCTCGGCCTGTTCGCGGGTGAAGCCCTCGAGGGTGCCGGTCACGACCACGGTCCGGCCGGCCAGTGTCTTGGTCCGGCCGTCGGCACCCGCGCCGCCCGCCGAGCCGACGAGGTTGAGCCCGGCGGCCCGCAGCCGCTCGATCAGCTCGCGGTTGGCGGGGTCGGAGAACCAGGCGTGGACGGACTCGGCGATGACCTGTCCGACGCCCTCGGCCGCCGCCAGCTCCTCCACCGACGAGCTCATGATGCGCTCCAGGTCGCCGAACGCGGCCACCAGCGCCTCGGCGCCGGCCGGTCCGAGGTGGCGGATGTTGAGGCCGACGAGCAGGCGCTCCACGGGCCTGGACCGTGATGCGTCGATCGAGGCCCGCAGGTTGGACGTCGACAGGGCGCCCATGCGCTCCAGCTTCTCGACCCGCTCCCAGTCGAGGTCGTAGAGGTCGGCGACGCTCTGCACCATGCCCTCGGCGATGAGCTGGGCGATGCGCTTTGTGCCCAGCGCGTCGATGTCGAGGGCGCCGCGGCCGGCGAAGTGCTCGATCGCTCCCTGGCGCTGGTAGGGGCACTCGGGGTGGATGCAGCGGTGCTCCGCCTCGCCTTCCGTCCGCACGAGGCGGGAGCGGATGGAGCACGGGCATTCCGTGGGGAAGGTCCATGGCCTCAGCCCATCGGGCCGCTCGGCGACCACGGCCCCGACCACCTCGGGGATGACGTCACCGGCTCTGCGGACGATCACCTTGTCGCCGGGCCGGACGTCCTTGGCCTTCACTTGGTCCTCGTTGTGGAGGGTGGCCTGGCCCACCGTGACCCCGCCCACGAACACCGGCTCGAGCACGGCGTAGGGCGTGGCCCGCCCCGTGCGGCCGATGGAGACGAGGATGTCGTTGAGGCGAGTCGTGCGCTCCTCGGGCGGGAACTTGTACGCCAGCGCCCAGCGGGGCGCCTTGCTGGTGGATCCCAGCAGCTCGCGCCGGGCCAGGTCGTCGACCTTGACCACGACCCCGTCGATCTCGTAGTCGAGGTCGTGGCGGTGCTCCTGCCAGTGGTGGCCGTACTCGAGCACCTCGTCGGGGCCGTTCACGCGGCGGATCTCGGGGTTGACCGGGAAGCCGAGCCCCGACATCCACTCCAGCGTCTCGTGGTGGCTGGAAAGCGCCGGGCCCCCGTCCAGCTCGCCGAGCTGATAGGTCCACAGCGACAGCTCCCGGCTGGCCGTCACCTTGGGGTCCTTCTGGCGCAGCGCCCCAGCGGCGGCGTTGCGGGGATTGACGAAGGGTCGCGCGCCGGCCTCCATCTGGCGCTCGTTGAGCGACCGGAAGGCCGACAGGGCCATGTAGACCTCGCCCCGTACCTCGAGCACGGCGGGCGCCTGCTTGCCCAGGCGCCGGGGCACCTGATCGAGCGTGCGGACGTTCTCGGTGACGTCCTCGCCCGTGCGCCCGTCGCCACGGGTGGCGGCCCGCACGTAGCGGCCGCTCTCGTAGCGGATGGAGATGGCGAGCCCATCGATCTTCAGCTCGCAGACGTAGCCGACCTCCTCGCTCCCCGGCTCGTCCCCGCGGTCGCCGGGCACGCCTCCCGCTCGTGCAGCTTCGCTGCGGGCCGCTCGGGCCCCGGGTCCGCTATTCAGCGGCCCCTCAGGCGGCGCGCCCGCCAGGCGGCGATGCAGCCGCTCGACCCACGCCCGCAGCTCGGCCTCGTCGAAGGCGTTGTCGAGACTCATCATGGGGACCCCGTGGACCACCGGAGCGAACAAGGTGATGAGCGGGGTGCCGCCGACCTGCTGGGTGGGCGAGTCGGGCGTGATCAGTTCGGGGAACTCCTCCTCGAGCGCCCGCAGCTGGCGCACCAGCTCGTCGTACTCGGCGTCGCTGATGACGGGGTCGTCGAGCTCGTGGTAGCGGCGGTTGTGCTCCCGGATCTCCGTCCGCAGCGCCTCGGCTCGCTCCTCGATCTCCCGGTCAGCCATGGGGCGGACTGTACCGACGCGCCAGCGGCGCGACTCGGCGGTTCCGCCGATCAGGCGCCGACGTTCAACCCGGCGGCGAGCGCTTCGGCTTCGATGCGCCTCGCCAGGTGGCCGGCCAGCTCGAGCACCCGGTCGGCCTGGAGCGGATCGAGCCCGGCGAGCCCACATGCCGGGGTCACCATCCCCTGCTGGAGGAGGAGCAACGGATCACAGCCGCCGTCGATGAGCAGGTCCCACTCGCTCATGAGCCGACGCCAGAGCATGTCGGCGCTCTCGCCCAGGGGGCGGTCCGTGGGCACTGCTCCCCAGGCGATCCATCCGCCCCGCTCCAGGAAGCCGGCGAATGCCCCGGCGTGATCGCTGGCGCCCGCGTCGACCGGCAGCGACAGGATCTGCGGGCCGGCCTGGAGGATGGCCTGCCAGTCGGCCCGGCCGCAGCAGTGCAGGCCGGCGATGGCGTGCCCCTCGATCGACGCCAGGGCCGACGACACGAGGTCGAGCGTGTCGTCGACCGGCCGCGGGAACCCGGGCTCCAGCGCCGCGGTCAAACCGGGCTCGTCGAGGAACACCACGGTGGTGGCGCCGGGGGCGGCCCGGCGGGCCGCCGCCACCACCTCCCGAGTGCGCGCCTCCACCGCCTGGGCGGCGACGGCGAAGGCTCGCTCGGGGGACGCACCCACGGCATGGAGGGCCAGTCCCAGCGTCACAGGTCCGGTCAGCTGGACCTTGAACGGTGCCACCCGACCTGCGGCGGCGTCGAGGAAGACACGGAGCCCCACGAACGGCTCGGCGTCGAGCGCCGACTCCGTGAGCGGAAGATCGGGGTCGATGACCGACTCGTCGACCAGCAGGGAACCGTCGGGCAGCACCAGCACCCCGGCGATGCCCCAGGCCGCCTGCGGGATCATGCCCTCGACCGGTGACCGCCGCGGCAAGGACGGCGCCGCCGGCAGCCGGGGCTGGCGGTCGAGCGCGAACTCGGCGGCCTCGTGGGGATCGTCGTGCGGGAGGCTGCCGATGCCGGTCGTCAGGCCGATCGGGAGCAGGACCTCCCTCATGCCATTCCTCGCTGATCATTCCTCCGGCGCGGTGGCACGCTCTCGGTCACCTCATCCCCCACTCGGCTACACCCGCCGCCTGGAATAGCCAGCCGACGCCACCATCGGCAAATCTCCCGGCCCGTGGGATCCCTCGGCGCCTGGCCGGCGCGTGTCACCTGGCTCGTCCTTCCCGTGGTTCTTGGCCCGGCCGTCGGCGATGCCCTGGACGACGCCAGCCGGCCCGTCCAGTTGGTGGCCAGCATCGGCCTGTGGGTCGGCTGGGCCGTGGTGTTGGTGGCGACGCTGGTGCCGACGACCGTGAGCCTGACCGCGCTCCGCGTGGCGGCACCGGCAGCGGTCGCGGCCGCCCTCGCCGCCACCGTGGCGGACGGGCCGTCGGCGGCCGCGGTGGTGGGGCTGGTCGGCGCGCTCGTCGCCGCCATCGCGGCGTTCTGGCCGGGCACTGGTGAGACGTTCGTGGCGGGCTCGTCCTACGGTGACGAGCGGCGGATGCCGCTGCGGGTTCCCGGCCCCCTGCTCGCCGGACCGCTGGCGCTGATGTGGGCCGTGGCGGCCGCCGGAATGGCGACCGGTCCGCTGCTGCTGGCCGCCCGGCAGTGGGTCGCGGGCGCAGTGGCTCTGGCGGTCGGACTCCCGGCCGCGGTGGTCGTCGTCCGGTCGCTGCACACGCTGGCGCGGCGATGGTTGGTGTTCGTCCCCAACGGTGTGGTGGTGCACGACCCCCTGGCGCTGGTGGAGCCGGTCCTGCTGCGGCGGGCCCACGTGCGATCGTTCGGCCCGGCGCCCGCCGACACCGCGGCGCTGGACCTGACCGGGGGGGCGCTCGGCCTGGCGTTGGAGGTCAGACTGGTGCCGCCCGTGTCGCTGGTGCTGGTGGCCGGAGGACGCCCGGGCGTGAACGAGGCCAGGACCGCCGGAGCGCTGCTGGTCTCGCCCACCCGCCCCGGTGCCGTGCTGGCCGAGGCCCGCCGCCGGCGCCTGGCGTGACGACCGTCCGGCGCTGTGGCGGCGAGGACCTAGCGCGCGCCCCTGGACCGGACGCCCGCGAGTAGCTCGCGACCTTCGGGCGCGTCGGTCACCGGCTCGACGCCGGTCACCGCGGCTCCGGATCGGGGGTGGGCGGCGGGACCGACGGTGCACCGGTAACCCGGCCGGTCGACTCCCAATCGGATGTAGCGGCAGGGACGGTGGCGACAGCGGGCCGATGGCCGTCACCGGCCGAGCTACCGGCCGAGTCACCGGCCATGGCCACGTCCTCGTGGTCGCGGGCGCGGGCGGGGAGGAACAGCGCCACGATGACCGCCCCGAGGGCCAGGGCGGCTGCCCCGATGATGAAGGCCGTGCTCATGCCGTCGGCGAAGCCCCGTGAGGCCGCGTCCGCCAGCGCGCGTCCAGGCGGGCCGCCGATCTCGCTCGCGGCCCGCAGCGCGGCGCCGATCTGGTCGTGGATGGCGGTGGCCTGCTCCGGCGACAACGGGAACCCGCTGATGGCGTCGGTCACGCGAGGTCCGTAGGTGGAGCTCATGACCGAGCCCAGCACGGCGACGCCCAGGGCACCGCCCACCTGGCGGGTGGTGTCGTTGACCGCGGACCCCACTCCCGCCTTGGCCAGCGGCAGCGATCCCATGATCGACTCGGTGGCGGGGGGCATCACCAACGCCAGGCCGGCGGCCAGCACCACCAACGCCAACAGCACCTCGGGATAGCTGGCCCCGGCCGTCAGCCGGCTGGCGATGATGAGCCCGACGGCCCCAACGGACAGCCCGGTCGCCACCACGATCTTCGAGCCGATCCGCTCGACCACCTTGGCGCTGAGCGGGGAGATGAGGATCATCACGCCGGCCATCGGCAGCAACCGGATGCCCGCCTCGAGCGGCGTGTAGCCCAGGATCGACTGCAGGAACTGCGTCAGCAGGAACAGCGAGCCGAACATGGCGAAGAACGTGAGCATGATCGCGCCGGACGCGGCGCTGAACCTGGCGTTGCGGAAGAAGCTCACGTCGAGCATCGGGTAGCGGGTCCGCCGCTCCCACAGGACGAAGGTCCCGAGGAGCACCCCCGCCAGCGCGAAGCCGCCGAGGATCTCGGGATCGGTCCAGCCCCCCGGTCCCTCGATGATCGCCCACACCAGCACCACCAGCCCGGCGATCGACAGCAGGGCGCCGGGCACGTCGATGGGCGGCGCCGCCGGGTCCCGCGACGTGGGCACGAACAGTTGGCCGAGCACCAGCGCCACCACCACGACCGGCACGTTCACGAGGAAGACCGACCCCCACCAGAAGTGCTCGAGCAGCCAACCCCCGGTGACCGGGCCGATGGCCACGGCGGCGCCGGCCGTCGCCGCCCAGATGGCGATTGCCTGGGCTCGTTCCCTCCGTTCGGTGAACACGTTGGTGATGATCGACAACGTGGCGGGCATGATCATCGCGCCGCCGACACCCATGAGCGCGCGGGTCGCGATGAGCTGGTTGGCGCTGTTGGCGAACGACGACAGGATCGATGCCGTGCCCATGACCAACAGCCCGATGGCGAGGGCCCCCCGCCGGCCGAACCGGTCACCGAGCGAGCCCATGGTCAGGAGCAGGCCCGCGAAGACGAGGATGTAGGCGTCGACGATCCACTGCAGCTGGGTGGTGCTGGCGTCGAGGTCGCGCTGCAGCGTCGGGAGGGCGACATTGACGATCGTGTTGTCCATCACGATCAGCAGCAGGCTCAGGCACATCACTCCGAGGACGAGCCGGCGGCGGGTGGCGGCCTGGCGCTCGTCGGCGGGGCCGGTTCGAGTGAGCATGGCGCCTCCGGGGGATGTCGAGACTGGCGGGTCCGCCGAAACCCCAGACTGCGCCTCCCGATTGCGAGACGCAACGGTTTCGGAACGACCCAGGTCCCGTGAACTTGGTCACGGGCCCTGGCGATCAGTCGGCGGCGATGCCGCCGCCGATCACCTCGTCCCCTTCGTACAGCACCACGGACTGGCCGCCGGCCACCCGGCGCACGCGGCCGTCGAACCGCACCACGGCGCGGTCGTTGCCGACTGGCTCGACGCGGGCGGGCCGGGGCGGACCGTGGGCGCTGCACTGGGCGGCGATCGTCGGGCTCGGGCCGCCACCGGGGGGATCGCCGGACCACACCACCCGCTCCAGCGCCACGTGCTCGCACAGCAGGTCACGCTCGGGCCCGACGCGCACTGTGGCTGCGGGAACGTCGACGTCGACGACGTAGCGGGGCGCTCCCCCGCCGGGCAGGCCGAGCCCCCGGCGCTGGCCCACGGTGACGAGCTCGACGGCGTCGACCGCGCCGACGTCGCGCCCGGCCTCGTCCACGACGCGGCCGGGTCGCAGGTCCATGCGCCCGCCCAGGAACCCCCGCCGGCCGCGGCCGGAGGTGATGAAGCACACGTCCTGGCTGTCGGGCTTGCGAGCCGTCCGCAGCCCCAGCGCCTCCGCCTCGAAGCGGACCTCGGCCTTGGTCATCTCCCCCACCGGCAGCAGCGTGCGGGACAGCTCCGCCTGGCCGAGCACGTAGAGGACATAGCTCTGGTCCTTGGCGGCGTCGGCGCCGCGTGCCAGGCGCCGCGTCCCGTCCGGGCGGGTGACGATCCGGGCGTGGTGGCCGGTGGCGACCGTGTCGAACCCGACGGCGCGGGCGCGGCGCAGCAACCGGTCGAACTTGAGGTGCCGGTTGCATTCGATGCACGGATTGGGCGTGACGCCCCGCCGGTGGGCGTCGACATAGGGGTCGACGACGTGGCGGTCGAAGTCGCCGGAGAAGGTCCACGTGTGGTGGGCGATCCCGAGCTGTTGAGCCACACGGCGGGCGTCGTCGACGTCCCTCACCGAGCAGCAGCCCGTGTCGGACTCGCCGCCCCACAACTTCATGGTCACGCCCACGACGTCGTGGCCGGCGGCGATGAGGCGGGCGGCGGCCACCGAGGAGTCGACTCCCCCCGACATGGCGACGAGGACCTTCATCGCTGCCCCAGGGACTCCGCGTGGCGATCCCGCGCTCCCCGAAGGTGGGCCACCGCAACGGGGATCACCCGCAGGGCGTGGTCGACGTCCGCGTCGGTCGACGTCCACCCCAACGACAGGCGCAGGGCACCGGCGCCCAGCTCGGGCCCGATGCCCATGGCCGCCAGCACGTGCGACGCCTGGTGAGCACCGCTGGCGCACGCCGAGGCGGCGGACGCGCACACGCCGGCTTCGTCGAGGAGGAACAGCAGGGCCTCGCTCTCGATGCCCGGGATGCACAGGTGGAGCGTGCCTGGGAGCCGACAAGCGCCCCCTACGACCCCGGTCTCGACCGCGCCGGGGATGGCGGAGAGAAGGCCGGCGGCCAGGCGATCGCGCAGGGCGCCCACCCACGCCGCGGCGGCGTTCCGTTCGGCCGCAGCCGCCCGCAGCGCTGCCGCCATGCCGACGATCCCGGCGACGTTGTGGGTGCCGCTGCGCAGCTCTCGCTCCTGTCCGCCGCCCAGAAGCAGCGGCCGGAGCGGTACGCCGGGCCGAGCCACCAGCGCCCCGACGCCCTGCGGTCCGCCCACCTTGTGCGAGCTGACGGCGATGAGATCGGCACCGGCCACCACGGTGGGCAGATCGAGCCAACTGGCCGCCTGGACGGCATCGGTGTGCACGACGGCCCGGGGGGCGCGCCGGCGCACGAGCTCGGCGGCTTCCGCCACCGGTTGGACCACACCGATCTCGTTGTTGGCCGTCATCAGCGCCAGCAGCGTCACGTCGGGCCTGAGCGCGGCACCGAGCGCATCGAGATCCAGCACACCCCGGGCATCGACCGCCACCGTCGCCCCGCCGATCGAGCGAACGGGGTTGCGCACGGCGTCGTGCTCTACCGCGCTGCACAGCACCGGCCCAGGCCGGGCGGCGTGGACGCCGCGCACGGCCATGTTGTCGGCCTCGGTCCCACCGCTCGTGAACACGACGTCGCCGGGGCGGCAGCCGATCACGTCGGCGACGACGTCGCGGGCCTCGTCCACCGCCTGGCGGGCGGCCCGGGCCACCCGGTGATCGCCCGAGGGGTTGCCGAACCGCTCTCCCAGCCAGGGCAGCATGGCGTCGCGCGCGGCAGGACGCAGGGGCGTGGTGGCGGCGTGGTCGAGGTAGGCGAGGCGATCGGGCCGGTCGGGCTGCACGGGCACCGGAACAGTCTCGCAGCCTGTTGCTCGTACCCCCACCGCAGTGGGCGGTGGGCCATCATTCCCCCGGGAAGACACCCATGGACGGCTACGGACCCAGCACGTACGGCGACCGCTTCGCCGACGTGTACGACGACTGGTACGGCGACGCGTCCGATGCCGCTGCCACGGTCGAGCGGGTGGCGGCGCTCGCCGCCGCTGCCGGCAGCAGCCACGTGCTGGAACTGGGTGGGGGCAGCGGGCGCCTGGCGGTGCCGCTGGCGGCTCGTGGGATCGCCACGTGGACGGTGGACGCCTCGTTCGCCATGGTGCGGCGGCTGCGGGACAAGCCGGGCGGCGACCGCGTCCACGCCGTGGTCGGGGACATGGCCGCGCTGCCCCTGTCGGCCCGAGCCCGGTTCGGCGTCGTGCTGTGCGCGTTCAACACCCTGTTCAACCTCACGACGATCGAGGCCCAGCGGCGCTGCCTGGCCGACGCCGCCGACCGGATCGTCCCCGATGGCGGGCGTCTGGTGGTCGAGTCGTTCGTCGCGTCGGCCCAAGACGACAGCGACGCCGCGGTGGGCGCCGTCGAGCCCAGGCACATCGGGTTGGACGAGGTGGTGCTGACCGTGAGCCGGCTCGATCCCGCCAGCCACACCATCACCGGCCAGCACGTGCAGATCACGGAGGCCGGTATCCGCCTGCGCCCGTGGATGTTGCGTTACCTGTCGCCAGAGGAGTTGGACGCGGTGGCAGCCGAGGCGGGACTACGGCTCGTCGAGCGCCACGCCGGGTGGCGCGCCGAACCGTTCACGGGCGACTCGCCCATCCACGTGTCCACGTACGCGCTGATGCCTCGCGGTTAGCGGTACGTTGACGCGGTGCACCACGCCGAGCGCACCACGACAGCCTGCATATCCCCCTCACGCCGTTGAGAATGAGTCAGCTTCGCCTCAATCCCCTCACGGGACGCTGGGTCGTGATCGCCGTCGACCGGGCCGCGCGTCCCGGCGACCTGATCTCGCCTCACCTCCCGGTCGAAGCCGATCCCGACCGGCCCTGCCCCTTCTGCCCCGGCCACGAGGAAGCCACGCCCCCGGCCCTGGAGACCTACGGCAAACAGGGCCAGTGGGTGGTGCGGGTCGTCCCCAACCGCTACCCGGCCTTCGAGGGCGACGAGCCGCTGCAGGTGCACAACCTGGGCCCGGTGTTCACGCAGGCCGACGGCAGCGGCATCCACGAGATCCTGGTGTTCTCGCCCGAGCACAGCACGGGCTTGGCCGACCTCGACGACGCCCAGGCGGCGGTGACCATGGCCGCAATCCGGGATCGTCTCGAGGACCACGCGCAGAGGTCCTCGATCCGCTACACGCAGGTGATCGTCAACCATGGGCGCGAGGCCGGCGCGAGCCTCGTGCACCCGCACGGCCAGCTGCTCGGGATCCCCTTCGTGCCCGGCGAGATCGCCGAAGAGGAAGCCGGGTTCCGCCGTTTCGAGGGATCGTGCCTGCTGTGCACCACCCTCGAGGCGGAGGAGGCCGTCGACCACCGGATCGTCCACGCCGACGAGCGCGTGATCGTCGTCTGCCCGTTCTGGTCGGGCACGCCGTACGAGATGCTGGTGCTGCCCCGCCACCACGACGTCCACCTCACCGACGCGGCGCCGGCCGACGTCGCCGCCGTGGGTCGGGCCCTACGCACCGCGCTGGCCCGCCTGCGGGGATGTCTCGGCGACGTGGCCTACAACGTCGTGTTCCACACCGCCCCGCACCGCCACTCGGGCCCGTTCCACTGGCATGTCCACGTGGTGCCGCGGGTGACGAGCGTGGCGGGATTCGAGCAGGGCACGGGCGTGATGATCGACATCGTCGCCCCCGAGCTCGCCGCCAGGCACCTCCGAGTCGTCGGCTAGCGGGGACTTCGCCCCGAGGCAATGGCTCACGTTCACCACTCCCGAGGCAATGACGAACGGAAACCGTTAGCCAAAGCCTCGGGCTCGCAGTTGCGTTCGTCATTGCCTCGGGTCGTCGGTCGCCCGGGGCACCGGCCGCTTTCTACGATCCCGCCCCGGCCAGCCTCGTCGCCAGGTCGTAGACCCGACGGCGGGGCACGTCGAGGCGAGCCGCGACCGCGCGGGCGGCGTCACGAGCCGATGCCCCGGCCGCCAGCTCGTCCTGGAGCGCGTCGACCAGCGCGCCGTCGTCCGGTGGCTCGGGGGCCGGCGCGCCTTCGAGCACCACCACGATCTCGCCCCGGGGGGCGGCCAGACGGACCCACGCGACCGCCTCGCCCAGCGAGCCCCGCCACACCTCCTCGTGCAGCTTGGTGAGCTCGCGGGCCACGGCCACCCGGCGGTCGGCGCCGCACGCGCCCAGCAGGTCGCCCATCGTCCGGGCCAGCCGGTGCGGCGCCTCGTACAGGACCACCGTGCGGGGCTCGGCAGCCACCGCCGCCAGCCGTTCCGCACGCCCCGAGCCCTTGCGGGGCAGGAACCCCTCGAACACGAAGCGGCCAGCCGCCAGCCCGCTCGTGACCAGCGCCGCCAACGCTGCCGATGGACCGGGGACCACCTCCACGTGGTACCCGGCGGCGACGGCCGCCCGCACGAGGCGCTCGCCGGGGTCCGAGATGCCGGGCATGCCGGCGTCGGACACGACCGCCACGCGCTCGCCGCGGCCCAGACGGGCGAGCACGCCGGGAACCTCGCGGTCCTCCGTGTGCTCGTTGACCACCACCAGGGGCGGTCGCTCCACCCCGGCGTGCTGGAGCAGCCGTCCGGTCCGGCGAGTGTCTTCGCAGCAGATGGCGTCGGCCGAGTGCAGCGCGTCGACAGCCCGTGGTGGGAGGTCACCGAGGTTCCCGATGGGCGTGCCCACCAGCACGAGCACGCCGTCAGTTCGATCCCCGTTTCTCACCCCTTGACCTCGAGCTCGTCGCCCGGGCGCAGGTGCCAGCGGTCGAACGACCCCGCCTCCGCTTCGATCACGGCGCGCGAGCGCCACACGACCCGGGACACGCGGTGGCGCGGCATCCGCACGACCCGGAGGACGCGCAGGTCGGCGTCGCAGAACGCCACGTCTATGGGGAACCGCATGCCCAGCGTGTGCACGGAACGCGCAGGACGTAGCAGCAGCGCGCCGTCGACGCTGTCCCGCCCGAGCAGGCCTCGCCGCCGTTCCTGGCGCGACTCCGCCAACTCGAGGCTGGCCAGCACCTCGCCATCTCGAAGCAACCATGCCACGCAATCATCATGCCGCCCCGCGGCGCCGGTGCCCCAGTGGGCGCACTAGACGGCGAAGCGGATCTCGAGCACGTCGCCGTCGGCGACCTCGTAGTCCTTGCCCTCGACCCGGAGTTTGCCGACCTCGCGGGCCTTCGACCACGAGCCGATCTCCACCAGGTCGTCCCAGTGGATCACCTCGGCCCGGATGAAGCCCTTCTCGAAGTCGGTGTGGATCACTCCTGCGCACTGCGGCGCCTTCCAGCCGGCCCGGAAGGTCCACGCCCTGCTCTCCTTCTCGCCGGTGGTGAAGAAGGTGCGCAGGCCCAGCAGGTGGTAGGCGGCGCGGACGAACCGGGGCAGCGCACCTTCCCCCAGCCCCAGGGCCTCGAGCACCTCGCCCCGCTCGTCAAGATCGAGCTGGGCCGCCTCGGCCTCGAGCTGCACGCACATGCCCAGGACTTCCGCCCTTCCGGCCAGCTCGGCCTCGACGGGGCCGACCACTGCGGCGACGTCGCCGAGCTGCTCCTCGCCCAGGTTGACCACCGCCAGCACGGCGCGGTTGGTGAGCAGGAAGTAGGGCCGCAGGAGCGTCCGCTGCGTGGCGTCGAGGTCGCTGCGGTAGAGCGGCGTGCCGGCGGCCAGCGCCGCCTCGGCGGCGTCGAGGGCGGCGACCTCGTCGGCCAGCGCCCGGTCGGACTTGGCCGCCTTGCGGCGCTTGGCGATCTGGTTCTCCACCGACTCGAGGTCGGCCAGGGTGAGCTCCAGCTCGAGGACCCGCAGGTGCTCGAGCGGATCGTGGGGGCCGGGAATCTCGTCGTCGGTGAACGCCCGAAGCACGTAGACGACGGCATCGACCTCGCGGATGTTGGCCAGGAAGCGGTTGCCGAGCCCCTCGCCCTTGCTGGCCCCTTCGACCAGGCCGCCGATGTCGACGAATTGCACCTGGGCAGCAACCACGTTGCGGCTGGCCGACATGGTGGCGAGGGCGTCCAAGCGCCGGTCGAGCACTTTGGCCACACCTACATTGGGGTCGCGGGTTGCGAACGCGTACGGCGCAGCGAGGGCACCGCCCCCAGCGAGGGCGTTGTAGAGCGACGACTTGCCCGCGTTGGGGAGGCCCACGAACCCGAACCGTTCCATCGCTTTCGAGGGTACTGACGCGGCGCCGGTAGCTTGCACCCATGGAGCGGGAGATCGTCGTCCGGGGAAGGGGTGAGGCGCGCGCCCTCCCTGACCGGGCGAGCCTGCGGGTCGAGGTCACGGCCGACCACAAGACCCAGGAAGCGGCCTACGAGGCCCGCACCAAGCTTGCGGCCCAGGTCGACGGCGTGCTCGACCGGCACGCCGACGCCATCGACCGCGCCACCATCGCGTCCCTCGTCGTGCAGCCGCGCATCCGTTGGCACGGCGGCGAGGACATTCACACCGGGTGGCGCGCCAGCCGCACATCGCTCGTCGACATTGTCGAGCTCGACGCGCTGGGCGACGTCATGACGGGGTTGGTTGACGCGGGGGCCGCCGTGCAGGGCCCGCAATGGTCGCTGGCACCCTCCAATCCCGCCTACGACCAGGCCCGGCGGGCAGCCGCCGAGGACGCCCGGCGCCGTGCCGGGGCCTACGCCACCCCGTTGGGGCTGTCGCTCGGAGCGGTGACCTGGGTGGCCGAGCCGGGTCTGCGCGGCGGTCCCACACCGTTGCCCGGCCAGGCGAGAGCCATCGCCCTGGCGGCCTCCGCGCCCGGGGAGGCCGAAACGGAGCCCGAGAGCGAGAATCTGGCTCCCGCGGAGATGACCGTTCGGGTCGACGTGGAGGTCGCATTCGCCATTCTCGATGCAGCCGGCCAGCCCGACCTCGACTGATCCCCACCGTGACCGGCGCCCCCATCCACCCGGCCGACGCCCTCGACCGCATCGTCTACCTGCTCGACCGGGCGCTGGCCGAGCCCACCAAGGTGAGGGCGTTCGCCCGGGCCCGCGACGTGGTGCTCGACCGCGGCGAGGACGAGATCGCCCGCCTCCACGCCGCCGGCAAGCTCACCGAGCTCCCGGGCGTGGGGCCGACCACGGCCAAGGTGATCACCGAGGCGCTCGACGGCGAGGTGCCCGGATACCTGGCCCACCTCGAGGAGGAGACGGTCATCCCGGTGGGCGAAGGCGCCGACGTACGGGTGGCGCTGCGGGGCGACTGCCACACGCACTCGACGTGGTCGGATGGCGGGGCGCCCATCGAGAGGATGGCCCGCACCGCCATCACCCTGGGCCACGAGTACATGGTGCTGACCGACCACTCGCCGCGGCTGACCGTCGCCCACGGGCTGACGGCCGAGCGGCTGCTGGCCCAACTCGACGAGGTGGCCGAGCTCAACGAGCGCCTGACGCCGTTCCGCATCCTCACCGGCATCGAGGTCGACATCCTGGAGGACGGGGCCCTCGACCAGCGCGACGACCTGCTGGCCCGGCTCGACGTGGTGGTGGCGAGCGTGCACTCCAAGCTTCGGATGGAGGCACGAGAGATGACCCGCCGCATGGTGCGGGCGATCGCCAGTCCCCATGTCGACATCCTCGGCCATTGCACCGGGCGCAAGCTGCTGGGGCGGGGGCGCCCGCCGTCGCAGTTCGACGCCGACGTGGTGTTCGCCGCCTGCAAGCAGTTCGACACCGCCCTCGAGATCAACTGCCGGCCCGAGCGCCAAGACCCACCCGACGAGCTGCTCGACCAGGCCATCGACTGGGGGCTGCGCTTCGCCGTCGACACCGACGCCCACGCGCCGGGCCAGATGGAATGGCAGACCTACGGTTGTGACAAGGCAGCTCGGGCGGGCATCGAGCCCGAGCGGATCGTGAACACCCTGCCCGCGGACGGCCTGGTCGCCTGGGCCGCGGGCCACGCGGACTGACGTTCCTGGCGCAGACGTGGTTGCCGAGCAACCAACTCGGGGCCCAGAACCGCCAGCGCGTCGGCACGACACACCCTCGACCTCTACTTCAGGTCGAAGGGCAACGTCGGGCCTGCGCCTTGACGGCCTTGCCTTGACGGCCTTGCACCGCTATCGTGGAGCCCATGAACGGTCGCACCACGGCCGCCACCAGGACCGACGCCGCCTACGTGGATCGGGTCTCGTCTCGGGTCAGCGAGGAGCTGGCCCGCCGGGTCGACACCCTGCGCCGCAACGGCCACAAGGCGGCCGACCTGGGCGATCCCGACGAGCTCGCCGCCCGCATGCTGGCGGCGGTCCCGGCGCCGTCGCCCTGGCGCGATCTCGGGCCGTTCTACAGCACGTCGGGCCTGGCCCGGGTGCTCGGCGGCGTGAGCCGACAAGCAATCGAGGAACGGCGCCGGCGCCGCACGATCCTGGCGTTGCGCACCGCCGACGGCGTGTGGGTGTACCCGGCCTTCCAGCTCGACGACCGCAACCGGGTGGTGCGGGGCTTGTCCCAGGTGCTGGAGCGGTTCCACCCCGAGACTCCCGACGACGAGTGGATGGTCGCCGCCTTCGTCGCCGCGTCCCAACCGGGGCTCGACGACCGCTCGATCGTGGAGCACCTCCGCTCGGGGGGCGACCTGGCCCCGGTCTTGGCCCTGACCAGCGAGCGCGCCCGGCAGTGGGCCGTCGGAGCGTGACGGCGTCGTAGTCTCGTCGCCAGTTCGTGATCCTGGCAGCACTCATCGTGAACTCCGACGCGCCCGCAGACGCCAAGCATCCCGTCAGCATCCGCCAGGCCCTGGCCCTCCGACTCCCGCCGGCCGCCGACGACCTGGCCGGCTTCCCGGTGTGGCACGCGCATGGCGGCACCACGCTCTTCCGCGTCACGACTTCGGGCTACGGGCCCTGGTGGTTCTCGAGCGACGGCGCCGGGCGCTTCGACCTCGCCCCACCGCGGGGCACCTGCTACCTGGCCGACGACGAGATGGGCGCGCTGCTGGAGGTGTTCGGACCGGTGGCCGTCGTCAGCGCCGACTGGGCCAAGCGCTTCAGCATCTGGCAGCTGGGCCTGCCCGACCAGTGCAGCGCCGCAGACACCACCGTCCGGGCCGCCCGGGGCTTCGGCGTGACGGCCGAGCTGGCCACGATGACCCCGTACGACCTGCCGCAACGCTGGGCGGCTGCGTTCGCCGCCGCCGGGTACCAGGGCGTGCGCTACCGGGTCCGGCACGATCCCGGCGGCAGCCGGGCGCTGGCACTCTTCGGCGCCGCCGGCGAGCGCAGGCGCTGGCCGCGGGGCCGTCGCCAGGACGTCGACGACGACGTGCTGGAGCGGCTGGCGGACCAGACCGGGCTGCGCGTCGCGGTGATCCCCGACGCCGCCGACCTCGGTGAGCTCCTGGACTGACGCCGAGGTTGATAGTCCCCGCGGACGCCCCGGTAACCTGCCCGGCCATGTCGAAGCGCACCGTCAAGCGCAAGATCCGGGCCCGCCGCAAGAAGGCCAACCACGGCCGCAAGCCCAACACCGGCCGCGGCTGAGCTCGCCCGCTCCCTGCGGTCCCCATGGCGGCGCCGGAACCCGAGCCGGCCGGGCCACCGGCCGCCGCAGCGCCGCCCGGCGCGCGGCGGGACGACGTGGTCGACGTCGTCCACGGCGTCGAGGTGGCCGACCCCTACCGCTGGCTCGAGGACGGCGACGCGGCCGACACGCGGGGGTGGGTGGCGGAGCAGAACAGCCACACCCGGGCCGTCCTGGATGCCCTGCCCGGGCGCGCCGGCTTGGCGGACCGGTTCGCCGAGCTGTTCGGAGCCGGCACCGCGGGGGCGCCGTCGATCCGGGGGCACCAACTGTTCTCGCTGGACCGCTGGGGCGACCACGAGCAGGCCGTGCTGGTCGTCCGCAGCCTCGACGGCTCGCCGGACCCGCGAACCCTGCTCGATCCCCACCGCCTGACGGGCGACGCCACCACCTCCCTCGACTGGTACGCGCCCTCCGTCGACGGCGGCCTGGTGGCCTTCGGCATCTCGGCAGGCGGCGACGAGCGCAGCACGCTCGGCGTCCTGGACGTGGCGACGGGTGAGCGGCTGGCCGACACGATCCCCTTCACGCGCGCCGCCTCGGTGGCGTGGGCGCCCGACGGCCGCGCCTTCGCCTACACCCGCAACCCCGACCCGGCGGCCGTCGGCGAGGACGAGTCCAACTATCACCGCACCGTCTGGTGGCACGCCCTGGGCGACAACCCGGGACACGACGAGTTGGTCTGGGGCGATCTGCCCGACAAGACCGCCTGGCCGTCGGTCGAGCTGTCCCGCGACGGCCGCTGGCTGCTGATCGAGGTCGCGCTGGGCTGGACTCGGGTGGACGTCCACCTCATCGACCGGACGACCGGGCAACGCACGACCGTGATCGAGAACGTCGAGGCGCTGTCATCGTTCACGGTGGTGGGCGACCGGCTCGTCGGCCACACGACGCTGGACGCCCCGCGGGGTCGGGTCGTCACCGCGCCCCTGCGAACCCCCACCCCGGAGCACTGGCGCACCGTGGTGCCGGAGTCCGACGACGTCATCCAGGGCGTCGCGGTGACCGAGCGCTCGCTGCTGGTGGCGTCCACCCGGGCGGCGGTGTCCCGGCTCCGTCACCTGCCCCTCCCGGTCGACAAGGCCGAGGGCTCGGGAGCGCCGGCCGATGGCCCACCGCCGGCCGAGATCGCCCTACCCGAGCCGGGGTCACTGGTCGGCATCGCCGGTGACCGCGAGGGCGACACCGCGGTCGTCGCCTTCACCTCATGGACCCGACCGTCGGCGCTGTGGCGTTGGCGGCCCGGCGAGGAGCTCGGGCCATGGAGCGACCTGCCGTCGCCGGTCGATCCGAACCGGTACCGGGCCGAGGTCGAGACCTACCCCTCGACCGACGGCACGCGGATCACCCTGTTCACGGTCCGCCGCACCGACGTCGAGCCGGGGCCGGACACGGCGACGCTGCTGACGGGGTACGGCGGGTTCGCCGTCACCATGAGCCCCGGCTACAGCCCGGCCGCGGTGGCGGTTGCCGACGACGGCGGCGTCTTCGCCGTGGCCGGCATCCGCGGCGGCGCCGAGGAGGGCGAGGACTGGCACCGCGCCGGCATGCGCGAGCGCAAGCAGCGGGTGTTCGACGACTTCGCCGCCGCAGCCGACTTCCTGGTCGACGCCGGCCGGACGTCCCGGGACCGCCTCGCGATCCGCGGCGGCAGCAACGGCGGCCTGCTGGTCGCCGCCAGCGAGACCCAGCGCCCCGACCTGTGCCGGGCGGTCGTGTGCGCGGTACCGCTGACCGACATGGTCCGCTTCCCCCGGTTCCTCATCGCCCGCCTGTGGACGCCCGAGTACGGCGATCCGGACGTGGCCGCCGAGTTCGCCTGGTTGTGGGCCTACTCGCCCTACCACCGCCTGGTCGAGGGGACCTGCTACCCGGCGACGCTGGTCCTGACCGGGGAGGACGACAGCCGCGTCGATCCCGCCCATGCCCGCAAGTTCGCGGCCGCCCTGCAGTGGGCGACCTCGTGCGGCGACCTGCGTCCCGTTCTGGTGCGGGTGGAGGCCCGGGCCGGGCACGGCCAAGGCAAGCCGACCTCGAAGCAGGCCGACGAGGCCGCCGACGTCCACGCCTTCCTGCGCTGGCAGCTCGGGATGCAGCTAGTGCCCAGGACTCCGCGCGTAGCGCCCTAGCCGTACCACCGGTGGAATCAGTCGTGGATAGCCTGCCGTCGCCATGCTCGACCACGTCTTCACCGATGCCATCGGCGCCCTGCGCGACTCGCTGGAGCGCGCCCTGCTCGAGCGCCAGGCGTTCGAGGAGCGCTTCCAGGTAGACGTGCTCCTCGGCGACGTGACCTGGGAGACGTCGTACGGGCTGCCCGGTGAGGGCCTGCCGCCGCGGGTCCAGGCCGACCTCACGCTCGACTGGCCGACATGGGCGCAGACCGCCTACCGGTCCTGGTACATCGGCGAGCCGTTCACCGACCCGCCCCGCATCGAGATCGAGCTGGTGCTGCGCCTCCAGCGCCTGGCTGAGTCGCCCGACCCCAGCGTGGTGCTGGCGGCGTTGCCGGAGATGAGTGCGTCGATCGGGTCGGAACACCTCGAGCGGTCGGGCCCGACGATCGAGACGGTGTGCTCGGCCGACCTCAACGATCGCGAGTACGCCATCGAGGTGTCGTACGAGGGCAGCTACGAGTTGGACGAGGCCACGCTGGAGGACGGCACGATCCTGGATGACCACCTGAGCGCCATGGGCGGATGGATCGCATCGACCCTGGTGAAGCTCGGCGACCTCAAGCTGCCGTTCCTACCCCCCGTGGAGGAGGAGTCGTGACCGTCGGCGACATACTCTCCCTCGTCATCGCTAGCATCTCCAACGGCGCAGAATTGGCCCCTTGACCCCCTGGTAGGGGTGCGGAAAGCTACCCGCGCACCGGGTCGACATACCCCATCTTCGCCCGACGGTCTCCGACTCCCGGCGCCGAGGAATTGCGCGACCATGCGACGCCCTGCCCTCTGGGTACTCATGGCGGTCATCATCGCTTTGCTTCCGATGGTTACAACCGAACGGGCAGTGGCCAATCATGTCCCGGCGAGCCGAATCACCCGTAGCTACTACGTAGGTAGCTCGTCGAGCGACAAGGCCGTTATGCTCGGTTGCCGGCAAGGCGACAAGAACGGCCGCATGACGCTGTTCTTCGGCGCCCCGGCCGCCTTGGGCACCTCGTACGGCGCCACCCTTTGGGGTGCTCCCAACCTCACGACGGTCCAGATCGGGAACCTGGCCATGGACTTCATCCGTGGTTACGCGTACTGCCGCCAGTCGTCGTCGTACCGGCTCTTGATCGGCCTGGGCACCAGCAACAGCGCGATTGACGGCCGGTCGACCACGTGGCTCCGGAACCACGGCAAGGCATGGGCGAGCATGGTCCACCAGGTCGCCACCTGGTCCAACCGCTACTACCCGATGGCACAGGCCTACGCCGCCTGGGACGCAGAGCCGTCGTGGTCGACCTACGACAAGGCGCACCAATGGATGTACGGCTATGACGTCCTGTTCCCGGCGCGGCGCGCCCTGTACGCCAACTTCTCGGCGGACGGCTGCCCCACCACCAGCGCCACCAATGGCGCGTGCAGCAACGGGTGGAACCAGTCCGCGGTCTGGCACCTCGCGTGGGAGCACGATCCCTCGTTGACGATCCCCCAGATCTACGCCACCAGCGGGGTGAACGCAAGGCAATGGCAGCTTATCGACGAATGGGCGACTCACAATCGCGGCGATGGGATCTTCTTCTATGGGGTGATGAGCCAGGCCGGCGCGTGCAGGCAAGTGGGTGGTTGTCCCGGCACGAACAACACGCCGCACCGCGCCTGGGAGTTCATGATTTGGTGGCTGCGCTCGCACACGCACACATGGCAATCGTCGATTAACACGATGACGGACATCAGTTGGCACACCTAAGAACGTGCGCGGATAGGCAGGTCATCCTGGCTCTCGGTGGTCAGCGCTGCTGGGAGGCCCAGCTGTTGAGCCGCGACCCGGCAACAAATTCCCACGCGGGGTGCCTGCGGAACGCCGTATCCGCTGGGCCTCTAAGACCGCCGATGCAATGACACGCCGACGCACACGACCGCAGCGCCCGAGGACCCACCGGAATGGGCTCGGCGGCCATCGCCGCCTGGCGTTGGGGGTGGCCGTCGCGGCGTCGGTCGGCCTGACCGCCGTCGGCGTCGCCAGCGCCGCCCGGCGACAGCCGACGCCCACCGAAGCCGAGCGCCAGGTCCAGCGTGAGATCGATGCCATGATCGACAGCGGTATGTCCCCGGACGATCCCAAGGTCGAGCTGCTCGAGGACCAGATGGACGAGCTGCGCCGCAGCACGCGGGCAGACCCGCCAACGGAACCTGGCGTCGACCTGGGCCAGCGCGTGACCGACGCCAAGGCGGCCGAGAAGGCCGCCGATCGGGCCCGGGACCAGGCGGTGCGGACGCGGGCCGGGTCGGCGGCGGCAGCCGGAGTCGCGGGCCAGGCCACGACCGCAGGCGTGCCCGCCGGGCCGGCGTGGCAGAGCGGGACCGTCGAGTGCGAGCCGGTGCCCCAGATCCTGACGGCAGAGGAGGTTGCGGGGGCGACCTGCCTCAGCGTTCCGCAGCCCGACGGATCGACCCGCTATGTCGCCGTCGGCAGCGACGGCGTTGTCCGCACCGTCGCCTTCGGCGCCGACGGCAAGGTCGGTCGTGGCCCGAACCGCCGGGTGCCGGGCGGCGTGGCGCCCGGGGTGACCGCGGTCGGGCCCACGGCGGCCGGCGACATCCTGGTGACGGTCGGGGGGAAGGCGCCCGTCACAGTCGACGTCGGCTAGGGGGCGTGTCGGCGGCGTCCCCCGGTTCATATGGTGTGCACATGCTCGACGAAGCGATCACGAAGCTCGCCACCGGAAAGAACATCGGGGCCGTCACCACGCTGCTGCCCGACGGCACGCCCATGACCCAGCCGCTCTGGGTCGACGCCGACGACGACCACCTGCTGTTCAACACCGAGGTGCATCGGCAGAAGTTCCGCAACATCCAGCGCGATCCCCGCGTCACTGTCGCGATATGGGACAGCGCCGATCCCTACTTCTATGTCGAGGTGCGGGGCGAGGTGGTGGAGACGGTCCGGGGCCCCGAGGCCCGCGCCCACATCGACCAGCTCGCCCAGAAGTACACGGGCGGCGACTACGCCGGCACCATCCGCTCAGAGCGCGTGATCCTCAAGGTGGCTCCCACCAAGCGTCAGTTCGTCCGCGGGAGGTAGCCGAGCGTCGGTGCGTCAGGCCAGGTCCGCCAGCCGGACCTCGGGCCGGGCACCGATGTGGCTGATCACCTCGGACGCCGCGAGCGAGGCCAGTCGACCACACTCGGGCAGGGGCTGGCCGGCCGTGTAGCCGTAGAGGAACCCGGCGGCGTAGAGGTCACCGGCGCCGGTGGTGTCGACGACCTCGACCGGGTGGGCCGCCACCTCGTGGGTTTCGCTCCCGGCCACGATCACCGAGCCGCGGGCGCCCAGCGTCAGGCACGTGATGCCCACCTCGGTCCGGGCCTTTTCGATCGCGGTCTCCACGTCGTCGCAGCCCCACAGGATGCAGGCCTCGGACTCGTTGGCGAAGAGGATGTCGATCCGCTCGCGCACCAGTGGAAGGAAGTCGTCGTGGTGCCGCTGCACGCAGAACGAGTCGGACAGCGTCAGCGCGACCTTGCGGCCGGCCTCCGTGGCGATCTCGGACGCCTTCCAGTACGCGTCCATCGACTCGGGTCGGTCGAACAGGTAGCCCTCCAGCAACGTGACCTGGGCGCTGCGTACCAGGTCGGCATCCACATCGTTGGGGCAGAAGTACTCGGAAGCACCCAGGTACGTGTTCATGGTGCGCTGGGCATCGGGCGTCACGATGATGAGGCTGCGCCCCGTCGGCGGGCCCTCGCTGGCAGCCGGGCAATCGAACACGACGCCCTGTGCCCGCAGGTCGTGGGCGAACACACCGCCCAGCTGGTCGTCGAACACCCGGCCCAGATAGCCGGCCCGGCCTCCGAAGCTCGCAACCCCGGCGATGCTGTTGCCGACCGAGCCGCCCGACATCTCGATGGCCGGGCCCATGGCCGTGTACAGGTCCTCGGCGCGGTCGGTGTCGATGAGCGTCATCGCGCCCTTCACCAGCCCGTGGGCGTCGAGGAACGCATCGTCTTCGTGGGTCAGGACGTCGACGAGCGCGTTGCCGATGCCGACGACGTCGAGGGAGGCCTCCACAGTCACGGCGCAAGAGGCTAGCGGACCCTTGCTGGTGGCCCACTGGTGGGCCGGCCCCGGGCATCGCGGGCGGTGGGTAGCGTGGCTTGCCGTGCCCGCGCAGACCCCGCCATCCGAGATCGACGTGCCCGATCCGTCGGCCAACCCCCACCGACTCCCCCGCACCGTCGTTCCCCGCCGCTACGACCTGACGCTCGAGCCCGATCTCGAGGCCGCCAGCTTCGCCGGCCACGAGACCATCGCCGTCGAGGTGTTCACCGAGACGAGCGAGGTGGTGCTCAATGCCGTCGAGATGGAGATCGAGGAGGCGACCGCCGAGATCCCCGACGGCGGTGGCACTCGGGTGGCGACCGTAAGCCTCGACGAGGAGGCCGAGCGGGCGACGCTGAGCTTCGACCGGCCCCTCCCCGCTGGCGAGGCGTTCCTGCACCTGAACTTCCGGGGCGTCCTCAACGACAAGCTGCGCGGCTTCTACCGGTCGACCTTCACCGACGACACCGGCATCGAACGGGTCCTGGCCGCCACCCAGATGGAGGCCACCGACGCCCGGCGCGCCTTCCCCTGCTGGGACGAGCCCGATGCCAAGGCCGTCTTCGGCGTGACGCTCGTCGTGCCCGACGATCTGCTGGCCATCTCCAACGCCGCCGAGCTGGACCGCACCCCGGCCGGTGAGACCCCGGACGGGCGGAAGAAGGTGGCCATCCGGTTCGCAGACACGATGCCGATGTCCACCTACCTGGTCGCGTTCGTGGTGGGGCCACTGGTGGCCACCGACCCGGTCGACGTCGACGGCAAGCCCCTGCGGGTCGTGTGCCCCATCGGCAAGGAGCACCTCGCCTCGTACGCGCTCGACGTCGGCGCCTTCGCCCTTCGCTACCTCAGCGACTGGTTCGGCATCGTCTACCCGGGCGACAAGCTCGACCTCGTCGCCATCCCCGACTTTGCCTTCGGCGCGATGGAGAACCTGGGCTGCGTCACATTCCGGGAGCGCTACGTGCTGGTCGACCCGGCCACATCGACGCAGGCCGAGCTGCAGGCGGTCGTCGACGTCATCGGCCACGAGATTGCGCACATGTGGTTCGGCGACCTGGTGACCATGAAGTGGTGGAACGGCATCTGGCTCAACGAGGCCTTCGCCACCTTCATGGAGATGACCTGCACCGACGCCTTTCGCCCCGACTGGCAGCGCTGGGTGGATTTCGGGCTGTCCCGTAGTGCGGCCTTCGACACCGATGCCCTGGAGGCCACCCGGCCGATCGAGTACCCGGTGGTGTCGCCGGACGACGCCGACGGCATGTTCGACGTGCTCACCTACGAGAAGGGGGCGTCGGTCGTCCGCATGCTCGAGCAGCACCTGGGGCCGGACCGCTTCCGCGATGGCATCCGCCGCTACATGGCCCGCCACCAGTACGCCAACACCGAGACGTCGGACCTGTGGGACGCGCTGGAGGCCGAGACCGGCGAGCCGGTGCGGCGCATCGCCGAGAGCTGGATCTTTCAGGGCGGCTTCCCGGAGGTCAGCGTCGCGGCCGGCCCCGGCGACACACCCACGCTACGCCTGACCCAGCGCCGCTTCCGCTTTGCCCGGGATGGTGGGACGGAGGGCGCCGGCCGCACGGACGGTCCCGGCCGTTGGTCCGTCCCGGTCGCGGTGGAGAGCGGCGGCGAGGCCACGGCCACCCTCGATCGCCTGCTGCTCGACGGCGAGCCGCTCGAGATCGAGCGCCCGCCAGGCACGTCGTGGGTGAACGCCAACGCCGGCGCCCACGGCTTCTACCGGGTGCGCTACGCCGAGCCACTGTTCACGGCGCTGCTCCAGCATCTCGGCGAGCTGACGCCGCTCGAGCGCTACACGTTGGTCGACGACGCCTGGGCGTCGGTGCTGGCGGCAACGACGCCGGCCTCAGTGTTCGTGGAAACCGTCGAGCGCTTCGTCGACGAGACCGACCTGTCGGTCTGGGAGCGCATCGTCGGGGGGTTGGGCCAGCTCGATCGCCTGGTGGAGGACGACGCCGCGCAGCGGCTCCACACCCGTGCGGCCACGCTGGTGGGGCCGGCACGCGCCCGGCTCGGTCCCGATCCCAGTCCCGACGGCGACGACGACCGCACCCGCTCGCTGCGGGGCCTGCTCCTGCAGGCGGCGGCGCTGCTCGGTGACGACGGTGCCGCCCGCGAGCGGTCGGCCGAGCTGCTGGACGAGTACGTCGCCGATCCCGCCGGTGTCGACCCCAGCCTGGCGGCGGCCGCGCTCGTGGTCTCGGCCACCCTCGGGGACGAGGCCCAGCACGACCGTCTGGTCGAGCGGTTCCGGGCGTCGGACAATCCACAAGATCGCGAGCGCCTGCTCTTGGCGCTGTCGCGCTTCCGAAAGCCCGCCTGCCTCCGGCGCACGCTCGACCTGGCGCTGTCGGGGGCGGTCCGCACGCAGGATGCGCCGTACCTGCTGCTGGAAACGCTGACCAATCGCGACAACGCAGCCGCCGCCTTCGCGTTCATCGCCGAACGTTGGTCCGAGATCACCGAGCGGTTCCCGGCCAACAGCATCCCCCGGCTGGTGTCCGGCATCCGGTCAGTGCGCGACCGGGCGCTGGCCGAACAGGTGGTGGCGTTCCTGGCCGACCACCCGATCCCGCAGGGCGCCCAGCAGATCCGCCAGCACATCGAGCGGATGTGGGTGACGGTCGGGCTGGCGGAGCGGGAATCGGCGCGGTTCGCCGCCTACCTGAGCGGGTAGCTGCCAGTCGGTAGCAGACCAGCGCCGCCACGCGGTAGGGGCTTCGGACCGGAGGGATCCGGGCACCCGCCTTGCTTCGAATGGCTCTTGTGCGCCACCATCGTGCACTGATCCCGGCCGGAGTGACCGTGGTGGTTCACTAGCTGTGGACCGGCCGTGAACGCGAATCAACGATCATTGCATGCACCATCCGCCGCTTGAGATCCCGCGCCTGCGCGCGCTCGCTCGACACGCTCTCCCCAACCTGGTGGAGGCGACGCTGGTGCCGTTGCTGGTGTTCTACGCCGCGTTGTGGCTGGTCGGCGTGTGGGGCGGACTGATCGGCGCGCTGGTCTGGTCGTACACGGCCATCGCCCGACGCCTGGTCATCGGCCGCCCGGTCCCCGGACTGCTGGTGCTCGGCGTCGTCGGGCTCACCGCCCGCACCGTGGTGGCGGCGCTGTCCGGCAGCGTTTTCGTCTACTTCCTGCAGCCGACCCTCACCACCGTCCTGATCGCGGGGGTGTTCCTGGCTTCGGTGCCCGCCGGCCGCCCGATCGCCGAACGCCTGGCTGGCGACTTCTGCCCGTTGCCCGCCACCTTCATCGGTTCGCCACCGGTGCGGCGCTTCTTCGCCCGGATCACCGTGCTGTGGGCCTTCGTTCAGCTTGCCAACGCCGCCCTCAGCATCTGGCTGCTCATCACGCAACCGGTGGCGACCTATGTGATCGCCAAGAGCGCCACCTCCTGGGGACTCACGATCGCTGCCGTCGGCCTTTCGACCTTGTATTTCAAGCGGTCGATGCGCAACGACGGCATCACGATCCACTGGCGCTCATAGTGCGCACGAGCACCCGCTAGTGCCGGGGGATGTCCGGCCGCTCATGCTGCGCACCGCCGACGGGCTGAGCCTGGTCGCCGACGCCTGGCTCACCCGGGAACCGGCCACGTCCGCCGTCGTGCTCGTCCACGGGTTCGCCGGGCACCGTCACGACGCCACCGTGGTCGCCATGGCGCAGGAGCTGCGGGCCGATGGCCATGCCGTGATCACCTACGACATGCGGGGCCACGGCGAGTCCGAGGGTTTGTGCACGCTGGGCGTTCTCGAGCGGCTGGACGTGGCGGCCGCTGTCGTCGCCGCCCGGGACCTGGCGCCCCGGGTCGTATTGGTGGGCGCGTCGCTGGGCGCGATCGCCGTGCTGCGCTACGCCGTTGGCGTTCCGGAGGGCCCCGACCCCGAGCTGGCCGGGGTGGTGACCGTGAGCGCGCCCGCCCAGTGGCGCCTGACCACCCCCCGCACCGCGCTGGCGGCGGTACTCACCCGCACCCGGATCGGGCGGTCGCTGGCGCGCCGGCGCGGCGTCCGGCTCGACCGGCGCTGGAGCCGCCCGGAGCCGCCCGACGCGCTGGCCGCCCGGTTGACCGTCCCGCTGGCGGTGGTGCACGGCCGGGACGACCGGTTCATGCCCACGAGCGAGGCGCAGGTGCTGCACGACGCCGCACCCGGACACCGCCGCCTCGACCTGGTGACAGGCATGGGTCACGCCTATGGCCCGCGGGGGCTGGAACCGATCAGCGACGCCGTCGCCTGGTGCCTTGGTGTCCCGGTCCCCGAAGTGAACGTGAGCCGATAGGTCTCGGCGGACCGAGACCGACGTCATGGGTTCCGGATCGGAGGCCTATGACCTCGCTCCGAGGTCCGTGGCACCCGTTGCCTCGGCCCAGGTAGCCCCGCGCTCGATCAGCCGCTGGTAGGCGAGCAGCTCGCGGGGGCGGTTCATCGCCAGCGCCCCGACCACGCGGTCGCCGCGGCGGTAGAGGGCGACGAAGCGGCGCTCGTCGGTCGACCCGTCGACGACCCGCACCTCGTCGGCGCTGGCCGACCGGCCGGCCAGCTGGATCTTGCGGTCGTACTGGTCGGACCAGAACCAGGGCACCGGGTCGTAGGGCTCGGGCTCGCGGGAGCCATGGCCGCCGGCGTCCTCGGCGTCGAGCCAAGCGAGGAGTCGTCGAGCGGCGTGGGCGCCCATGGTGATGGCGTTGTCCCAGTGCTCGACCCGCATCAGCTCACCGAAGCGCCGGCTGGGCCACCGAGCCACGTCACCGGCTCCCACGACACCCGGGGCCGCCAGCGTGGTGGCGTCACAGACCAAACCGTCGTCGAGCGTCAGCCCCGACCCTTCGAGCCAGCCGGTGTTGGGGACGACGCCGATGCCCACCACCACCAGGTCGGCCTCGATGGCCCTACCGTCGGCCAGCCGGACCCGCTCGACCCGCCCGTCGCCGCCGCCGTCGAGAGCGGCGACCGCCGTCCCCAGCCGAACGTCGACCCCGTGGTCACGATGCACGTCGGCCAGGACGGCGCCCATCTCCTCCCCGAGCGCCTGGCCTAACGGCACCGGTAGCGCCTCGAGGATGGTGACGTCGAGGCCCCGGGTGCGGCACGTCGCGGCCACCTCGGCGCCGATGAAGCCGGCGCCCACCACCACGACGCGCCGCGCGCCGGCATCGACCTCGGCCCGCACGGCCAGGCAGTCGTCCAGCGTCCGCAGGGTGTGGACCCCGGCCAGGCCTTCGCTGCCCGGCAGGCGCCGGGGCGTGGCCCCGGTGGCGATGACCAGGCCGTCGAACCCGAGCCGGGCGCCATCGGCCAGGACCACCTGGCGGGCGTCGAGGTCCAGCTCCTTGGCCACCGTGCCCAGCCGCCAGTCGAGGTCGAGCGCATCGATCCCGCCGTCGACACCCACCGTCAGCGCCAGGCGGTCGGCCTCCCAGTGGCCGGCTAGCACCTGCTTGGAGAGCGGCGGCCGGTCGTAGGGCGCGTGCACCTCGTCGCCGACAACGGTGACGGTGCCTTCGAAGCCCTCGCAGCGCAGCTCCTCGGCGGCCCGCAGCCCCGCCAGGGACGCCCCGACCACCACGATGGCCGGCGCCCGGGCCGTCATCTCCGTCTGGTCACGTGTCGACGATGGAGATCGCAGCCTTGGGGCAGCGGCGGACAGCCTCTTCGACCTTGGGGCGGAGCTCGTCGGGCGGTGTCTCGTCGAGCACGTAGAGGAAGTCGTCGTCGCGGACCTCGAACACCTCGGGCGCAGCTTCCATGCAGCGGGCGTTGCTCTCACACAGGTCGAAGTCGACCACCACGCGGTAGCCCATCGGCAGCCCTCCTATCCATCGGGACCCGAACAAACGTAGCCCTAACCCTCACCCCCTCCGGATAGCGTGCTCACCGGTGACCTCCGCCATCGACATGAGCCGGCGCGACGCCCGGCGGGTGGCGTTGGCCGCCCAGGGTTTCACCGACCCTCGTCCCCGGGGCCGGGTGGACCGACGGCACTTCCGGCGGGTGCTGGACCGGCTGGCCACCGTGCAGCTCGACTCGGTCAACGTGGTCACCCGCAGCCACGAGCTGGTCTTCTTCGCCCGGCTCGGCCCGTACGACCGCGATGCCCTCAGCCGCTGGCTGTGGGGCAGCCGCGAGGTGTTCGAGTACTGGGGCCACGAGGCCTCCCTGCACCCGGTCGAGCGCCATCGCCTCCTGCGCTGGCGCATGGCGGGCGAGCACGCCTGGGGCGGTGTCCGCCGGGTGGCCCGCGACAATCCCGAGCTGGTGACGGCGGCACTGGCCGAGGTGGCCGAGCGAGGGCCGGTCGTGATCGGCGACCTCGACGTCCACCGCTCCTCCCCCCGCACCGAGAGCTGGTGGGGCTGGGGCGAGGGCAAGCGGGTGGTCGAGCACCTTTTCTACACCGGCCAGATCACGGCGGTCCGGCGTAACGGCTTCTCCCGCGCCTACCTGCTTCCGGAGCGTTGGATCCCGGCCGACGCGTTGGCCGCGCCCACCCCCGGCGAAGCCGACGCGCGGCGCCGGCTGCTGCTAGTCGCAGCCCGGGCCCACGGCATCGGCACGGCCCGCGACCTGGCCGACTACTACCGGCTCAATGTGCCGGCGGCGGCCCCGCTGCTGGCGGAGCTGGCGGCCGACGGGGCCCTGGTGCCGGTGCGGGTGGAAGGCTGGCGCCAGCCCGCGTACCTGCACCCCGAGGCACACGTTCCGCGTCGCCGGCTGCGCAGGCGGGCGCTGCTGTCGCCATTCGACTCACTGATCTGGGAGCGCCAGCGGACCGAGCGCCTGTGGGATTTCGCCTACCGCATCGAGATCTACACGCCGGCGCCCAAGCGCGTGCACGGGTACTACGTGCTGCCGTTCCTGCTCGACGAGGCGCTGGTGGCCCGCGTGGATCTCAAGGCCGACCGCCGAGCGGAGGTGCTCCGCGTGAGAGCTGCCTGGGCCGAGGACGGTGTGCCCGACCGGGACCGCGTCGCCTCCGCGCTCGCGGCCGAGTTGGCGGCGATGGCCGCGTGGCTGGGGTTGGGCAAGGGAGTCGCCGTCGACCGCAGGGGCGACCTGGCGTCCGACCTGCGGCGCGCGGTGCCGTGACGCCGTTTCCCGCACCGCGATCAGGGCTGGTAGCGATCGGTGTACGTCTTGCCGGCGGCGGGTTCCCGCCGAGGGGCACCGAGGGGGCGGGCCGGGCGGCCGATGGGCACGACGGCGATCGGCTCGATGCCCTCCGGAAGTTCGACGATGCTGCGCAGCTCGGCGGACGCCACGGTCGCGAGCGTCATGAGGGCGGAGCCGTAGCCCAATGCATTGGCCGCCAGGAGCAGGTTCTGCACCGCAGGAAAGACCGACGCCCCCAACATGCGCCGGGTGACGCCGTCGCGGCCGTCGCCGGCCACCACCACCAGCACGGGCGCGCCGCCGAAGCCGGAGCGGACCGCATCGTCGACCTCGGCGAACAGCGCGGCGGGAAGACGCGGCCGAGAATGCTCACCCGCACCACCATCCCAGAGCCGTTGCGTCAGCTCCGCGATGCGCCGCCTCCGATCGGCGTCCCGTACGACGACGAACACCCAGGGCTGCGCGTTCTCCGCGCTCGGGGCGTGCACGGCGGCGTCGAGGATCCGGGCGACGTCCTCATCCGGAACCGGATCGGGCGCGAAGGCGCGGCACGCCCGCTGGCGCAGCACCACGTCGAAGAAGAGCAGACCCTGGCCCAAGCGCGGGCAGGCTAGTGCCGTGACCAGGGTGTCAGCCGGGCAGGGTCAGGATCTCGGCGCCGCCGTCGTTGACCAGGAGCGTGTGCTCGAACTGGGCGGTGCGACGCCGGTCGACGGTGACCGCCGTCCAGCCGTCGCTCCAGAGCTGGTGCTGCCACGCACCCATGGTGATCATCGGCTCGATGGTGAAGGTCATGCCCGGCTCGATGACGGTGGTCGCCCGCGGGTCGTCGTAGTGCGGGATCTGCAGGTCGCTGTGGAACTGCTCGCCGATGCCGTGGCCGACGAACGCTCGCACGACCCCGTAGCCGTGTCCCTCGGCGTGCCCCTGGATGGCGCGGCCGATATCGCGGATCGGGCGGCCGGGTGACACGGCGCCAATGCCTCGATCAAGGCACTCGCGGGTCAGCCGGATCAGCTCCGCCGAGCCCTCGTCGATGGTGCCGACCGGGAAGGTGGCGTTGGTGTCGCCGTGCACGCCGTCGAGGAAGATGGTGACGTCGAGGTTGACGATGTCGCCGTCGATCAGGGCGCGGTCGTCGGGTATGCCGTGGCAGATGACCTCGTTGACGGACGTGCAGAGCGACTTGGGGAAGGCGCCGTAGTTGAGGGGGCTGGGATAGCCACCCCGCCTGATGCACTCGTCGTGGCACAGGGCGTCGAGCTCGTCGGTGGTGACGCCCGGCGCCACCGCCGCGCCCACGGTCTGCAGCACCTCGGCGGCCGCCCGGCCGGCGCGGCGCATGCGCTCGATCACGTCGGGCGGTCGCACGTGCGATTCGGCGCGCCGCACCGGCACACCGGTCTCGGCGTAGGGCGGCCGCGGGATGTCTTCCGGCACCGGGCGGGGCGGGCCCACTCGTCCGGGACGGATGTGGTCGGTGCTGGCCTTGTGGCAGCGCTTGAACTTGCGGCCGCTGCCGCACCAGCAGGGGTCGTTGGCCTTGAGGGCGAGGGCGGTCATCGAGCTGGTTGCCATGACCCGTCCAGGCTACCGACCACGTCGCTTGGCGGACGGCGCGGAATGATGGGGTCCGGCAACCCACGCCCGGACCCCGGTCGGGCGCACACCGCCAGGAGGTGACGATGCAGGTCGTGCTCGAGGGCGTCGAGCTGCGCGTCGTGCGGATGCCCCTCGCCGAACCCTTCGTCACCGCCCACGGCACCCGTCGTAACCGGGAGCTCGTGGTGGTGCGAGCCGTGGCAACCGAGGGACCCGCGGGCTGGGGCGAGTGCGTGGCCGAGCCGGAGCCGACCTACTGGCCGGAGTACTCCGCCGGCGCGCTGCACGTGCTGGAGCACCACCTGGTCCCCCGCCTGCTCGAGGGCAGGTCGCTGCGGGAGGTTCGGGGCCACCACATGGCCAAGGCCGCGCTCGAGTGCGCCGCGCTCGACGCCGGCCTGCGGGCGGACGGCCGGTCGGTGGCCGCCTTCCTGGGCGCCACGCGCCCTGTCGTGCCCACCGGCATCGCCGTCGGCATCGCCAGGACCGTCGACGGCCTGATCGAGTCCGTCGTCCGCTGGCGCGACCAGGGCCACCGGGCGTTCAAGATCAAGGTCCGCCCGGGCTGGGACGTCGAGCCTGTGGGCGCCGTCCGCGAGGACGTCGGCGACGAGGTCGCCCTCCTGGTGGACGCCAACGGCAGCTTCCGCAGCGACAACCCGGAGGACATGGCCACCCTTGGCCGGCTGGCAGCGCCCGACCTGGGGCTGGTCGCCATCGAGCAGCCGTTCGCCCCCGACGACCTCGTGGGCCACGCCCGCCTGGCCCGCCAGATCGACGTGCCGGTGTGCCTCGACGAGTCGATCGGCTCGCTGGCCGACCTCGACACGGCGCTGGCGCTCGGGGCGTGCGGGGCGGTGAGCCTCAAGGCGGGTCGGGTCGGCGGGCTCGTCGAGGCCCGCCGGGTGCACCAGCGCTGCCGCGACGCCGGCGTGTCGCTGCGCTGCGGCGGCATGCTCGAGACAGGCATCGGCCGCGCCGTCAACCTGGCCATCGCCGCGCTGCCCGGATGCAACCTCCCACCCGACCTCGGACCGTCGTCGCGCTACTTCACGACCGACCTCACGCCCCCGTTCGACTCGAGGGGTGGCACCATGATCGTGCCCAGCGGGGCCGGCCTCGGGGTCGAGCCGCTGATGGAGGTGCTCGAGGACATGACGGTGAGCAAACGGATGCTGCGGGCCGCGACATGACGGCCGGGCACGCCGCGGAGCCCGGGCCCGTGACCGGGCGCGGGTTGCCGGTGACCGCCGACGACGTCGTGGCCGCCGCCGAGCGCCTCGCCGGGTCGATCGAGCGGACCCCCAGCGCCCATTCCCGGACCCTGTCCCAGGTGCTGGGATGCCACGTGGTGGTGAAGTTCGAGAACCTGCAGTTCATCGCGTCGTTCAAGGAGCGGGGCGCCCTCAACAAGCTGCTCCAGCTCGACGACGGCGAGCGAGCCAAGGGCGTCGTCGCCATGTCGGCCGGCAACCACGCCCAGGCCGTCGCCTACCACGCCAGCCGGCTCGGGATCGACGCCACCATCGTCATGCCCACCAACACCCCGTTCGTGAAGGTGCAACGCACGCGCGAGCTGGGGGCGACCGTCCTGCTCCTGGGCGACGGGCTGGCGGAGGCCGAAACCGAGGCCCTGCGCCTGGCCGGCGACGAGGGCCGCACCTACGTGCATCCCTTCGACGACCCTGCGGTCATCGCCGGGCAGGGGACCTGCGCGCTGGAGATGCTGGCCGACGACCCCGACCTCGACGCGCTGGTGGTGCCGGTCGGCGGCGGCGGCCTGTTGGCCGGTATGGCGGTGGCCGCCAGGAGCCTGTCACCGTCGATCGAGCTCGTCGGTGTCCAGACCGAGCGCTATCCGTCCATGGCCGCCCACGTCAACCAGGCGGATTTGCCCTGCGGCGGATCGACCATCGCCGAAGGCATCGCCGTCCCCCGCGCCGGCGACCTGACGGGCCGGATCATCGCCGCCCTGGCGGACGACGTGATCACGGTGAGGGAGGAGAGCATCGAGCAGGGCATGAACCTGCTGCTGGAGATCGAGAAGGTGGTGGCCGAGGGTGCCGGTGCCGCCGGCGTCGCCGCCCTCCTCGAGCAGCGGCAGCGCTTCGCCGGCAGGAAGGTTGGCGTGGTGATCACCGGCGGCAACGTGGACCCGCGGCTGCTGGCGTCGGTCATCATGCGGGGCCTGATCCGGAGCGGCCGGCTGACCCGCCTGCACGTGGAGGTGCCCGACGTCCCCGGCAGCATGGGCGACCTCGCCACGGTCCTCGGCCGGGTGGGGGCCAACATCGTCGAGATCCTGCACCAGCGCATGTTCGTGGACATGTCCGCCAAGTCGGCCGAGATCGAGGTCACGATCGAGACCCTCGACAAGCACCACGTCGACCGCGTGGTCGCCGCCCTCGAGGACGCTGGCTACACGGCCTCGCTGGGCCGCTTCACCCACCGGGAGGTCCCGCCGGCCTGAACCCGGATTCGGCGGTAGCCGACGAGGGTACGCGTGTGGGCATGGATCCTGACCAGACCGGCGAGGACTTCGACGACGAGCTGCTTGCCGACGAGTTCCCGCCCGACGAGCCACTGGCGATCGAGGACGAAGGCGTCACCGGGGTGGAGCAGCTGGGCGGGGAATCGTTCGCCGAGCGCGACGAGCGCACCGAACCGGAAGCGTGGGAGCAGCCCGTCGGAGCCGGCGAGACGGACACGGGCGTGGAGCTGGCGGGCGACGACGCGGGCGTGCCCGACACCGAGAAGGACCTGGTCGGCGAGCGGGCCGGGGCCGAGCAGGACGATGAGCAGGGACCCCTCGCGCCCGACGACGAGTTCAGCGGCGACGAGACCACCCGAGATGTCGCCACCGAGCGGGTGACGCCGCCGGCGGAGGACGCCGCCGTCCACGTCGACGACGAGGCCCCGGGCGCCACGCCCTGACCCCGCTGAGAATCGGCAAAGGTGGGACGTGCTCGACGCCGTCGTCGTGGGATCGGGTCCCAACGGGCTGACCGCCGCCGTGACGCTGGCGCGGGCCGGGTTGCGCGTCCGCGTGTTCGAGGCCTCCGCCAGGGCGGGAGGCGGCACCCGCACCGAGGAGCTCACACTGCCGGGCTTCCGCCACGACGTGTGCTCGGCCGTCCATCCCTTCGGGGTGGGGTCGCCGGCGCTGGCGGCGCTGCCCCTGGCCGACCATGGCCTCAAGTGGGTCCACCCCGACCTGGCGCTGGCCCACCCGCTCCTCGACGGGTCGGCCGCGGTGTTGGCCCGTTCGGTCGACGAGACCGTCGCCTCGCTCGGCCGCGACGACCGGGCGTGGCGGAGGCTGGTCGGGCCCTTCCTCGGGCGCTGGTCGGACCTGGCGGGCGACGTCCTCGGCCCGATCGCCATGGGCCTCCCCCGCCACCCGGTGCTGCTGGCGCGTTTCGGCCTGCGGGCGGTGTGGCCGGTCCAGCTGGCGGCGCGGGCCTTTCGCGAGGACCGCACCCGCATGCTGCTGGCGGGCATCGCCGGGCACGCCATCGTCCCGCCGACCTCGCCGCTCACGACCTCCGTGGGGTTGATGCTGGCGCTCGCCGCCCACGAGGTGGGTTGGCCCGTGGCGCGCGGTGGATCGCAGGCGATCGCCGACTCGCTCGTCTCCTATCTCGAGTCGCTGGGCGGCGAGGTCGAGACCGGGACGCTCGTCACTGCGCTCGGCCAGCTGCCCGGCGCCCGCGCCTATCTGTTCGACGTGATGCCGCGCGACCTGGCCGCGATCGCCGGTGACCGCCTGCCGGACCGGTACCGGACGCAACTCGGCCGCTACCGGCACGGGCCGGCGGTGTTCAAGGTGGACTACGCGCTGGCCGACGCCGTCCCGTGGAAGGCCGCGGAGTGCCGTCGGGCGGCGACCGTCCACCTCGGCGCATCGCTCGGCGAGATCGGTGGCGCGTTGGCCGCCGTGGCCGCCGGGCGGCCGCCGGACCCGCCGTTCCTCATCGTGGCCCAGCCGACGATCATCGACGCATCGCGGGCACCCGAGGGCCGGCACACCTTGTGGGCGTACGGCCATGTGCCCCGCGGCTGGCACGGCGACCTGACCAGCGCCATCGAGGACCAGATCGAGCGATTCGCCCCCGGCTTCCGCGAGCTGGTCATGGGCCGGTCGGCCTGGGGCCCGCCGGAGCTGCAGGCCCACAACCGCAGCATGATCGACGGCGACATCGCCGGTGGCGCCTTCCAGGGCCGCCAGGTCTTGTTCCGGCCGGTCGTCGCCCAGGTCCCGTACGCCACGCCCGATCCCGCCATCTTCCTGTGCTCCGCGGCGACGCCGCCGGGGCCCGGCGTCCACGGCATGGGCGGGTTCCTCGCCGCGCAGGTCGCGCTCCGCCGAGTGTTCGGTTTGACCGCCTGAGGGCCCGTCCGGCGCGAAGCTGGCAGTCACACGCCTGGGGGGAGCGCCACACGGGATCGTCGCATGGACTGGCTCGCGGCACCGGAGTACTACCTGGCCCGACTGGTGATCCAGCGGGGCCTCGGCGTCATCTACCTGCTTGCGTTCGCCGTTGCCATCAACCAGTTCCGGCCGCTGCTGGGCGAACGGGGGCTGCTGCCCGTCCCGCGCTACGTCCGCTTGGCAGGTTGGTCGCGGGCACCCAGCCTCTTCACGCTCCACTACAGCGACCGTCTCCTCGGTGTCGTGGCGTGGACAGGCGCCGGCCTCGCAGTGCTGGTGGTGCTCGGCCTGCCCGAGCAGGGCCCGATCGGCGGGTCGATGGTCGTGTGGTTCGCGCTGTGGGTGCTCTACCTGTCGATCGTCAACGTCGGCCAGACGTTCTACGGCTTCGGCTGGGAGTCGCTCCTGCTCGAGGCCGGGTTCCTGGCCATCTTCCTGGGACCGACCGACATCGCCCCGCCGCTGCCGGTGATCATCCTCCTGCGCTGGCTGCTGTTCCGCGTCGAGTTCGGGGCCGGCCTCATCAAGCTGCGGGGCGACCGGTGCTGGCGGCGCCTGACCTGCCTCGACTACCACCACGAGACCCAGCCGATGCCGAACCCGCTCAGCTGGTGGTTCCACCGCCTGCCGGCGCCACTCCACCGGGTGGAGGTGGCCGCCAATCACGTCACCCAACTGGTGGTGCCGTTCCTGCTGTTCACGCCCCAGCCCTACGCTTCGGTGGCCGGCGTGATCATGATCGTCACCCAGGGCTGGCTGGTGCTGAGCGGCAACTTCTCGTGGCTGAACGTGGTGACCATGACCCTCGCCTTCAGCGCGCTCGACAACCGGATCCTCGAGACGGTGCTGCCGGCCTCGCCCCCGGCCCTGCTGCCCGACCCACCGGCCTGGTTCGGTGCCCTGACCCTGGCGCTGGCGGCGACCTTCGTGGTCCTCAGCTGGTGGCCCGTCCGCAACATGCTCTCGTCGCGCCAGGCCATGAACCTCAGCTTCAACCGCCTGCACCTCGTCAACACCTACGGGGCCTTCGGGACCATCAGCCGGGAGCGGCACGAGGTGGTGATCGAGGGCACGGGCGACGCGGCCATCACGCCGACAACCGACTGGCGGCCCTACGAGTTCAAGGGGAAGCCAGGTGATCCCCGCCGCCGGCCACCGCAGGTCGCGCCCTACCACCTGCGGTTGGACTGGCTCATGTGGTTCGCGGCGTTGTCGCCGGGCTACGCCGAGCCCTGGCTGCCCCGCCTGGCGGCGAAGCTGCTGGAGGGCGACCAGGCCACACTTCGCCTGCTTCGCCGGCGGGGCAACCCGTTCCCCGACCGACCCCCGGCCTTCGTGCGGGCCCGGCTGTTTCGCTACCGCTACTCCACGCGGGCCGAGCGCAGAACGGACGGCGCCTGGTGGGTGCGGACCGAGGTGGGCATCTACCTGCCACCCGTCCGCCGGGCACCGAACGCCACCACGAGCCCGCCGTGAAGCTCCTCGCGGCGCGAGCCCCCGTGTCGTCGTCGATCGACGAGGCGGAATAAGGTGCGCCCGACGGCCCGAGGCCGACCGCACAGGAGGCAGGGCCGAGCGGGCCGCTGTGCAGCGGCAAGGGCGCACGGCACGTAGCTGACGGGGAGGTAATCATGGCGACGCCCAGTCGTCCGACCGCGCAGACACCGGCTCGACGTAGGCCGCGGGCGGCCGAGGACGCAGCGGAGGCGACGCGGGAGGGCAGCGAGGTGCTCCTCCCCGAGCTGGTCGCCCACCTGCGCAAGAGCCGGGCCCAGCTGCGCGAGGAGTGGGCCCGGCGCATCACCGACGCTGGGCTGCTCACGGCGATGACCCCCGAGGAAATCTTCTCCGAGGCGACATCGGTCTACGACAACTACGTCGAGGCGCTGGAGACGGGCAGCGTCGAGACCCTCGAGAACTACGCCCGCAGCCTGTCGGAGCGCATCATCCCCCGCGGCGTCGAGACCGACGAGGTGCTGGGCATCGTGCTCCTGTTGCGTGACGTGCTGGCCCGGTCGCTGTTCGAGAAGTATCAGTCCGACTTCGACCTGTTGAACCGCGTGCTCGACGCCTACGAGCCGGCGGCCAACCGCATCGCCAACACCGTGGGCGTCAGCTTCGTCCAGGAGCGCGAGCGCATCATCCGTCAGCAGCAGGAGGCGATCCGCGAGCTGTCCACGCCGGTGCTCCAGGTGCGGCCACGCCTCGTGATCCTGCCCATCATCGGCGCGCTCGACAGCCAGCGGGCCCGCCAGCTCACCGAGCAACTGCTCCGGGCCATCCGCACCAATCGGGCCAAGGTGGTGGTCATCGACATCACCGGCGTCCCCGAGATCGACTCCACGGTGGCCAACCACATCGTGCAGACGGTCGACGCCTCGCGCCTGATGGGCGCGAGCGTGATCATCAGTGGCCTGTCGGCCGAGATCGCGCTGACGCTCGTGACCATCGGCGTCGAACTGTCCAAGGTCAACGCCGTCGGCGATCTGCAGGGGGGCATCGAAGCGGCCGAGCGCCTGCTCGGCTACGAGGTCTCGCAAACGGAGCCTCTCGAGCCTGTCGTCGAACTGCGCTAGCCATTCCGATGGCAGTCCCCATCCTGCGGCAGGGCGAGTACCTGATCGCCACGGTCCAGTCTGCGATGACCGACACCGAGGCACTGCGGCTCCGCGACGACCTCGTCCGGCAAGTGGGGCAGTACCGCGCGCGGGGCATCATCGTCGACCTCACGGCGCTCGACCTCATGGACTCGTTCGCGGCACGCTCACTGCGCACCATCGCTCACATGACGCGCCTGCGGGGGGCGGACACTGTGGTGGTCGGCGTGCAGCCCGAGGTGGCGTTCGCCATGGTCCAGCTCGGCTTGACGTTCGAGGACGTCTACACGGCGCTCGACCTCGAGGAGGGGCTGCGCTTCCTCGACGCCCGGACCGGGAAGGAATGAGGATGCCGCTGGAGGGCCCACTGCGGGTCCCCATCGCCGCAGACGTCGACATCGTCACGGCGCGCCAGGAGGGACGCGACCTGGCCGAGCAGATGGGCTGCTCCAGCATCGAGTCGACGATGATCGCCACCGCCATATCCGAGATCGCCCGCAACATCATGAGCCATGCCGGGCGGGGTGAGATCGCCATCTGCGCAGTCGCGATCGACGGGCGCAACGCCATAGAGGTGGTCGCCAGCGACGAGGGCCCGGGAATCGCCGACATCGAACGCGCCATGCAGGACGGCTACTCCACGGGCGTGGGGCTCGGCCTCGGCCTCCCGGGCGCGGGGCGATTGATGGACCACTTCGAGGTTCGGTCCGAGATCGGTGTGGGTACCACGGTTGTCATGCGAAAGTGGTGCCCATAGTGGGTGAGCGCCGGCTTCGGCCCCATGCCGGGGGCGTGGGGGAATCCCGGATGACCAGCCTGGCCTGCCTCGACTGGGCGGTGTCGGGACGGCCGCTCCCGGGCGAGGAGGTGTCCGGCGACCTCGCCGCCTGCATGCCGGTGGGCGACGGCGCGCTGCTGGCCGCCATCGACGGGCTGGGACACGGCGCCGAGGCGGCGGAAGCCGCCGAGATCGCCCGCGACACCATCGCCGCGCACAGCAGCGAGATGCTCGCCAGCCTGCTGCGCCTCTGTCACGTCGGCCTGGCCCGCACGCGCGGCGCGGCCATCACCCTGGTCCGCGTCCAGTGCGGGGCGGGCATGCTGCAATGGGTCGGCGTGGGCAATGTCGAGGCCCACCTCGTACGGCGCACCGAGAGCGGCCACGGCTCGATGGTCGCCAGCGCAGTGCTGTTCGGGGGGACGGTCGGCTACCGGCTGCCTCGTCTGCGCGATTCGGTCGTCGAGTTGCGGCCCAACGACCTGGTGATCATGGCCACCGACGGCGTCAGGCAGGATTTCCTCCCCGAGGTTGCTACCGGTCAACCCGTCGACCGGATCGCCACCAGCATCCTCGAAAGGCACGCCCGGGCGTCCGACGACGCCCTGGTGGCCGTGGCCCGTGTGCGAGAGTGACGCTTGTCCGCGACGCACGCTGATGGACGGCCGACGATGAGGACCGATCGCGACCGGTTGGCCGACGGGTACCGGGCAGCGCTGCGCCATTACCTCGATGCGCGCGACGAGTCGGGTCGCAGCCGGGCCTACGAGCTCGGCCACTCGGCAGTGGAGGCGGAGATCGGCCTGCTCGAGCTGGCGACCATCCACAGCGAGGCGGTCACCGACCTGCTGGCCGACAGGTACGAGGGCGAGACCGTAGCGGCGTGCATGGAGTTCTTTGTCGAAAGCCTGTCCACCTTCGACATGGCCCAGCGCGGCTTCTGGGAGGCGCAGGCACGGGCGGCCCGCGAGCACGCCATCTCGCTGAGCCTGCAGCGCAGCCTGCTGCCCGCGGCGGTGCCATCATTCGACCGCCTCGACGTGGCCGTGCGCTACCTGCCGGCCGGCGTCGGCACCGAGGTGGGCGGCGATTGGTACGACGTGATCGAGTTGGCCCGCGATCGCGTGGGTCTGGTGATCGGCGACGTGATGGGCCACGGTGTCCGCCAGGCGGCGGTGATGGGCCAGCTCCGGCTGGGGACCCGGGCGTACGCAGTGGAGGATGGTCCGCTCGACGAGGTGGTCAGGCGGGTCGACGTGTTGCTGCAGAACCTCGGGGACCTCCATACCGCCACGTTGGTGCTCGCCGTCATCGACCTCGACGCCTCGACGCTGGAACTGGTCAACGCCGGCCATCCACCCCCGATCGTCATCGATCCCGACGGCGCGACACATCTCCTGACCGAGGGACACAGCCGCCTGCTGGGCGTCGCTCCGCCCGAGGGCGCACGCGGCCTACTGGCCCCGGCGCCGCTGGAGGTCGGCACCGCCCTCCTGCTCTACACCGATGGCCTGCTCGAGCAGCAGGAGCGTGAGGGCCATGACGGATTGACACTGTTGCGCAAGTCCGTCGAGGGCTTCACCGGCGGTGCCAACGAGTTGTGCGAGCGGGTCACCGACGCGCTCGTGGACGGCCCGGCCGGCGACGACATCTGCCTGCTGGCGACGCGCATAGACGCCTGACGGCGGTCAGCTGCGCCGGCGGCCACGCGCGGGACGCGGATGTCTCGCTCGCCTTCCGCCGCCCCGGAGATCAGCCGGGTGCGAGGTCGGACGACGTGCTACGAGTCTTCGACCAGCAGGTCGGACAGACCGGTGATCTCGATGAGCCGCTCCACGCTGCCCGAGACGACGGTCACGCCGAAGGTAGCCCCGGCCTCCTCGGCCGCCGCACGGGCCATGAGCACCGCCCGGAGCCCCGCCGAGTCGGCGAAGCTCAGCCCGCCGGCATCCACCTCGACACGGGTCACCTTCTGTTCGAGCAGGACCGACACCGCCGTGGTCAGCTCATCGGCGGTATGAAGGTCGAGCTCGCCGACCAAGGCGACGACGCCTCGGGCGCCCTCACGACGGGTGGAAACGGAGAAGCCCTCGGCGTCCCGATCATCCGCTGTCGTCATGTCCACCTCCGCGAGCTACGCCGGACACATTTCCCCCCGGCGGGCCGCCGAAACCGGCGCATCGATCCCCGGCTGACAGGGAATGATTTGTGCAGGGGCCGATGTGATCGTATTGGTGCTGGTGGTGGTGTTCGTCGCACTGACGGTCACGACCGATTATTCGGACCGACCAGACAGCCCCGGGAGGTGGCCGTGGCCGAACAGACACCGATCCCCGACGATGAGCGGCCGGTCGTGGAGATCGGCCCGGTCGCCCCTAGTGGCGAGCCCATACCCGACGACGAACGCCCGGTGCCCGACAGGGGTGCCGACGCCGTACCGGGCGCCACGCCCCTACCCGACGACGAACGACCCGTGCCCGACGATGAGGATCTCGAAAACTGGTGACGGGCGATCGCGCACGTTCTAACGCTCGAACCTGGGGTTTCCTGTTAGCTCCGGCGTCCGGGGGATAGGGGAGGGTCGATGCAGGCCTACGCCCGCTTCAGCCGTACCAGCGACCAGATACCGGAGGCCCGGGCGTTCGTGCGGGAGACGCTGTTCCGGTGGGGCGAAACCTCCGTCGTCGACAACGCTCTTCTCGTCACCAGCGAACTGTGCACCAACGCCGTCCTGCACGGGTCGGGGCGGATCGACATCTTTGTAACGCTGGACTCGGACGCGCTGCGGATTGCGGTGGTGGACGACGGGCGCCGGACGCCGGAACGGTGGCCCAAGCAGGTCGCGACCCCTACCCTCGGGGGCCGGGGTCTGCGCATCGTCGATGCACTTGCGTCCACCTGGGGGAACAACTTCGACCCGACCGGCCGCACCCGGGTATGGGCCGAGATGCCGCGCGAATGAACCGGGGACGCTCCTCACCGGTTCGGCACACGGGGCTCAGTCGAGCGGGGGGACGCGATAGCCGACACCGCAGGCGTCGGCCAGCAGGCCCGCGGCGACGATGGCCTCCCGGTCGTGGTACCAGGGAGCCACCACCTGGAGGCCCACGGGCATGCCGGTGGTGGCGGTGAACCCGATCGGGGGCACGGCGGACGGCAAGCCCATGATGCCGACGAGCCCGGTCCAGCTGATCAGGGACGGGTAAGGATGGTCCACGCCGTCGATGTCGACGGTCCGGTCGATGAAGTCCCCCTGCTGGTTGTGCGGAAAGGCTTCGACGGGGATCACCGGGCACAGCAAGAGGTCGTAGCTGTCGAACCAGTCGGCCCAGGCTCGGCGCAACCCGGCCCGTCGGTCGAGGGCGTGGAGCCAATTCAGGTGCCCACCCGCCACCACCTCGCCCAGTGCGGGGTCCATGCCGGGGCTGACCGCGGCCCCGACGGCCTCCATGAACAGCGTCACCTGCTCGTCGAAGGCGACGCCTGGGTGTGCCTCCTCCACCCGGGCGCCGGCATCCGCCAGCACGTCGACGGCGCCGCGGGCGGCGGCGCGCACCTCGGCACCGAGCGGAACGCTGGGCTCGTCCAACCACACGCCTACCCGGTAGTCGGCCAGGCTCGTCGCTTTCGGCGCGGGCAGCTCCAGCCGCCAGCCGACCGCATCCTCCTCCAGGGGCCCGGCGACGACGTCCAGTAGCAGGTCGAGGTCCTGGGCGCTCCGAGCGAGCGGCCCCAACACGTTGATGTCGGAGTCGGCCACTCCGCCGCCCACACGATCGAGGTAGCCCCGCTGGGGCACTATGCCGTAGGTCGTCTTGAGCCCGAACACGCCGCAGCAATGCGCCGGGATCCGCACCGAGCCGCCGATGTCGGTGCCCAGCTCGAAGCTGGTCAGGCCGGCGGCCACGGCGGCAGCGGCGCCGCCCGAGGAGCCCCCTGGGACCCGGGCCGGGTCCCAGGGGTTGTTGGTGGTGCCGAAGATCTCGTTGTACGTCTGCAGGTCACCCGACCAGCGCGGCACGTTGGTCTTCCCGAACACCACCGCTCCCGCCGCCCGCAGCCGGGCCACTGCCGATGCATCCGCCGCCGGCGCGTGGTCGGTCAGCTCGACCGCACCGCCGGTCGAGCGCAGGCCAGCCGTCTCGAGGGCGTCCTTGACCGTGATGGGTAGGCCGTGCAATGGCCCGATGGTCTCGCCGTGGGCCGTGGCCTCGTCCGCGGTCGCCGCCTGCAATCCGGCCCGCTCGGCGTCGAGGGTCACGACGGCGTTCAGCTTGGGGTTGATGCGGTCGATGCGGTCGAGGGCGAGGGACAGCAACTCGCGGCTGGCGATCTCCCGACGGCGGACCGCGCCGGCCAGCCGCCCCGCCGTCCAAGTGAGTACGTCGTCGCTGGGCATGCGCCTTGATACCACCGGCCGGCGCCGGCTCCGGCCTCAGTTGTCGGGCGAGTCCGGGCGGGGCTGGGCCTCGTCGAGCCCGCGCTGCACTCCGGCGGTGAAGCTGGTGAGGAAGCTGTAGACGTCGTCCGGCGATCGCCGCCCGTCGGACGTCGCCGGCGCCGGCCGCCGGGACGCCGACCCGGCTGCCGGCGGGCCATCAGCGCCGACCCCCGCCCGGTGCACCTGCATGGGATCGGTCGAGGGCAGCTGCGCCCCGCGGACCCGGCGGGTCAGCCGCGGGGCCGGCGGCACCGGAGAGGACACCGGTCCCGGTGGCGGTGACCACGGGGGCGGCGCGGCCGGAGGGGCGGCAGGCGGCCCGGACGAGCGGAGGTCGAGGCCACGATCTCCGCGCTCGGAACCGATCGGCTCGGCCCACGGCGGCGGGAACGCGTTGCCCCGGGCCGGTCGCGGAGGTCCCGCGGCCGCCGATGGCGGGCCCGTCCGTTCGCGGCTGCGGCTGGTTCCGGCGATGCGGCTGAGCGACGCCAACAGGTCCTCGTTGGGGCCGGGATGCCCGGCCGCCGGTGGCTGCACGCCGTCGCCGGCCCGGGAGGGGCGCTTTACGAGCCCGCTGGCGGTACGCGTGGGCCGGGTTGGCTGCGGCAGCCACGCCGGTGGTTCCGGCTCCCCAGATGCGGGGGCGTCGAAGACGGACTGCGAGGGGGCCACCGGCTCGTAGCCCGACGACAGCGTCGCCGGCTCCACAGGTCCCCACGCAGGGGCGGGCGGTGAGGCGGGACCGGGGAGCCAAGCGGGCGGCTGCGGCTCCTGTGCGGGTGGGGCTGGCAGCGCCGGACCGCCGCCCGGCAGGGCCACGCCGGACGGACGCATCCCCTGGGGCGGGGTCACCGGCGCACTGGTCACCACGTCGGTGGTGAGCAGGGTGGGCGGGATGTGGACGGTGGCGGTGATGCCGTTGCCGGGCGAGTGGTCCAAGCGGACACCGACGCCGTGGCGGGCGGCGAGGTTCCCGGCCACGTAGTGGCCGAGATACTTCGACGGGGCGATGGTGAACGACTCGGCACCGGCCAGGCGGCGGTTGGCGGCGTCGATGTCGGCCGCGGTCATGCCTAGACCGGAGTCGATGATCGCCAGCGTGTACGTTTCCCGGCGCTCCCGTTCCCCGTTGCTCTCGTCGGCCCGATCCGGCGGGCCGACGCGGCCCATGGTCGGCGGAAGGGCCTGCGGCCCGTTGGGTCCGACACCGGGCCGGAAGCGGCCGCGGATGTCGACGATCTGGTCGGGGGGCGAGTACACCAGGGCGTTCTCGATCAGCTCCGCCAGCAGGTGGGCCAGGTCGGCGGCGGCGGCGCCCACGATCGTGGCGGGTTCCACGCCCCGGACCGTGACCCGCTGGTAGTCCTCCACCTCACCCAACGCCGCCCGGATCACGT
>DASSDL010000150.1:0-8174 GCA_035697145.1 Acidimicrobiales bacterium
TTCACACTACGGTCCGGACGATGGTCGAACTCGCCGATTCCACCCGGCTGGCCACCGACGCGTGCGAGCGGGCCCTGGCGTACGTCGGCGGTCGGGCCGAGGCCGTCGCCGCAGCGCTGGTGGGCACGTCGTCGCTGACCCGTTTCGCGAACAGCCGCATCCACCAGAACGTCACCGAGGATCTCGAGGCGATGTCGCTCACGGTGGCGGTCGACGGGAGGGTGGCCCGCGCACAGACCACGCGCACCGATGCCTCCAGCCTGGAGGCGCTCGTCGAGCGGGCGCTGGCGGCGGCGGCCCTCCGGCCGCCCGACCCCGAGTTCGCCGGCTTCGCCCCCGAGGCCCCGGTGCCGCTCGTCGACCATTGGGATGACGGCACCGCCGGGGCCACGCCCGACGAGCGGGCGGCCATCGTGGCGGCGTTCGTCGAGGCGGGGGAGGGTCTGGAGGCTGCCGGCTACTGCTCGACGGAGGCCGCAACCCACGTGCTCGTGTCGACCACCGGGCAGCGAGCTGTGGGCCAGGCCACGACCGCAGAGCTCGACGGCATCCATCGCGCCTCGGTTCCGGACGGGGAGGGCGGGGGCGACACCGCCGACGGCTACGCCCAGGCCACGTCCGTGCGGCTCGCGGATCTCGACGGTGCCGCCTGCGGAGCCCGTGCCGCCGCCAAGGCGGCGTCCGGCCGGAGCCCGGTGGAGCTGCCGCCCGGCAACTACGAGGTCGTGCTCGAGCCCAGGGCGGTGGCGTCGGCGCTGGTCTATCCCGCCTACATGGGCTTCAACGGGAAGGCGCACGCCGACGGCACGTCGTTCGTGCACCTCGGCGAGCAACAGTGGGACGCGGCCGTAGACATCTGGGACGACGCCACCGATCCCCGTGCCCTCGGCGTCGGCTTCGACGCCGAGGGCACGCCCAAGCGGCGACTGGACCTGGTGCGCCGCGGGGTCTCGTCCGGCCTGACGCACGACCGCCGCTCTGCGCGCCTGGCGGGCGTCGAGCCGACCGGCCACTCGGTCGGCTCCGAGGCGTTCGGCGGCTATGCCACCAGCCTGTTCCTCGGCGGAGGCGGCGACGCGCCGGATGAACTCGTCGGCCAGGTGGAGCGGGGTCTGCTGGTGACAGACCTCTGGTACAACCGCATCCTCGACCCCAAGACGCAGGTGGTGACCGGGCTCACGCGCAACGGCCTCTTCCTCGTAGAGGAGGGCCGGATCGTCGGACCGGTGCAGAACCTGCGCTACACGCAGTCCATCGTGGGCGGCTTCGGTCTGGGGAAGGTGCTGGGCCTGGGCGACGACGCCCGGCTGGTGGGCAGCGAGGGCGGCATCATGCACGTCCCCTCGGCGCGGCTGGCGTCGTGGGCCTTCACCGGCAACGCCAGGGGGTAAGAGGCCCAGCGGATGGGGCGTTCCGCAGGCACCCCGCGTGGGAATTTGTTGCCGGGTCGCAGCTCAACAGCTGGGCCTCCCAGCAGCGCTGACCACCGAGAGCCAGGGTGACGTGCCTATCCGCGCACGTTCCAATGGCCCAGCGGACCTTGAATGTCACACCCTCTCGTTAGCCTCCGATACATGACGGATGTCACCAGCAACGACGACCTACGGGTGGGCGACGACGGCAAGCCGCGCTGCGGCTGGGGCACCAGCGACCCGCTCTACATCGACTACCACGACCACGAGTGGGGGCGGCCGCTGCGCGACGAGCGGGCCATGTTCGAGCTCATGTCCCTCGAGGCGTTCCAGTCCGGGCTCTCATGGCTGATCATCCTCCGAAAACGTCCCGGCTTCCGCGAGGCGTTCGACGGCTTCCAGCCCGACGTCGTGGCCGCCTACGGCGACGACGACGTTGCACGGCTCCTCGCCGACGAGCGCATCGTCCGCAATCGGGCCAAGGTGGAGGCCACCATCGCCAACGCCCGCGCGGTCGTGGCCTTGCACGAACAGGGTGAGTCGCTGGTTGACCTCGTGTTCTCGCACGCGCCCGCCTCCGACGAGCGCCCGCCCGGCCGCTTCCGGGCGTTCGCCGACATGCCCAGCCTGACGCCGGCGTCCACGGCTCTGGCCAAGGACCTGCGCCATCGGGGCTTCCGGTTCGTCGGCCCGGTGGTCGCGTACTCGCTGATGCAGGCCGGCGGCGTGGTCGACGACCACCTCGAAGGTTGCTGGGTCGACGTGCTTGCCGAAAACTAGAACACGTTCTACTCTGCGCCGATGGAGTTCGGCGTCTTTGCCCAGCTGTTCGTGCCCCAGTTCGAGCGCGACCAGGACCCCAACGCAGAGCACAAGCGCATCTTCCGCAATGTCGAGATCGCCAAGGCGGCCGACCGCAACGCCTTCAAGTACGTGTGGTGCCCGCAGCATCACTTCCTCGACGAGTACAGCCACATGCCCGGGCCCGAGGCGTTCCTCGGCTATTGCGCCGGGCAGACCGAGCGGGTGCACCTCGGTTCGGCGATCTTCAACATCACGCCACCGGTCAACAAGCCCCAGCGGGTGGCCGAGAACGTGGCGTTGCTCGACCACCTGACCAACAACCGCTTCGAGTTCGGCACCGGGCGAGGCTCGTCGAGCACCGAGGTGCTCGGCTTCGACATTCCGAGCGTCGACATCACCAAGGCGATGTGGCGCGAGGCCATCCACGAGATCCCGAAGATGTGGAAGAACGCGCCCTACAGCCACGAGGGCGAGTTCTTCCGCATGCCCGAGCGCAAGGTCTTCCCCAAGCCCTTCGGGCCGCTGCACCCGGCAATGTGGGTGGCGGGGGGCAGTCCCGGCACGTTCACCGAGGCGGGTGAGCTGGGTCTGGGGGTGTTCTGCTTCGCCATCGGCCGGCCCACCGACATGCAGTCGCTGGTCGAGGCCTACAAGTCCGCCATCGGCAGCGCCACCCCGGTGGGCGATTACGCCAACGACAACATCATGGGCGTGACCAACATGTTGTGCATGGAGGACCGGCGCAAGGCCTTCGAGGTCGCATCCGCCATGGGCATGAACTACTACTCCTCCCTCGCCTACCACTGGCTCGACAACGTCCCTCGGCCGAAGCACCTGCCGCCGTGGCCCGAGAAGATCCCGGAGCCCAGTCCCGAGGCGGTCGAGCGGCTGTCGGCCGAGGGGTACATCGCCGTCGGCGACCCCGACGACTGCGCCCGCTCGGTCCAGCGTTGGGTCGACATTGGCTTCGACCAGCTCACGTTCAGCCCTACAACCAACACGCTGCCCACCGAGGTTGTCGTCGCCTCGATGGAGCTGTTCGGTCGCGAGGTCATCCCCCTGTTCGACGGCGACCCGGAGCACTCCACCACGCGGTATCGACATGCCGCCTCCGCCACTTTGCCGGCGTGACGGCCGGGGGCCCGCCGACGGCCCGCGCAGAGCGCGCGCGTAGGCTGTCCGGCCTGAGCCCTAGGAGCCGACATGTCACGGCACCCGCTCCCGGTGGGACCGCGCACACATCATCCTCGTCGAAGTGCCCGACGACGTGGCTGAGCCGGGTCGTGTCCGAGCGTCGAGGGGCTGAGCTCGGTGTCGGGTCAGTTCTCGTGGTAGAAGCCGAAGGGCGTCTGTTCGGTGGTGCCTCCCGGACCTGATGCTTCGACCAGTAGGTGGGCGAGCATCGTCTCGTCGGGATAGCTCCAGTCGTAGACCCACCAGGTGCGACCGTCGGCCTCGCTGCTGGTGGCGTCACCGATCTGCTCGGCCAGGTCGCGGGTGCTCGTGCCCGTGGGCACGAGGAAGTAGCGGACCCGGTCAGCGTTGTCGGCGGCGGTCATGAGCCGAACCTGCCCGGCTCCCGCCGGCAGGGTGGAGAAGGCGCCGTCCTGCGGGAGTACAGGGTCGATTCTGACCTCGGTGATCGTCGGGGCCGGTGACGGGACGGTCGTCGTGGACCCGTTGGGTGCGCCCCTGGTTGGCGATGCGTTGGTCGCCGATGTGTCCGACTTTGCCCGGGCCTCTGCGGGTGCCCGGGCCGCTGTGCCGGCGGCGCCGTCCGTACCGCCGCACGCGGCGAGAACAGTCACGGCCAGGAATACCGGGAGCGCCGGTGCCAGCGCGCCGGTCAGGAACTTCCGCATGTGGGTGCCTTCCGCCGATTGCCTCGTGTGCCGTACAGACGCCGGACCTCCCGGATCGGTGGACAGGAACCCGAAGGTTTCCGCGGGCGCCCGAGAACGGAGGGTCAGCTACGTCACACCGTTGGGTCGCCGGTTGCCTCGGCGATCAGCTCGGGGGCCGTTGTTGCGGACGCCGTTCACCAACATGGCACGGGGTAGGCCGCCACAACTGGGTGGGGCGGGCACCAGCAGGCGATGATGCCGCCCTTGAAACCCCCATCGAGGAGGAGGCGATGGACGCCGCCGACCGCTATGTCGTGGCCTTCCTCGATGGTCCCGACGAGAGTTGAGGGGGCTACGGTCACCCCGCCGGCATCTCGCGGGTATCACCAGATGTCCGCGAGACGTTCGGTCTTTCCTTCGGTCTTTCCACCGGGAGCATCGGGAGCATTGGACGGTAGGACGAGGCGGAGCGCCAGGTCAGCGACGTGAGCCGCAGGTCAGCGCCCCGCACATTCAACTTCGCAGACATCTGGGAGATGGCCGCGGATGCCGTGCCCGACCGGGAGGCGCTGGTGGTCGGCGACCAGCGCCGCACGTACGCCCAGCTCGACGACAGGGTCCGGCGGCTGGCCAACCACCTGGCCGGCCAGGGCATAGGCCATGGCGATCACGTCGCCCTCTACCTCGAGAACTCCCCCGAGTACCTCGAGGCGATGCTGGCGGCGTTCACCCTGCGGGCGGTCCCCATCAACGTCAACCACCGCTACGTCGCCGACGAGCTCCGCTACCTGCTGGACAACAGCGACTCCGTGGCCGTGATCACCCAGCCGTCGCTGGCCCCCACCGTGGCAGCCGTGGTGGGCTCGGGCAACCTCCCTGCGGTGCGGTTCACGTTGGTGACCGGCGACGAGTACGACGCCGCGTTGGGGGCCGCCGCCGACGAACGGCCGGCGATCGCCCGGTCGGGCGACGACCACTACATCATCTATACGGGTGGAACGACCGGGATACCGAAGGGCGTCGTCTGGCGCCACATAGACGCCTTCTACGCCTGCATCGGCGGCGGCGATCCCATGCGCCTGTTCGGTGTGGTCGAGCGGCCCGACGAGCTGCCCGGGCGCATCGCCGAGCACCCGATCTGCTTCCTGCCGCTGGCGCCGATGATGCACGCCGCCGCGCAGTGGACCTCGCTGGGATGGCTGTTCTCGGGCAGCAAGGTGGTGCTGATGCCGGGGTCCCTCGACGCCGACGCCGTGTGGCGGACCGTCGAACGGGAGAAGGTCAACGGGCTCACCGTGGTGGGCGACGCCGTGGCCCGGCCGCTGCTCGACGCGTGGGACCGGGCGGGCGGTTACGACGTCACGTCGCTGTTCACGTTCTCCAACGGCGGCGCACCCATGTCACCGTCCACCCGGGAGCGGGTCTTCGCCACGCTGCCCGCTCACGTGGGCCTGGCCGACGGCTTCGGCTCGTCGGAGGCCGGCACCCAGGGTTCGATGCGGGTGTCGGCCAAGGATCGCCCGGCGGCTGACAGCCCCGTGCGGTTCAATGCGCCGGCCAAGCCCACCATCGTGGTCGACGACGACGGCAACGAGGTGACACCCGGCTCCGGGGTCGTGGGCCACGTGCTGGCCGGGGGGCGCCTGCCACTCGGCTACTACAACGATCCCGACAAGACGGCGGCCACGTTCGTCGAGCGCGACGGCCGGCGCTGGCTGATCACCGGTGACGTGGCCACGGTGGCAACCGACGGATCGATCGAGTTGCGAGGCAGGGGATCGGTGTCGATCAACACCGGCGGGGAGAAGGTCTTCCCCGAGGAGGTGGAGGCGGCGCTCAAGGCCCACGCGAGCATCTACGACTGCGTGGTCGTGGGCGTGCCCGACGAACGCTGGGGAAGTGCCGTCACTGCCGTGGTGCAGCCGGCGTCGGGCGCCGAGCCGACGCTCCTGGAGCTGGCAACCCATTGCAAGGCGTCGCTTGCCGGGTACAAGGCGCCCAAGCACCTCGTGCTCGTCGAGCGCATCGTGCGGTCGCCCTCCGGCAAGGCGGACTACCGCTGGGCCCGTGACACCGCCGAGAAGGCGGTCGGGATCTGAGCGCACGGGCCGCAGGCGGAGCCGGGCGCCCCCTGTCGCTAGCTGGCGGTCAGGGTAGGTAGCAGAGCGCCCGCCACTCGCCGGTGCGCGGCCATCGGCAGAGTGCACCGGTGGCGTCGACCAGCCACACGAGCGCGCCGTCGAGATCGTCGCGCCCGGAACCGCCCACGATCGCCACCACCAGCCCTCGCTTGGGATGGTCCTGCAGCACCCGCCAGCCGGCCGGGACTGGGGCACCCCGCTCATCCAGCAGCCGCACCGCCTTGGGTCCCTCGGGATGCACGATGCCCGCCGTGGCCGCCTCGCGTCCGCGCGGTGGTGTCCAGGTGCCCATGGGCACGGTGGGGCCGCGGCTGCCCAGCAGCGACGCGAGCGGACTGCGGTCCGGCGGGGGCATGTCCATGTCGAGCCCGGGGGTCAGGTTCAGCCAGCCGCCCTGGGCGGTTGCCATGTCGGCCATGCGGTCGATCACCGCATCGCGCCGGTCTTCGCGGAACTCGACGACCAGGGGTTGCCTCGGCATCCTTCCACCGTAGGCACGACTACCCGCGACCCGATGCCGGGGGGTCGTTGTCGGGAACGATCGGTCGGCAGTCCCGGGACCTAGGCTGCCCGGGCATGGAGGTGGATGCCGTCGTCCGTGAGGCGCTCGAGGTGCAGGTGTTCGAGCACGAGCCCGGCCAGGCGGCGCTGACCCTGCGCGACGCGGTGGGTGAGCTTGGTCCCGAGGCGGTGGCGGGCGGGCTGCTCGACGCCGCCGCCGTGGCACTGCGGCGGATGGTTGCCGAGACCGACGCGGCGTTCGATCTCGACGAGCTGCTCGAACGCATGGCCGTCGACGGCGCCGTGGCCCCCGACAGCGTCGACGTGCTGGCGCGGATGATGACGGCGGCGGCGGCGACGGCGGGTGGGATCCGGCCCGCCGTGGATCCCGTCGTTACCGACCTGGGGGCCGAGCGGGCGCTGTTCGGCGCGTGGCTGGCGCTGCTGTCCGTCGTGCGGATCGTCGCGATCAGCCTCGAGCGCACCGAGACCGACGTCACCGAGGAGATCGTCTCGGTCCTCGGCACCCGATAGTCGCTAACGTCGCCGGGATGGGGGGAACACCGGGACGCGACGCCTTCGCGGGCGGCGACCAGGCCTACCTCCGCGACGTGCAGTACCGCGACAGCTCGCGTCTGGCAGCCCGTGCCCGCCTCCACGTCAAGTACGGCATGGCCCCGGTCGCATGGTTCCCGTGGGTGGCGACCCAGATCGCCTGGCCGCAGGGGGCCCGGGTGCTGGAGGTCGGCTGCGGTGCCGGCTGGCTGTGGGCCGAGGCCTCGGCGCATCTGCGCAGCGGGCTCTATCTGACGCTCACCGACCTGTCGCCGGGGATGGTGGCCGAGGCGGTGGCGCGGGTGGGCGGCCTCGGGCGGCACCGGCGGGTCGATGGCTGCATCGCCGACGCCCAGGCCCTGCCCTTCGCGTCCGGCAGCTTCGAGGTCGCCGTCGCCAACCACATGCTCTACCACGTCCCCGATCCCCGGGTGGCGGTCGCCGAGCTGGCACGGGTGGTGCGACCCGACGGCGTGCTGATGGCAACCACGGTCGGCGGCGACCACTTGCGGGAACTGGCCGAGATCCGCGCCGAGGTGTTCGGCGGGCCCCGGGTACTCGCCACGGTCGACACATTCGGCATCGTGGTGGGCGAGCCCTTGCTGCGCGGATGCTTCGCCGACGTGGAGTGGCGCCACTACGACGACTGGCTCGACTGCACCGATCCCGACGACGTACTGGCGTTCCTCGCCTCGACGCCGCCGGTGGACGATGCCAGCCAGGAAGACCGTCGTCGCGTGGTGGAGGCCGTTCACCGCCGGTTCGTCGTCGGCGGCGGGCGGATGCGGATCAGCAAGGAGACCGGCGTCTTCGTGTGCGCGGGGCCACGCGTGGGCTCGCCGGCGGCCATCTGAGGCCGGACGCGACGAAGGCGGCGCAACCCCAGCGGGCGCCGCCTTCGTCTGCCCCCAGACCGG
>DASSDL010000151.1:0-37660 GCA_035697145.1 Acidimicrobiales bacterium
GCTTCAACGTCGATCACGACCACACGGTCAGCGATGAGATCCGCTTCGTGCAGCTGACCCCTCCCGGGTCGGCCTGCTCGATCGCCTTCGGCATGGGGCTCACCGAGGTGGCGCCGGGCTCGGCGCAGGGCCTGCAGATGGTCGTCGCCGACATCGAGGCCGCCCGTGCCGAGCTCGCTGAGCGGGGCGTCGAGACCGGCGAGATCCAGGACTTCCCGTGGGGCCGGTTCGTGTTCTTCAGCGATCCGGACGGCAACGGCTGGGCCGTACAGCAGTTGCCCGCTCGGGACTGATTCCTACACGCCGCGGCTATCTCTCCGCGAGCCGCCAGGCCAGCTCGCAACTACGCTTCCGGCGGGCAGCGCCGTCGATGCCGGTGCCCGCCACGTGGGCGAGAAGCCGAGCTAGCGCTGGGGGGATCGGAGGATCGGACGGCGGATGCGTGAGGATGCGCAGCCCCGGCGGTGGAATGGGAGCCTCCGGCGGATCCTGGTGCCGACGCTCATCGCGACCGGCGTCGTGGTCGGCGTGTGGGTCGGGGCGCGCGCCTGGTTCGACACCCGCGACGAGTTCGATGCCACGGCGACGGCGGTGCGCGAGACGCGGAGCGAGCTCGGCCGCGCGCGCGACGACCTGGCCGGCGCGATCGCGCACCTCCGGGCGGAACGGGCGGCAATGCGCACCGGGTTGGCGACGCTCGACACCCGCGAGGGCGAGCGCGACGCGGCCGAGGGGGCGCTGGCCACCACCAAGAACCGCCTCGCCGAGCTACGCGCCGAGCTCGCAGCGGCGACCGCCGACCTCGCCGAACGGGAGAACCAACTGCACGGGCTGGACCGCTGCGTGCGCGGTGTCGTGCGGGGCCTGAACCAGGCGGCCGTGGGCGACATCGACGGCCTCGACGCCACCCTGGCCGGCATCGAGGACACGTGCGAGTCGGCGGGCGCGACCCTGTGACGACCGTCGAGGCACTCGCGAGCCCGCCCCGCCTGTCGCGTCGGCATGTGCTGGTGCTGGTCGGGTCGCTCCTGGCGGTGGCGCTCGCCGGTCTCTTCGTCGTCCGGTACCGGGACGCGCGGGCGAGGCTCGCCGACGAGCGGGCCCGGCTGGCGGCGGCGACGGAGCGCGTGGAGGGCACACGCACTGAGCTCGACCGCACCCGGCGGCGGACCGCCCTGACGCGGGACGGCGTCGACCTCGTCATCTCCGAGATCGAGCTCGCAGTCGCGACTCGCACATGGATCGAGGGCGTCACCCGTAGCACCCAGCAAGAGATCACTGGCGTGGAGGCCGATCGCACCGAGACCGACACGGCACGATTCCTGGTTGCCGCCCACGCCAACGAGGTGCGGAGCTGTCTCGACGGTGTCTCGCGCGCCGTCGGGGCGAGCCGGGGCGGCGACGTCCAGTCCTCGGTGGCGGCGCTGCGCGGTGCGGCCGGGGAGTGCACCCGGACACTGGCCTATGCCAGTGGGGCGCGGTTCCCGTACGACTTCGCCGATCCGTTCGTGTTGAGGGCCGGAGGGACGTACTACGGCTACTCCACGAACGCAGGCGCCGGTGACATCCAGGTGATCCGCTCGCCCGATCTCGTCAACTGGGAGCTGGTCGGCAACGGCCTGGCGGACGTGCCTCAGTGGGCCGTCGCCAACGCCACGTGGGCACCCGCGGTGTTGGCGCGCGGCGGTGGGTACGTCGCTTACTACACGGTCCGGGATGCCGCGTCGCCGCGGCAGTGCATCTCACGGGCGGTGTCGGCGACTCCCGCCGGCCCGTTCGTCGACGACTCGACGGAACCGCTGGTCTGCCAGATCGCGGACGGCGGATCGATCGATCCGAGCCCCTTCGTCGACGCCGACGGGCGGGCGTTCCTGCTCTGGAAGTCGGAGGGCCGGGGCGGCACGCCGGCCACCATCTGGTCGCAGGAGCTCAGCGCCGACGGCTTGACGCTCACAGGCGTCGCCCGGGCGCTCCTGGTCGCCGACCGGGCGTTCGAGCGGGGCGTGATCGAGGCGCCCACCCTCGTCCACGAGGCGGGCGGCTACTACCTGTTGTACGCCGCCGCCGACTGGAACTCCCGCTCCTACGCGGTGGCCTATGCCGGCTGCGCCGGTCCCGCAGGGCCGTGCATCAAGCCCGGAGACGGGCGGGTGCTGGAATCCGGCCGCCGGCTGGCGGGGCCCGGTGGGGCCGAGGCGTTCCGCGACGCCGGCGGCAGCTTGTGGATGGCGTTCCACGCGTTCTCGGAGCCGGACGTCGGTTACCCGAGCAGCCGCTACCTCCACATCGCCCGGCTGCGGATCGTCGACGGTCGGATCGTCCTCGACGCCACCACCTAGTGGACCCTCGCGGAAGTCATCGTGGCGTCTCGCCGGCCAGATCCGCCCTTGGACTTCGTCCTCGTCGTCGCCGCAGCCATGGCTGCGCCTTCCTCCTGCGTCCTCGCCAGCGACGAATCTGACTCGGCGATACATCCACGGAACTTCCGCGAGCGCCCACTAGGCGGTCGCCGGCTCGGTTTCGTCCCGCACCGCCTCGACCTCGACGCGGGTGCTGCCGTAGGCGACGCCGCCGCCCCAGTCCGTGAGCGTGTCGTTGGTGAGCGAGTTGGCGGTGCCACGCTCGCCGTGCTGATCGGACCACCAGCCGAACGGCACGGCCACGACCCCCGGCCGCAGCCGGGCGCCCACCCGAGCCGTGAGGGTGAGGGACCCCCGGTCGTTCCACACGCGCACGGTGTCGCCCTCGGCGATCCCCCGGGTGGTGGCGTCGGTGGGGTCGAGCTCGGCGAAGGGTCCGCCCTCGGGCGGGCCGTGCTTGGGGAGGTGGGAGTACGAGGTGTTGAGGAACCGTGTGTGGGTCTTGGGCGTCATCAGCACCAGCGGATAGCGCCCCGTCAGCTCGTCGTCGCCGCCGACGCCTTCCCCCGGCGGGCGGAAGGCGGGAAGCGGGTCGTGCCCCCGGGCGGCGAGCGCGTCGCTGTAGAGCTCGGCCCGGCCGCTGGCGGTGGCGAAGCCGCCGTCGGCGTAGGGCCGCAGGTCCTCGGGCAGCGACAGCCGCACGAAGCCGCGCTCTCTCAGCGCATCGAGGTCGACGTCGTGAAGCGCGCTCCGCAGCAGCGACTCGTCGTCCTCGAACAGCTCGGGCTCGGTGAATCCCATGGCCCGGGCCAGGCGCCGCCACAGCTCCGTGTTGGGCACGGCCTCGCCCAACGGCGGGATCGCCGCCGCGTTCCAGCCCAGGTAGAGGTGGCCCCAGGACGCCACCACGTCGGTCTGCTCGATCTGCGTGGCGGCCGGGAAGATCACGTCGGCGAAACGCGCCGTGTCGGTGAGGAACTGCTCGCTGGCCACGGTGAACAGGTCCTCCCGGGCCAGCCCCCGCCGCGTCAGCTCGGCGTTGGGCACCGACACCAGGGGGTTGCCGTTCCACACGAACAGCGCCTTCACCGGGGGGTCCATGGCCGGGTCGGTGAGCGCCCGGCCCAGGTGGTTCATGTTCACGGCACGCCGAGCTTTCGGCGGCCCGGGCGGGGGCGCGTCGAACACCGACTCGTCGACGTTGGTCTCGGCCCAGGCGCCGACGCTGCGCGCGAGCCCGCCACCCCGGTGGCGCCATGCCCCGGTGAGCGCCGGCAGGCAGGCCAGCGCCCGGAAGAACATGGCGCCGTGCTCCTGGTGCTCGGCGCCGATGAGCGTGCGGATGAACGCGGGCGTGGTGGTGCCGTACGCACCCCCCAGCCGCTCCACCTCGTCGGTGCCGAGGCCGCACACCTCCGCCACCCGCGCCGGCGACCACTCACGCACCAACTCGGCGAGGCGCTCGAACCCCACGGTGTGCCGCTCGACGTAGTCGTGGTCGACCAGGTCGTCGCGGATCAGCACATGCATCATGCCGAGCATCAACGCCACGTCAGTGCCCGGGAGCGGCTGCACGAACCAGTCGGCGGATTCGGCGGTCATCGTGCGCATGGGGTCGATCACGACGATCGTGGCGCCGTTGCCTCGGGCCTCCTCGACGAACGGCCACAGGTGCCGGTTGGTGAGGCGGGTGTTGGTCCCCCACAGCAGGACCAGACGAGCGAAGCGGACGTCGGTGGGGTCAGCCGCCCGGCCCGAGCCGTTGGTCGACGCGGTGCCGGCGCCGGCGACGGCGCCGCACAGCGACCCGGTCAGCCGGGACGCGCCCAGCTTGGCGAAGAACCGCCGGTCGAGCGAGGACTGCTGTATCAGGCCCTGGGTGCCGGCGCTCCACCACGGCAGCACCGCCTCGCCGCCGTGCCGGCGCACGATCTCGCCGAGCCGCTCGGCCACCAGCGCCAGTGCTTCGTCCCAGGACACGGGCGCGAAGTCCCCCTGACCCTTGTTCCCGCTGCTGCCGCGCCGCACCAGCGGGCGGAGGAGCCGGTCCGGGCTGTACACCCGGTCCAGGAACCGGTTGACCTTCGGACACAGCTCGCCCCTGGAGTAGGGGTGGTCGGGATTGCCCCGCAGCCGCACTGCGGTCGGGCCGCTCGGCGTGCATTCGGGCTGGTCCTCGACGGTCACCACCCAGCCGCACGAGTCGGGGCAGTCGTGGTGGCAGGTGCCGAGCACGGCGCGCCGCTGCGAGGACGGCGGCGCCGTCACCGTCGTGCGCTCGGTTGCCACGTCAGGAGTGGGACGCATGGACTCCTCCGGCCGTCGTGGGGGTGATCGTGCGGCCGTCCCGAGGATCTCAGGTTGGCGCCTCGACGCCGAACAGGGCCAGGTCGGCGGCGGTTCCAGCCTGCACACGGTCGACCGTCGCTCGGCGCAGGACCTCCTTGGTCCGAGCGTAGGCCCCGGCACGGTAGGCGCTCAGTCGGTTTGCCTCGGCGATGGCCGCGTCCACCACCTCGTCGACCGGGACGACCCGGTCGAGGTAGCCCGCCTCCACGGCGCCCGCCGGGTCGTAGATCTCGGCAGCGAGCGTGGCCCGCACGAACGCGGTGGGCGTCAGCCGGTCGCGTGCGAGCTCGGCCGCGAACTGCGGCAACGGCATGCCGATCGAGGTCTCGTTGAGCCCGATCTTGGCCGGCACGTCGGCGCCGATGCGGACGTCGCACGCCAGCGCCAGCAGGGCCCCGGCCGCCAGGGCGTGCCCGGTCACCGCCACCACCACCGGTTGGGGGTGCAGATAGAGGCGCATGAGCAGCTCGGCACCGCGAGAAACGAGCTGGCGGGCGGCGTCGGGCTCGCCGGTCATGACCGACAGGTCGAAGCCGGCGCACAGCTTGCCCTCACGGCCCACGATGCACACTGCTCGCGCCTCCACGCCGGCTCGGTCGAGCGCCGCCTCGAAGGCGTCGATGGCGGCATGGGACAGGACGTTGGCCTTGCCGTCGTCGAAGCGCAGGACGGCGACACCCTCCTCGACGGTCGAGGTCAGCGGGCCGGAGTCGTCGGCCGTGGGGGAACCAGGCATCGGCCGGACCCTAGTGCCGTCGGCACTAGCCCCGTCATCGACAACTGAGCTCCGCGAGCACACCCGCGTGGTCCGCAGGCCACCACATGCCGTTGAGCGCTTCGGCGCGTGGTTCGGCGGCGAAGCCGTCAGCATCGACCGCCAGCTCACAGCCGGTCGCGGGTCGCACCATCACGTAGTCGATGCGCTCGTCGTACCCGGGGCCGTCGGCCGTGTTCATGCCCACGAACGGCTCGGGCTGGCGCCCACCCCCGGTGCACCCGGTGTGAGTGGCCGGATCGCATTCGGCGTTGCCCGCCTCGAGCCAGGCATCGACGAAGCCGGCGTCGAGGAGGGTGGCGACGGTCGGGCTGTCCGGCACGGCGTTCAGGTCGCCCGAGGCGATCGACAGCACGGCACCCGGCGGCTGCCCCTCGAAGAACTCCACGACCTCGAGGGCGTGGCACTCGTTGGTGACCGTCCCCGGGGGGCAGATCGGTGGGCACAGGTCGGGCGCGCACGGCGGGTTGTTGGAGCTGCTGGCGAAGTGCGTGGTGAGGAAGTCGACCGGTCCCTGCGGGCTCTCGGCCCGCACCCAGTAGGCCTCCCACGGGAAGTTGGCGATATCGAGGTACCCCTGGTCGAGGACGGGCAGGCGGGAGAGGACCATCTCGCGGTCGATCGCCGGCTCGCCGCCCTGCCAGGCGATCGTGTACTCGCCGTCGCACAGCGTTGCGATCGCCGGCGGCAACAGCTCCTCGAGCCGGGCCCCGATCTCCTGGAGGCCAACGATGTCGGGACAGTCGGCGGCCTCGACCAACTCGGTGAAGATCCGCACCCGGTCGGGTGCCTGGCACGAGTCGGTCGCCGGGGGGCAGAAGAACCCGTGCAGCAGGTTCAGCGTGACGACCCGGACCGGGGCGGCCGCCGGTTCTTCGGCGGCGGTGTCGGCACCATCGGAGGCGTCCGCGTCCCCGGCGTCCGACGGATCGGAGTCGCCGGACGAACACGCCGCCGCCAGCGTCAGCGCCGCCAGCCCCGCGACGCACAGCACCAGGACCCGGTGATGCGGCACCGTCATCATCCCTGTCGCCCTCCCCCCTGCCGGCCGGACGAGCCTACGCTGCCGGCCATGGAGTGGCCCTCAGACCTGGAGACGGTGCCCGAGATCGACATCGAGACCCGGAGCAGCGAAGGTGAGGTCCACCGCACGACCATCTGGCCGGTGGTCGACGGTGGGGACGTCTATGTTCGCTCGCTCCGGGGGAGCGCGGGCCGTTGGTACCAGGAGCTCATGGCAGGGCCCGATGCTGTCATCCATGTCGAGGGTGAGGCGGTGCCCATCCACGCCATGCTGGCCCCCGACGTCGAGTCGATCGGGCGCGCCAACGCCGGCTACCAGCGCAAGTACGCGGACTCGCGGTACCTGGGGACCATGACGCGCGAGGAGATCCTCGGGACCACGCTCCGACTCGAGCCCCGCTCGTAGAGCAGGGCCATCGCTCGGGGTGCGGACCGCCGACGAGCGCCCGGCCGGGCCACCCTCCGCCATCCGCTTCGCTGTCACATCCCGTCGCTAACGTCGCTCACCATGGACACCGGCGACGCGCGAGCACCCACGATGGGCTCGCCCGCGGCCGCGTCGCCGGTCGTCGGGCGGGTCATCGGCACCGAGCCGGCGACGCCCTTGGAGTTCTGGGTGGGGGTGGGTGACGGTGCCTACCTGCAGCTCGACGACGTCGTGGTGGTCGACCGCCTGTTGCCCGACGGCCAGCGGCTCAGCATCTCCGGCGTCGTGTCGCAGGTGCGTGCCCGCCACGAGGGCGCCCGCATGGACAGCGACGTGTTCCTGGTTGCCGACGGGGTCCTTCCAGCCGAGGTGAGCGAGGCGGCCCAGGTCCTGGCCACCCGGTTCGAGCCCGAAGTGTTCGTCCCGCCGCTGCCGGGCGAGGAGGTGCGCAAGGCGGTGGGCGCCGAGCGCGACGCGGCGTTGTTGTTCTCCCAGATGCCGGCGCGGCTGCCCGCAGGCCTGTCCCGCGACGACGAGCCCTTCTACCTCGACCTCGAGTTCGTCGACGGCAGCCGCGGCGCCCACGTCAACATCAGCGGCGTCTCGGGGGTGGCCACCAAGACGAGCTACGCCACCTTCCTCCTCTACAGCTTGTTCCACTCCGGGGTGTTGGGCGCCGAGGCCGCCAACACCAAGGCGCTCATCTTCAACGTCAAGGGCGAGGACCTGCTCTTCCTCGACCACGCCAACACCCGGCTGGGAGACGATCAGCCCGCCCGCTACGCCCGACTCGGGTTGCCGGCCGGGCCCTTCGGCTCGGTTGCCTGCTTCGCTCCGCCGGTGCGCGACGACCCCAATGCCAGCCCCGACGTCGCCGCTCGCCAGCGCGACGTCACCTCGTTCTTCTGGACCATCGAGCAGTTCTGCCGCGACGAGCTGCTGCCGTTCCTGTTCGCCGATACCGAGGACGACCGCCAGCAGTACACGATGGTGGTCCACAACGTGACGGCGCGGCTGCGCCATGCCGAGCCGGTGGGCGACGGTGGGGTCAACGTCGATGGCCAGGTCGTGCGCAGCTTCGACGATCTGGTCGAGCTGATCGAGCTCAAGGTCGATCCCGACGGCCCCGATCAGTGGGCGGGGCGGGCCATCGGTGCCGGCACCGTCAACGCCTTCCTCCGCCGCCTGCACGGCGCCCGGCCCCACCTGCGCCACCTCGTGCGGGGCGACGTGCCCCGGCCCGAGCGACACCGCATCGATTTCGACCGGGCGCAGGTGACGGTCGTCGACCTCCACAACCTCAACGACCGGGCCAAGCGGTTCGTGGTCGGGGTCGTGCTCCAGCGGGCGTTCGAGCGCAAAGAGCGTTCCGGGCAGGCCCGGCCGCTGCAGTTTGTGGTGCTCGACGAGCTCAACAAGTATGCGCCCCGCGAGGGCTCGAGCCCCATCAAGGAAATCCTGCTCGACGTGGCCGAGCGTGGACGCTCCCTGGGGATGATCCTCATCGGCGCCCAGCAGACGGCAAGCGAGGTCGAACGGCGCATCGTGGCCAACTCGGCAGTGCGAGTGGTGGGACGCCTGGACGCGGCCGAGGCGGCCCGCGGCGAGTACGGCTTCCTGCCTCCGGTGCAGCGCCAGCGGGCCACCATCGTCAAACCCGGCACCATGCTCGTGGCGCAGCCCGAGCTGCCGGTCCCGCTGGTCGTGCAGTTCCCCTTCCCGGCCTGGGCCACGCGAGCAGCCGAGGCATCGCTCCAGCCAGAGGTCGCTGCGGCCAGCGGGACGCGCGACGGGGTCGACGCCGAGGCGCGTGCGCTGGCCGTCGCCACTGCCGTCGCCGATCCCTTCGCCGGGTTCCCCGCGGGGTAGTGCGGTAGGCGGTCGCGATGCGCGTCCTGCACACGTCCGACTGGCACGTCGGCAAGGCGCTGCGCGGGCGCTCGCGGGCGGCGGAGCACGAGGCGGTGCTGGCCGAGATCGCCGACATCGCCAGGCGCGATGCGGTCGACCTCGCGATCATCGCCGGCGACCTCTTCGACAGCGCCACGCCCACCCCCGAAGCCGAGCGCATCGTCTACCGGGGGCTGCTCGACCTCGCCGAGGGCGGCCGCCCGGTGATCGTCGTCGCCGGCAACCACGACTCGGCGCAGCGGCTGGCCGCGGTGGCGCCACTGTCCGAGGCGAGCGGCATCCACGTCGCCTCCGGAGTCCGCCCGGCCCACGAGGGTGGGGTGGTCGAGATCGCCGCCGGGGGCGAGCGGGCGCAGTTGGCGCTCCTGCCGTTTCCGTCCCAGCGCTACGTCGTCACCGCCGACCTGCTGCTGTCGGGCGATGCCGCCGATGCCCACGCCGCCTACGCCGATCGCGTGGTGCGGATCCTCCGGGCGCTCACCGAGCGGTTCCGGGCCGACACCGTCAACCTGGTCGTCGCCCACCTGATGGTCATGGGCGGCACGATGGGCGGCGGTGAGCGGGGGGCCCACACCGTCTTCGACTACTGGGTGCCGGCCACCGCCTTTCCCGCGGCCGCCCAGTACGTGGCCCTCGGGCACCTCCACCGCCGCCAACGGCTCGCAGGTCCCGCGCCGTTGCACTACTGCGGTTCGCCGTTGCAGCTCGACTTCGGCGAGACCGCCAACGAGCCGGTGGTCAACCTCGTCGACGTCCACCCTGGCCTGCCCGCCGATGTCCGCCCCGTGGCGCTGACGGCGGGGCGGCGGTTGCGCACGCTGCGGGGAACGGTGGCCGACGTGGTCGCCGGCGCCGACGGCGCGGCCGACGATCACCTTCGGGTCGTCCTCGATGAACCGGCACGGGCTGGCTTGGCCGACGAGGTGCGCGCCCAGCTGCCCAACACCGTCGAGGTGGTGCTGGCACCGCGGGACGATGCCGCGGCGTCCCCGGCGTCCGCTCCCGATCGCCTGGGGCGCACCCCCCACGATCTGGTGGCCGAGTACCTCGGCGAGCACGATGCCCACGACGAGCGGGTGATCGCCCTGTTCGACGAGTTGGTGGAAGAGCTGACCGGCGACGTCAGCGAGGCCTCACGGTGAGGCCGCGGCGCCTGGAGGTCGAGGGGTTCACCGCCTTCCGGGGTCCGACCGTCGTCGACTTCACCGGCGCGGACCTGTTCGCCCTGGTCGGGCCCACGGGTGCCGGCAAGACCAGCATCATCGACGCCCTCACGTTCGCCCTCTACGGCAGCGTGCCCCGGCTCGACGACCGGCGGGCGGTGGCGCCGGTGATCAGCCAGAACCTCACCGAGGCGCGGGTGCGACTCGACTTCAGCGTCGGCGATCAGAGCTACACCGCCGTGCGGGTGGTGCGGGCCACCAAGGGGGGAGCCACCACCAAGGAGGCGCGGCTCGAGCGGGGCACCGAGGTGCTGGCCGGCGAGGCCAAGGAGGTCACCGCCGCGGTCGAGGGGTTGGTCGGGCTCGGCTTCGACCATTTCACCAAGTGCGTGTCGCTGCCCCAGGGCCAGTTCGCGCAGTTCCTTCACGCCGAGCCCCGCAAGCGCCAGGACCTGCTCGTCCGCCTGCTCGACCTGGGCCTCTACGAGCGGGTGGCGGGTGGCGCCCGGCAGCGGGGGGCGCTCGCTCGCAATCGGGCCGACGTGATCGCCGGGCAGCTCGAGCGGTTGGCCGGGGCCACCCCGGAAGCCCGGGCGACGGGCGCCGCCCGCCTCGACGAGCTGGCGGCGCTCGCCCGGCAGCTCGCCGCCGAACGGTCACGGCTCGACGAGCTGGTGGGACGGGCCGCAGAGGAGCAGGGCCGAGCCGACGAGGCCACCGCACACGCCGGGTTGCTCGATGGCGTGCGCGCTCCCGCCGGGGTGGACGACCTGGCGACGGCGCTGGCAACCGGCGCGGCGGCGCGGCGGCGCTGCGCGGAGCTCGAGGACGACGCCACCGAGGCGGTCGCGATGGCGGAGGCCAAGCTGGCTGGGCTGCCCGCCAGTGCGGCGCTGGAGGCGTTGCGAGCCGACCACGGCCGTCGGATGGAGCTGGCCGAGGCCCTCGAGCGGGGGAGGGTGGCGGAGGCCAACGCAGCCGCCGACCTGGCGACGGCCCGCGACGCCGAGGAACTGGCCCGTGGCGAGCGGCAGACCCGCGCCGACGAGCTCGACCGGTTGCGCGTCGAGTCGCGGGCCCTGGCGTTGACATCCGAGCTCGCGGTGGGAACGCCCTGCCCGGTCTGCGGGCAGGAGGTGCACGCCCTTCCGGCGTCCCGTGGCTCACCCGACCTACGTCGGGCCGAACGCAGCCTGGCCGAGGCGGAAAGCTCGCTGGCGCGGGCGACGGGGGCCGTCAAGGAGGCGATCGCCCACGAGGCCAGGGTGGGCGAGAAGCTGGGGCGACTGCGTGCCGACCTGGCCGACGTCGATGCGCGTCTCGCCGGGGCGGCCGAGCCCGAGGCGGTCGACGACCAGCTGGCGGTGGTCGCGGCCGCCGAGGCCGATCTCGCCAAGGCTCGCCAGGCTGTCCGCGACGCTCGCGCCGCGGGGCGCGAGGTCGGGTGTCGCCACGACGAGCTCCTGGCCCGCGAGCGCGATGCCCGCCGGGCCTTCGACGCCGCCCGCGACGCGGTGGCGGTTCTCGAGCCACCCGCCGCCGAGCGCTGCGACCTGGCCGCCGATTGGGCGGAGCTCGTTGCCTGGGTTGCGGCGCGCCGGCCCGCGGCGCTGGAGCTTGCCGACCGCCATCGCCGGCTCGCCGATGTGGCCCGAGCCGAGGCGGCATCGCTCGTCGACGAGGCCGTGGGGCTCTGCCGCGACCTCGGGGTCGACGTACCCGGTGATGGCCCGCCCCGGCGGCGGGGAGCGCCGACGGCGTGGCCGGGCGAGGCCGCAGCGGCGGCCCATGCCCGGGCCGACGCCGACCTCCGCCGCGTGGACGCCGACATCGCCGAGGCCGAGCAGCTGCGCTCCGGTCGCGGGCGGGTAGTCGAACAGCAGCAGGTGGCCGAAGCGCTGGCCGGCCACCTGGCCGCCAACCGGTTCGAGAAGTGGCTGCTCGACGAGGCCGTCCAGCAGCTCGCGCACGGCGCGTCCCGGATGCTGGGCGAGCTCAGCGGCGGTGCCTACGCGTTGGCGGTCGACGCCCGCAGCGGGGCGTTCCTGGTGGTCGACCACACCAACGCGTCGCAGACCCGTCCCGCCCGCACGCTGTCGGGGGGCGAGACGTTCCTCGCCTCGCTCGCGCTGGCGCTGGCGCTGGCCGACCACCTGGGCACGACGCTCGCCGCTACCGGGCCAGCCCGCCTCGACGCCCTATTCCTCGACGAAGGATTCGGCACGCTCGATCCCGACACGCTGGACGTCGTGGCCACCGCCCTCGACGAGCTCGGCGCCCGCGGCCGGATGGTGGGCGTGGTCACCCACGTCCGGGAACTGGCCAACCGGCTGCCCGTTCGCTTCGAGGTGCGCAAGGTCGGCGGGAGCGCCACCGTCGAGCGGGTCGAGGGGGTCGATACGTAGGCGCTAGCGGGCGCGAGCGCCCACCACCGGGCGGCCCCGCTGCCAGGGCCCCTCGATGGCGAAGGTGATGCCTGGCGTTTGGATGTTGACGAACAGGTGACGCCCCGACGGGGAGAAGGTCGCCCCGCAGAACTCGAAGCCCCGGTAGTCGTTGGCAACGATGGTCGGCTTTCCGGCGATCGGCTCGTCGATGACCACGTTGTTCTCGGCGAGGACGAATGACCCGCCCCGGCGATTGACGCCGAGCAGGCGCGTGCCGAACCGGCGTGTGCCGTCCACCACCAGCCCGCCACCGTCCTCGCACAGCACCAGCCCGCCCCGCGGGCTCACCGTGATGTTGTCGGGGTTGTCGGCCAACTCCTCGCTCTGGGACACGAAGACGGCGGTGAGCGTGGGTCGATCCTTCGATGGCCCCTTCGGCCCACGGCGCGGCAGGTCGAGCGCCCACACGACGCCCTTGCCGACGGGACCGCCACTGGTGTCCACGAAGTAGACGACGCCCCGGTGATGCCAGCAACCCTCGCCGCGGCTGAAGACCGCGGCACCCTGGGCCTCACCCTGCAGGAACGGCCCCGACCGCCCGGTCCCCTGGATGGGTGGGAAGCCGGGCGCGGGGGAGGCGAAGCCTTCGGGATCGGCGTTGGGCTCGGCGATGCCGACCCATTCGACCGCGAAGCGTTGACCCCGCGAGGGACGCCGCAGGTCGGCGCGGTCGACGCCCGCCACCTTCAGCATCTCCAGGCTGCCGCCCGCCTCGAGATCCCCGGGTCGGTGGGCCCGGCGGAGGGGCCGGAAGCGGTAGAAGCCGGAGTTGGGCCCGTTGTCCTCGGTCAGGTAGACGTGCCCGGTTTCGGGATCGACCGCGGCGGCCTCGTGGGACATGAAGCCCATGTCCTCGATGGGCACGGCGCTCGCCGCGCCGAGGTGCGGTGACGGCACCTCGAAGACGAAGCCGTGGTCGCGGGCGCCCACCTGCGATCCCCGCAGCGTGACCTCCTCGCACGTGAGCCACGAACCCCAGGGCGTCGGGCCGCCGGCGCAGTTGGTGAGCGTGCCCCCGAGGGTCGCCTGCGATCCCGTGAACCGTCCGCTGGCGAAGGTGACGGCGGTGGTGCCACCCCCCAACCCTTCGATGACGCCCGGCAGCCGGAACCCGTCGTATGTCGGCGCCCGTCCCGCCCCGACAAGGGGGAGCGGATCACCCGGGAGCGCCGGACCCCGCTCGTGGTTGCGGATGAGCACCAACTCGGACCGGCGTCCACGTCCCCGGCGGGACTCGACCACCGCCATGCCGTCGTGACGATCGGGCGTCGGCGTGCCGTCGTCCATCAGGTCGCCGCTCCAGCCGAACGACTCGTAGCTGAACCCCTGGGGGAGCCGCAACAGCGGCAATCCGGTGGTGCGGTCACTGGTTGCGACGAGCGGGCCGTAGCCCTGCTCGGGTCGCGGACGAGCGCCGGCGGCCTGCTGGAGCTGCAGGCCGACCAACGGCGCCGCGAGCACCGCGGTGCCGACGGTGGCGCCGCTCGACCGCAGGAACGCCCGCCGGCTCAGGCCGGAATTGCTGGACGCGCCCGTGGACATCGGCGGTTCCCCTCCCCGCTGGGCAGCCCGGTCACGGGCCGCCATGCTGCCCGCCCATCCTGACATGCACGTGAACGCGGGACGACGGGTTGGCGACGGTTGGGCGAAGCTACAGGCGCTGCACGACCGGTGGCCGCTCGGGTGCGGCGCGCGCACGGAAGTCGTTGCGGACACGCCCGTGGCGGCGCCCGAAGCCATAGGCCCCGGTGAACAGCAGGGCCGGCCACAGCAGCCACAGCGCCCATGGTCCGGTGGCGATCGCCAGAACGATCACCGCGGCCACCGCCACCAGGCGGGCGGGAATCAGAGGGGCCCGAACGGAGCCGCGCTCGCGCCGGCGGCGGGTGCGCGCGGGGGCTGGTGGTGGATCCACCGCCGGCAGGTCGGCCAGCAGCGGCTCGAGATCACGTCCGGTGCGGGCCGCCAGGGCGGCCTCCACCCGCTCCTCGTACTCCTCGACCGTGAGCCGCCCGTCGGCGAAGTGGCCGGCCAGGAGCGCCACCACCTCGTCGCGCTCGGCCTGCGACACCCTCAGGTCGGGATCGCGTCGCTCCGGCTCATGGGCCTCTTCGATCCACGTCCATCCGCCGCGGGACCAGACGTCCTCGCGGTGGCGATGGTGGGAGATGTGACACATCACCCACCATGATGGCACCGAGCGGCGCCCCTAGGTATCCCGTCATTTGTCACACCGCCTGTCCATCATGGGGTGATGAGGTTCGCGGTGGAGACGTGGGCCCCCGACTACGGGGCATCGGTGGACGGCGCCGCCCTGGCGGGTTCCGACGCCGAGGTTGACCTGGGCGTCGAGCATGATCCCCTGGCATGGGGTCCCGTCCGGCCGCAGGCCGGCGTGGCGCCGGCGGCATGCGTGCTGTTCGTGGACGGCGTTCAGCGCATCGACGCGCGGATCTGGATCACCGAACGGGCGGGCGAGCAAGCGGGCGAGCAGACGCGCCAGGGGGTGTGCGCCAGCTGGGCGGCGGGGATGGTCCGATGCGACGGCCGTGCCCGCGTCGTGGCCACCGAGGTCCGGCGGGGCGTGCTGTGCCCGGGCGCCCCGCTCGATCCCATCGTCACCCGCCACGGTGACTACCGGCCCTATCCCGTGGCCGACGCCGGCGGCGACCCCATTGCCCAGGCGCTTGGCCGCGCCCGCGGCGACCTCGAAGGCCGGGTGGCGGTCGAGGCCATGGGATCGGGCGAGGGTCGGGCCGAGCTCCTGGTCGTCGACGGGCCACTCGGCGACCGGCGCCACATCCCCGGGGCCGTGGGCTACGTCAAGACCCACCACGTGTCCTACCTGCCGGCGGCCCTGCAGCCGGTCGTCACCGGCCTGGGCGTCGGCGACCGCACCCCGCTGTTCGCCATCGGCGACCGCCGGTTCCGGTACTCGTGGTACCTGCGGCTCCCCGGTGCAGCGACGCACCCATGGTGGGGCATCGTCCGGTGCGAAGCGTCAGGTGACTTGACCCGGGCAGAGGCGTTGGACCTCGCCGATCGCGTGACGGCGACGCTGCCCCGCTTCGCCAGCCAGCCGCACAACGATCCCCGTGCCCCCCAGAACCTGCACCCGATCGCCGGGCTCGAACGCGAGCTCCGGCGCCGTCTGGGCGACCCGGCGGTCATGGATCGCGCCCTGCGCCGGGCGGCGCAGTCGGCGGGGACGAGCAGCGCCGCCTGAAGCCGCAGGCCGCCGGGGGCCGACGAAGGCCCGCGGCGATGGCACCCGGTACCGTCGCCGGCGTGATCCTCGTCGACGCCGCGGACCTCGCCGCGAGCCGACCCGGCAAGCCCCTGTTCGCCGGTCTGTCGGTCACCGTGGCGAGCGGCGACCGGCTGGCGGTCGTGGGCGTGAACGGGTCCGGGAAGTCGACGCTGCTCGGCATGTTGGCCGGCACCGTCGGGCCCGAGCGTGGCGTCATCCGCCGGGGGCGTGGCGCCCGGGTCGTGGCCCTCGACCAGGCCGCGGCCCTGCCCGAGGGCACGGTCCGCCACGCCGTCGGCGAGACGTGGGAGGCGCAGGGCCGCAGCGGCCCGGCGCGAAGCGCAGAGAGCGGGACCCACGGCGCCGAAGCCCTTCTCGATCGCGTGGGCATGGCCGCCCTCGCCGACGCCGACGTCCGCAGCCTGTCGGGCGGCCAGGCGAAGCGCACCGCCCTCGCTCGGGCGCTGGCGGCCGTGGGGGAGTCGAGCGAGGGCGATCTGTTGATCCTGGACGAGCCGACCAACCACCTCGACATGGACGCCATCGCCTGGCTCGAGGAGCGCCTCGCCGACTTCCGCGGCGGGCTGGTCCTCGTGACCCACGACCGCCACGTGCTCGACCGGTTGACCACCAGCATCCTCGAGCTCGATCGCGGGCGGGCCCATCTGCACGACGGCGGCTACGCCTCCTACCTCGAAGCCCGGGCCGAGCGTGCCGAGCGGGATGCCGCCGCCGAGCGCAAGCGACGCAACCTGGCCCGCGCCGAGCTGGCGTGGCTGCGCCGAGGCGCCCCGGCCCGCACCCGCAAGCCCAAGGCCGACGTCGCCGCCGCTCGGCTCGTAACCGACGGCCGGCCGACCACACCGGCGCGGGTCGATGATCTGCCGCTGGCCGACCTCGTGCAGACCCCGCGGCTGGGCGACACGGTCGTCGAGCTCCACGGCGTCAGCGACGGGTATGGCGCCCACCTGCTGTTCGAGGGGGTCGACCTGTTGCTCGGGCCCGGCGAGCGGCTGGGCGTCATTGGGATCAACGGCAGCGGCAAGTCGACGCTGCTCGACCTCCTGGCGGGGCGGCGCCGGCCCCGCGCCGGCCGGATCGTGCAGGGGTCCACCGTTCGCCTGGGCTATTACGACCAGCGCGGCGCCGAGCTACCACCCGACCAACGGGTGCGCGAGGTCGTCGCCGGGTCCACTCGCCAGCCCGACTGGACCGATGCCGCACTGCTCGAGCGGCTGTGGTTCGACAACGATGCGCAATGGGCACCGGTCCGGCTGCTGTCCGGTGGGGAACGCCGCCGCCTGCAGCTCGCCATGGTGCTGCGCCAGGCACCCAATGTGTTGCTGCTCGACGAGCCGACCAACGACCTCGACCTCGACACCCTCAGGGCCCTGGAGGACATGCTCGACGCGTGGCCAGGCACGCTGGTGGTCGTCAGTCACGATCGGGCGTTCCTGGAACGCACCGTCGAGGACGTCGTGGTGCTCGACGGCCGGGGCCACGCCGCCAAGATCCCGGGCGGGTACGCGGCCTACGAGTCCCATTGGCGCGCCGCCCGCCGGCGGGGACGCGCCGCGGAGGTGGCGGGCGTCGGGGCCGGCCCGGCGCCCGGCACGCCAGCCGGGCACCCGGACGCTCCGGCCCGCGGCCGGCGCCGGCGTGATGACCGATCTCAGGGCGAGGGCACCCGCCGCACACCCAGCACGCTGCGCCACCTGTTGCGCCGGGCGGAGACGGAGATGCGCCGCCTGCAGGATCGGCATGCCGCGCTCGAGGCGGAGCTGGCGGGGGTCATGGGCGACCACGTGGCCCTTGCGTGCGTGGGCGAGGAGCTTTCGGCCGTGGGCGGCGAGCTGGCAGCGGCCGAGGAGCACTGGCTCGCCCTCGCCGAGGAGGCCGAGTCGCTCGGCCTGAAGCCCTGATGCGCCAGCATCGGCGGCGCCGCCGCAAACGACGGTGGACGCTGCTCAGCAGGCATGGTCCGCGACGGCGCGGCGCTAGCCTGAGCGCATGGTCATGATCGTCACCGAGCCCGCCCGGGACAAGATCCTCGAGCTGCGGGCCCACGAAGACGACCCGGACGCGCTCGGCCTGCGCGTCGAGGTCACGGGTGTCCAAGGCGTCGAGTACACCTACGACCTCACCTTCGACCCGGTGGCCGAGGCCGACCTCGACGCCGGAGACGTGGTCGAGCACGAGGGTGCCCTGCCGGTGATCATCCCGGTCGACAGCCTCGACGCCCTGCGCGGCGCCACCCTGGACCTGCCCACGACGGGGGGGCAGAACGGCCTCGTCCTCCGCAACCCCAATCGTCCCGACCCGCTGTCCGGCGCTCACATCGAGCTGTCGGGCTCGATCGACGAGAAGGTCCGCCAGCTGCTCGACGGTCAGATCAACCCCGCGCTGGCCATGCACGGGGGGTTCGCAGCCCTCGATCGGGTCGACGGCAGCATCGTGTACGTGACCATGGGCGGCGGCTGCCAGGGATGCGCGGTCTCGGCCATGACACTACGGGAAGGCATCTCGCGATCCATCCGCGAGGCCATCCCCGAGGTCACCGAGGTGGTCGACACCACCGACCACTCGATGGGAGAGAACCCCTACTATACGTGAGGTAGCCGTAGGGCCGGCGCGGTGAGTTTTCGCGCTGGCCGTAACGTCGCCGCGCGGTCCTTCGATAACAAACATGTGACAGGCGACACCTAGCTCAGCTATGGTGAACCCGGTCACCGCTGGGGGCGACCAGGGGGAGAGGCCCGGGCCGGTTTTGCCGGTCCGGGCCTTGTCGCATCTGTCGACGGCTACTCGACGCCGGCCAGAACCGCACGCACCGTGGTGGCGAGGCCCGCGCCGTCCAGTCCCACCGACGCCAGGATGTTGTCGGGCTTGCCGTGCGGGATGAAGCGGACGGGCACACCCAGCACGGTCACGGGCGGGCCGTCCCCGTGCTCGCGGTCGGCGGCGATTTCGGCCAGCCGGTCGGCGATGGCGGAACCGGCACCACCTTCCCGGTAGCCGTCCTCGACGGTGACCACCCGGGGATACGTGGCGGCTTCGGCGAGCATCTCCTCGTCGAGCGGCTTGACCAACCGCACGTCCCATACCGCGGCCTCGAGCCCGTTGGACGAGGCCAACGCCTCGGCCGCGGCTCGGGCCGGGGCGAGCATCTTGCCGACCGCGAGGATGCACACGTGGCGCCCGGCGCGGACCTTGCGGGCGGACAGGCCGGAGCCGACCTCGTCGACGCCGTCGCCGACGGCCGCACCGTCGTCGGGTGGCATCGTCTTGGGGAAGCGGATCGCCGCGGGCCCCTCGGTGCACAGCTCGAGGGCATCGTGCAGCATCACGCCCAGCTCCCGGTAGGAGGAGGGAGCGAAGATCGTCATTCCCGGCACCTTGGACAGCAGGACCATGTCGAGCACGCCGTGGTGGCTGGCACCGTCGTCGCCGGTGATGCCCGCCCGGTCCAGGCAGAACACCACGGGTTGGCCGTGCATCGCCACATCCAAGTTGACCTGGTCGAACGCTCGGTTGAGGAACGTCGAGTAGATGGCGACCACCGGGCGCAGGCCGCCCATCGCCATCCCCGACGCCGCAGTCACGGCGTGCTGCTCGGCGATGCCCACGTCGAAGAACCGGTCGGGGAACCGCTCCTTGAACGGCAACAGGCCCGTCGAGTCGGGCATTGCGGCGGTGAGCGCCACCACCTCGGGCCGGTGCTCGGCTTCTTTGATCAGCGCCTCGGTGAAGGCCGCCGTGTAGCTGCCGGGCTTGGCCTCGCCCAGATCGTGCAGGCGCTTGATGGGGTCGTTCTCGGCCGGCGCGTAGCCGCGGCCCTTCTGGGTCAGCACGTGGACCACGATCGGTCCGTCGAACTCGCGGGCGTTGCGCAGGGCCCGCTCCAGCCCGGCGATGTCGTGACCGTCGAACGGGCCGGTGTACCGCACGCCCAGCATCTCGAAGAACGCCGGCGGCTCGAACATTTCGCGCACCGCCGCCAGGGCGCCCTCCACACCCCGCTCGAGCTTGTCGCCGAGAAGCGGCACGTCGTGCAGCAGCCTGTCGAGCCGAGCGCGGTTGCGCACGTAGGCCGGGTTGAGGCGGATGCGGCCCAGGCTCTCGCTCAGCCTCGACACGGTGGGGGCGTAGGAGCGGCCGTTGTCGTTGAGGATGATGACAGCACGGCTGTCGGAGTGGCCCAGGTTGTTGAGCCCCTCGAACGCCATGCCCCCGGTCATCGAGCCGTCGCCGATAACCGCGACGACGTTGCGGTCGGTGATCCCCCGCAGCTTGTTGGCCTCGGCAAGGCCGTGGGCGTAGCAGAGGATCGTGGAGGCGTGACTGTTCTCAACCCAGTCGTGGTCGGATTCGGTGCGTGACGGATATCCGGACAGGCCCCCGGCCCGGCGCAGCGTGGCGAAGTCGTCACGGCGCCCGGTGAGGATCTTGTGGACGTACGCCTGGTGGCCGGTGTCCCACAGCAGGATGTCGCGCGGCGACTCGAACACGCGGTGAACGGCGAGGGTGAGCTCGACGACGCCGAGGTTCGATCCCAGATGTCCGGAACCGGCGGCCGACACCGCGTCGATGATGTGCTTGCGGATCTCACCGGCCAGCGCGTCGAGCTGCTCGTACGACAGCTTGCCCAGGTCGGTTGGGTCGGTGATCGAATCGAGCAGCATCGACGCAGCTCCGTTGCGGCGGTGGACTATGGGCCCGTCCGAGCCCCGAGCAGCGACCAACGCTACTCCCCGCGCCCGTCGCCCGACCATGCAGCCTCCGCCTGGAGCCCCCTGCGTGCGGATGGTGATAGGAGAGGTGGATGCCCGCATGGCCGCGCGTCGTCCCCCTGGTCGATGCGCTCGTGTTCCAGCGCAACTCGTGCGCCGATCTGGGCTCGAACCTCTACGCCGAGGTGCTCGACGCCGTCATCGCCGACGTCGGTGCCGACGGCCCCTGCGCGGCAATCCTGCGGCCGCACGCGGGTGACACCTTCGGTTCGGCGCTGCCCCTGCGGTTCCTGGGCTCCGTCCATCGTCTCGTGCTCGAGGGCCGGGCCCCGCGATTGGCGGCCCACTATCCGTCGGTGGGCGGGACACCGGGACCGGGCCTGGCCGACGACTTCGTCGCCACGGCGGCGGAGCTACGACCGGAGATCGAGGACCGCGTCGGCAACGGCGTGCAGACCAACGAGGTGGGTCGCTCGGCAGCACTGGTGGGCGGCTTCGTCGAGGTGGCCCGGCGCAGCGGGTTGCCACTGCGGCTGCTGGAGCTGGGGGCGAGCGCCGGGCTGAACCTCCGGTGGGACCGCTTCTGGTACGACACCGGCGTGTCGACGTTCGGCGACCCGACCAGCGCCGTTCGGTTCGTCGGCGTCTGGGACGATCCGCCGCCGGTGCTCGACGACGTGGCGGTCGGCGTGGCGGCGCGAGAGGGCTGCGACCGATCCCCGATCGATCCCACGGGCGAGGACGGGCGCCTCAGCTTGCGGGCATACCTCTGGCCCGACATGGTCGACCGCCGTGCCCGCCTCGATGCTGCGCTCGCCATCGCCGCCCGGGTGCCGGCGAGCGTCGAGGCCGCCGATCTGGGGGAGTGGCTCGAGGCCCGGCTGGCGGAGCCGGCGCCCGGGCGGGCCACCGTCGTGTACCACTCGATCGTCTGGCAGTACGTCGACGGGAAGTCGCGGGATCGCATGCGGGCGGCGCTGCGGGGGGTCGGCCGAGGCACTGGCGACGACGCCCCGCTGGCGTGGCTGCGGTTGGAGCCCGCCGGGCCGGTGGCCGACCTCCGGCTGACCTGGTGGCCGGGCGGTGGGGAGGAGGTGCTGGCCACCAGCGGCTACCACGGCACCCCGGTCCATTGGGGCCGCGGGTCTTAACCCGCCGAACCGCCTAGCGGGGCAAAAGCTGCCGCGGGATTGGTGGCCCCGGCCACCGTTTTCGCGGCAGGAATCCCGTGGCGCGATTCCCACCACCGGGTGCCGGCGCGGGCGACCAGGTAGCCGCCGCCGAGGCAGATGAGCCCGCCCACGCCGTCGATCCAGTAGTGGTTGGCCGTCACCATGATGTCGAAGAGCGTGAAGAGCGGGTACGCGATGACCAGGGCGCGGAGCCAACGCCGACGCACCAGGGGCGCCAGCACCAGGGCACACCAGGTGGACCAGCCGATGTGCATGCTCGGCATGGCGGCGTACTGGTTCGACACCGCCGCCATCTCCTCGCTGCCGAACGACGCCCAGCCGCCGTACTCGGCCACGGTGTCCACGAACCCGTAGCGATCGCACGGTGGTTCGCCGGTCTCCTCGGGCAGGTCCTGGCCGGCGGCGTAGATCTGGCATCCGCCGTAGGTCCCGGGGTCGTCCAACAGGCGCGGTGGCATGAGCGAGAACGAGGCGAACCCCACCAATGCGAGCAGCGTGGTGAACGCGAGCGTGTTGCGCCACAGGCGATAGCGCTGCGGGGCCTTGCGGAACATCCACACCAGGGCGATGGCGACGACGACGAAGTGGAACAGCCCGTAGTAGATGTTCCAGAAGCGGATCAGCCCGTGCAACGGCAGGTCGAGGTACCACCGCTGCAGGCTGTCCTCGAAGTAGAGGCCGATGTTCTTCTGGAGCTGGATGATCGCCTTGGCGTGGTTGAACGCCGGCTCCGGGTCGACGTCACTGCCCCCTGACCCGAACTGGTTGCGCACGCCCGAGTAGGCCGCATATACGAGCACGACGTAGATCAACTCGCGCCACCAACGCAGGCCCCAGTCTCGACCCGGCGTGCCCTCCTCGACCGCGGCCTCGTCGAGCACGCTCGGCGCTCCCCGCTCTTGCTGGCCCGCGGCGGGCCGCTCGGGCTCCGGCGCGTTGTTCTCCGCTCTTGGCGCCTGCGGCGCCCGGCCGCTCGGGCCGGGGCGTGTGCTTTCCGCTCTTGGCGCCTGCGGCGCCCGGCCGCTCGGGCCGGGGCTTGGCTCGCTCGCCCTGGCGGGACGCTCGCTCATGCCGCGACGGTTGGGCTGGCGCCGGCCTGTTCGGGTGCGGATCGGGCGCGTCCCCCAGCGGCGAAGGCGGGCGCCCCGAGCAGGCTGACGGCCACGTTGAGCAGGTAGAGCAGCAGACCGAGGGCGATCGCATCCTCCCGAGGAACGCCGAGCGGATGGAGGAACAGCACGAACGCCCCCTCGCGCACCCCCAGGCCCGCCATGCTGATCGGCAGGACCTGGGCGATGAGGACCGCCGGCAAGAACGCCAGCAGCGCGGTGAGGCCGGCGGGCCGGATCCCGAGCGCGTTGGCGGCCGCCACGGCCGCCAACACCAGCACCAGCTGGTAGGCGAACCCGGCGAGGAGGACGTTGGTGGCGGCACCGGGGTCGGAGCGCAGCCGGTTGACGCCCAGGTGGACGGCGCCGGCGAAGCGACGCCAGCCGGCGCGGGTGGCGAAGCGTCCGCCGATGCGCCGGCTGCCGACGGCGGCGAGCACACCGACGAGCAAGGCCAGGGTCGCGAACGCCAGCACCAGCGCCACCTGGGTGGCCGAGCCGAGGTGGCGGAGTCCGGGATTGACGGCGAAGCCGGCCAGGGTGATCAGCGGCAGGACCAGCCACCCGGTGAGGCGTTCGAGCACCACCGAGGCGAACGTCCCCGGCGACTCTCCGGTGTCACGGGACAGCCGGCTCACCCGCAGCACGTCCCCCCCGATGGTCGTGGGCAGGACGTTGGAGACGAACTGGCCGGCCAGGTAGTACGACGTCAGGCGGGGGAGCCGGGCGGGGATCTCGAGGGCCTCGAGCACCTTCTGCCAGCGCAGCGCCGAGAGCAGGATGCCGGCGAGCGTGAGCACGGCGGCGATGCCGAGCCAGGCGGCGGTACCGGCCGACCATTCCGGGACCAGCTCGTGCACGTCGAACGACGGCACCTGCGCGACGAGAACGATCAGCATGGCGGCGCTCACGGCGATGCGCACGCCCAGCGTGACCGCCTGCTTCCTCGTCACCGTTCCTCCGCTGGATCTTGGTGGGCCACGGGCCGCTGCGTGCCGTCGGTACCGGTCGACATTGCGCTCCCCGCCATGCGCCCCGCCTGCGCAAGTTAGTCGCGCGGGCCGCTGGCATTGCGATCGGGGGTTCGGGCATTTTACGGCGCTTGCGTGTCACAGCCTCCCTATAGGGTGACCCTCGCCGGATCGCTCGGTGGGGCGCCCGGCACGTGTCCGCCACAGCGACCGAGGGTCACGGCCGCATCTCCCCGCCTCCTCATGAGCCCTGCGGGAGGAGTGCCGAGATGCGACGACGAGCCCACCACCGATCCTTCGTGCTGGCCACGGCCGTGCTCGCGGCGGTTGTGACGGTGATCGTGCCGGCTGGCTGCAGTGGCGGCGCGACCGGCGACCCGCGATCGGCCGAGCCCACCACGCCGTTGTCGGGACGGGTCGACCACCCCGCGCTCACCCGGGCGCTGGAGGTCACCCAGGCCGTCCGGCGCGGGCGGATGGAGGTGGCGATCGTCCTCACCCTCCCCGGCGACGACCCCGACCCTCCCCCAGACGGCCGGCTGACGGTCGCCAGGTACCGGGTGGCGTTCGATCGGCGCGCCCGCCGCGTCCTTGTCGAGACCGACATGTCAGGGGCTGGCGGCGCCCTCGCCGGCGCCCTCGGGGGCCGTGATGCGGCGGCCGGCGCTGACCTCTCAACTGCCGCCCGCATGGTCGCGGTCGGCGACGTGGTGTACGCCCAGGGCGGACCCATGGCCGCCGTCGTCGGGCGCGCGCCGACCGAGTGGGTCGAGATCGACCGGGCGGCCCTCGTCGATCGGGGGCCGAGCAGCGACGCCACCGCGTTGGTTCTCGACCCACTCGGTCCCTTCGAGGTGCTCGGCGATTCAGCCGTCGACGCGCGGGTGGTCAGCCACGACGTGATACGCGGCAGCCCGGTCACCCACGTGGCGACGAGCGCCGAATCCGGCGGAGCTGCCGCTCCGGTCGACGTCTGGATCGACAGCGGCGGTGTGATCCGCCGCATGGAGATCCGGCTCACCGGCGGCGTTGGGGACGGTGCGGGCGGGGTCGTCACCATGGTCGAACTGTTCGACGTCGGTCGTGCGGTGGACATCACGCCACCGCGCGGCGAGCGATAGCCATGGGTGTCCCCGTGCGGGCAGACTCCGGTGTCGCATGGCACATGATTCCGGCACCACAGTCCGCGACCACGGCGGCGAGCTGGCCTTGGCCGCTCTTCGCCCCTTCGGCGTCGACACGCTGTTCACCTTGTCGGGCGGGCACGTCTTCCCGCTCTACGACGCCGCGGTCAAGCGCGATCCACCCACACGCATCGTCGACGTGCGGCACGAGCAGACCGCCGCCTTCGCCGCTGAGGGCCATGCCCGGCTCACCCGCCGGCTGGGGCTCGCCGTCCTCACGGCCGGTCCCGGCGTCACCAACGGCATGTCGGCCATCACGCAGGCGCACTTCAACGGCTCGCCGGTCGTGGTGCTGGGGGGCCGGGCACCTCAGGCTCGCTGGGGCTCCGGCTCGCTGCAGGAGCTCGACCACGTGCCCCTGCTGGCGCCGGTCACCAAGCTCGCCCGCACGGTCGCCGCCGTGGAGGACATCCCGGCGGTGGTCCACGAGGCGGCCGCTACGGCGCTTACGCCGCACCGGGGACCGGTGTTCGTCGACCTGCCGATCGACGTGGTGTTCGCCGAGGGTGAGGCGGCGATCCCGCTGGCAGTGGTGCCCTCCGCGGCCGAGCCCGATCCCGAGCAGGTCGCCGGCGTCGCCCGGCTCATCGCCCAGGCCGAGCGCCCGCTGCTCGTCGCCGGCACCGACGTGTGGTGGGCCGGCGCCGAGGCCGAGCTTGCGGCGGCGGTCGAGCACCTGCGGGTGCCCACGTTCGTCAACGGGCAGGGTCGCGGCTGCCTGCCGGCGGACCATCCGCTGGCCGCCAGCCGCACCCGCAGCCTGCTCAAGACCGAGGCCGACGTGGTGGTCGTCGTGGGCACGGCGCTCGACTTCCGCCTGTCGTTCGGCCGGTTCGGCGGCGCGACCGTCGTGCACCTGGTCGACAGTGACGAGGGCCGGGCCCGGCACGTCGACGCGGTCACCGTCTCCGGAGACCTGCACACCACACTCGTCGGCCTCGCGGGCTACGACGGCCGCCGCGCCGACCACGAGCCGTGGGTCGGCCGCGTCCACGACCTCGAGGTGGCTGCGGCGGCGGCGGAGGTCCCGCTGCTGGCGGCGCCGGCAACGCCGATCCTGCCGACGCGCATCTATGGTGAGCTCCGCAACAGGCTCGACCGCGACGCGGTGGTCGTGTGTGACGGGGGCGACTTCGTGTCCTACGCCGGCAAGTACGTCGACGTGTACGAGCCCGGTTGCTGGCTGGACAGCGGGCCCTATGGCTGCCTCGGCACCGGCATGGGCTACGCCATGGCGGCGCGGCTGGCGCATCCGGACCGCCAGGTGGTGGTGCTGCTCGGCGACGGCGCCGCGGGGTTCTCCCTCCTGGACGCCGACACCCTGGTCCGCCACCAGCTACCGGTCGTGATGGTGGTGGGCAACAACGGAATCTGGGGGCTCGAGAAGCATCCGATGCAGGCGCTCTACGGCTATGACGTGGCCGCCGACCTCCAGCCCGGATGCCGCTACGACCAGGTGGTGGCCGCCCTGGGCGGTGCCGGAGAGACCGTCACCGACCCCGACGAGATAGGTCCCGCGCTCGACCGCGGCTTTGCGTCAGGCGTCCCGTACCTGGTCAACGTGATCACCGATCCCGCCGACGTATACCCGCGCTCGTCCAACTTGGGCTGACCGCGTCGGTCAGGCGGGCCGACGGCCGTCGCCCCTGGGCGGCAGCGGCCCCAGGCGGGGCGACCGATCGGTCGACCACTGCGGCACGGCCCAGGCTCGGTTGGTCTCGCGGAGCAGGACGACGACCAGGCCGCCGATGACCACGATGCCGGCCAGGGCCAGAAGCTCGAGGCTGCCATTCCACACCGGATCGAACGACCCGTCCTCGGCCGACGCCGACACGGCCAACACGACCAGGAACGGGCCTGTCCACACACCGAGGGTCAGCCAGCGCAGCCAGCGGATCTGCCGGGCGGTGCCGGCCCGTTCCCAGGCCGCCGCCCGCCCGGCCAGCGCGCCGAGCAGCAACCACAGCGTCGTGCCCCCGGCGATCACCGCCGCGGCCAGCGCCACCAGCCGCCAGCCCGTGAGGTCGTCGAAGACGAGGTGCTCGGGGTAGGCGAGGTCGACTCCGGCTCGTGGCGTGATCCTCTCGCCCGTCTCCGGGTCGAGCATCACGAATCGGTGTGGCAGCGACACCTCGGGCAGCACCAGCAGCGCCGTTGCGGCCGCAGCGATGGCGGGCATCGTGAGCGACAGGCGCCAGGCACCAAGGGCTACGAGGCCCCACCCCAGTGCATCCGGCAGGAGGTCGAGGTACTCCGTGCGGATGTCGATGGCGACCAGCGCCAGCCCCACGGCCACGAACGTCAGCGGACGCACCGGCCGAATCGTAACCGCCCACCCGCGGCGCGGGCCTAGTGGTCCGGCACGCCGCGCGGGGTCAGGAGCACTTCTCGAGGAAGCGGTCAACGTCGACCACGACCCGGGTCACCTTGCCGGCGGCCACCAGGCCTCGCTCGTCGGTGGCGGAGACGGTGAACGTGAGGCGCCGTCCCTCCACCTTCTCGAGGGTCGCCTCGGCCAGCACCTTGGTGCCCACCGCGGTGGGCGCCAGATGGTCGAGCTGCACCCGCATGCCGACCGTCGTGTGTCCCTCGGGCACCCGCCCGTCGACCGCCAGCAGTGAGGCCTCCTCGCACAGCGCTATCAGGCGAGGGGTGGCCAGCACCGCCACCTGACCGGAGTGGAACGCCAGCGCGGTGTCGTCGTCGCCGACGTCGAGGGTGACGGCCGCGGACAGGCCGGGTTCCAGGGGCACCCGGGTACAGTACGCATCCACGTCGTCGGCGGGCGAAACCGCCCGGGCCCAGGTCAGCCGGCGTCGATCACCGCGGATCACCTCTGCGGCCCGCCCCGGATCCAGCCGCCATCCACGCGAATCGAGGTCGCCCGTGCTCGACGAATCGGTCATCCAGCGCACGCTCGCCACTGCTCTCCACACCGGCGGCGACTTCGCGGAGGTGTTCGTGGAGGACAAGCGGTCCTCCGCGGCGATGCTCGACGACGGCCGGGTGGAGGAGTTGTCGTCGGGCCGCGACCGGGGCGCGGGCATCCGCGTCGTGGTGGGCGAGACGACCGGCTTCGCGCACACGGCCGACCTGACCGACGAGGGCCTGCGCAGCGCCGCCGAGGCCGCGGCCGCCGCGGCCCGGTCCGGGGGCGGGGGCGTGCGCGAGGTGGCGCTCACGCGCCAGGCGGCCCGGCCCCGCCAGGTTGCCGTGCTCCCTGAGACGGTCGCCAAGGGCACCAAGGTCGACCTGCTCCGCCGGGCCGACGAGGCGGCCCGGGCCGAGGGCGGCTCGATCCGTCAGGTCAGGGCCCGCTACGGCGATTCCCGCCGCCGGATCCTGGTGGCCAACAGCGACGGCCTGCTGTCCGAGGACGACCAGGTCCGCACCCTGTTCGTGGTGTCGACCGTGGCCTTCGGCGACACCGGCATGCAGACCGGATACGAGTCGCTGGGGCGCACCATCGGGTTCGAGCTGTTCGACCGCTACCAGGTCGAGGACATCGCCCGCACCGCCGCCCGCCGCGCCATCACCAAGCTGGCGGCCCGTCCGGCGCCTTCGGGCACGCTGCCGGTGGTCATCGGGCCCGGTGGGGGCGGGGTGCTGTTCCACGAGGCCTGCGGCCACGGGCTGGAGAAGGACCTGGTCGACAAGGGTGCCTCGGTGTTCAAGGGCCGCCTCGGCCAGCAGGTGGCCTCGCCGCTCGTCACGCTGGTCGACGACGGGACCATGGCCGAGGAGTGGGGCTTCTACGCCATCGACGACGAGGGCACGGCCGCGCAACGCAACGTCCTGATCGAGGACGGCGTTCTCACCGACTACATGTGGGACCACCTGCGGTCCCGCAAGGAGGGGCGCCCGCGGTCCGGCAACGGTCGGCGCCAGAGCTACCAGCACCTGCCGATGGTGCGGATGACCAACACCTACCTGGTGGGTGGCGATGCCGACCCGGACGGCATCGTGTCCTCGACCGACCAAGGCGTGTACGTGTCATCGCTGGGCGGGGGGCAGGTCAACACCGCCACCGGCGACTTCGTCTTCGGCATGACCGAGGCCTACCTCATCGAGGACGGCAAGATCACCGAGCCGATCAGGGAGGGCAACCTCATCGGCAACGGCCCCAAGGTGCTGGTCGACATCGACGCGGTGGGCAACGACTTCGCCATGGGCCACCCCGGCACCTGCGGCAAGGACGGCCAGGGCGTGCCCGTCGGCGACGGGGTCCCGACCCTGCGGGTCAAGGCCCTCACCGTGGGCGGGACGGCGTCGTGACCCCCCAGGTTCTCTCCGCGGGATCGCGCGCTCTGGCCACGGTTCCCGCGGATGAAGACGTTGAGGTGCGCACATGAGCGACCTGCTCGACGTCGCCGACGCCGTCGTCGCGCAGGCCCACGGCAACGAGCAGCTCGAGGCCTACGTCGGCCGATCGACTGACACCCAGGTGCGCGTCTACCAGGGCGAGGTCGAGCAGCTCGCCGTGGCCGACTCGCTCGGCGTCGGCGTGCGCATCGTCCACGAGGGACGCCAGGGGTTCGCCTACTGCGGCACCTTCGATCCCGAGGCGCTGGCCGAGACCGTGACCGAGGCCCGCGACAACGCCGCCTTCGCCGAGCCCGACGAGGCCGCGGGACTGGCCGAGCCTGACGGCGTGGAGCCCGCCGACCTGGACATGTGGCGAGCGGGGCTGGCAGATGTGTCCACCGACCGCAAGGTGGCGCTCGCCGTCGAGCTGGAACGGGCGCTGCTGGCGGCCGATCCCCGCATCGTCGGCGTCGAGTCCTGCGACTACGGCGACTCCCTCGGTGAGACGGCGGTGGTGACCACCACCGGTATCCGCCGCAGCTCCCGGGCCACCGGCTGCGAGCTGGTGGCGTACTCCTTGGCGGGCGACGACGACGAGACCCAGACGGGGTTCGGCTTCTCGCTGGGCCGCGACTTCGACGAGCTCGATGTCGGGAGCGCCGCCGGCGATGCCGCCGATCGGGCGCTGCGCATGTTGGGCGCTACCAAGCCGCCTTCCGGGCGGTTCACTGTCGTGCTCGATCCCTGGGTGACTGCCCAGCTCATCGGCATCGTGGCCGGAACGCTCGGCGCCGAGGAGGTCATCAAGGCGCGCTCGCTGTTCGCCGGTCGAGAGGGCGAGCAGGTGGCGGCGCCCTTCGTCACGCTGGTCGAGGATCCCACCGACGCCCGGTCGTGGGGCGCCTCGCCGGTCGACGCCGAGGGGTTGGCGACCCGGCCGGTGCCGCTCGTCGAGGGCGGCGTGCTGCAGGGCTTCGTCCACTCCACGTGGACCGCCCGGCGCATGGGCGTGCATTCGACGGGCTCGGCGGTGCGGGCCGGGTTCAAGTCGACGCCGACGGCCGGCTGCCGAGCCGTGAGGCTCACGCCGGGCGACCGCGACGCCGCCGCCCTGCTCGCCGACGTGGGCGACGGCGTGCTGGTGCAGGAGGTCTCCGGCCTGCACTCGGGCGTCAACCCGATCTCCGGGGACTTCTCGACCGGAGCCCAGGGCCTGCGCATCGGCGGCGGTGCGCTGGCCGAGCCGCTGCGCGAGTTCACCATCGCCTCGACGATCCAGCGCCTGCTGCACGACCTGGTGGCGGTGGGCTCGGATCTCACGTGGCTGCCGATGAGCGCCGCCGGCATGACGCTGGTCGTCGGCGACGTCGCCGTCTCGGGCGCCTGACGGAGCCATGAGCGAGCGTCCCGAAGGGCTAGAGAGCGAGCCCGGCCCGAGCGGCCGTGGGAGCGGACGGGCAACACGTCGGAGCCCGAGCGGCCCGCTGCGAAGCAGCAAGAGCGGGGAGCCATGAGCGAGCGTCCCGAAGGGCGAGAGAGCGAGCGTGGCCCGAGCGGCCCGCTGCGAAGCAGCAAGAGCGGGGAGCAATGAGCGAGTTGTTGGACCTGGCGCTCAAGGTCGCCGGTGCCGCCGGCGCGGGGGAACAGGTCGAGGCGTTCGTGGGCCGGTCGACCTCGACGTCGGTCAAGGTCCACGGCGGCGCCATCGAGTCCCTGACCCAGGCCACCTCGGCCGGGATAGGTGTCCGGGTGATCGAGGACGGACGCCAGGGCTTCGCCTGGGCCGGTTCGCTCGACGACGACGTCATCGCCGATGTGCTGGCCGAGGCCCGTGACAACGTCGCCTATGCCCAGCCCGAGCCTTGGGTGGGCCTGGCTGAGCCGGACGGGGTCGAACCGCCGCCGATCGACCTCTGGCGCGAGGGCCTGGCGGCGCAGTCGACCGAGCGCAAGGTCGACCTGGCACTGGAGTTGGAGCGGGCGGTCCGGGCCCGAGACCCGCGCATCAGCGGTGTGCGCACCGCTCAGTGGGCCGATGGGGCCGGCGAGGGGGCGGTGGCCACGTCGACGGGCATCGCCGTGGCGGGGCGCTCCACGTTCTGCCACCTGTCGGTGCAGGCGCTCGCGACCGACGGCGACGAGACCAAGACCGGCTACGGCGTTTCGGTCGGCCGCGAGCCCGGCGACGTGAATCTCGATGAGGCGGCGGAGGACGCTGTCGACCGTGCCACTCGGCTGTTGGGCGCCGTCCAACCGGGCAGTGGTGGGGTCACGCTCGTCCTCGAGCCCCGGATGGCGGCGACGCTGCTCGGGGTGGTGGCCGGCACCCTCAACGGCGAGTCGGTGCTCAAGAAGCGCTCGCCGTTCGCCGACCGCGTGGGCGAGGCGATCGCGTCGCCGCTGATCTCGCTCGTCGACGATCCGACCGACCCGATGTCGCTCGGGGCCGACGCCCACGACGGCGAGGGGTTGGCGACGCGGCGGGTGCCCCTGATCGTCGACGGTGTGCTCCAAGGGTTCCTCCACAACACGATGACCGGCCGCCGCGCCGGCGTCCCGTCGACGGCTTCAGCGATCCGGGGCTATCGGTCGACACCCGGGGTCGGCGCGCAGGCCCTGGCGCTCGCCACCGGCACCGGCAGCCTCGACGACCTCGTCGCCGCCGTCGACCACGGCGTCCTCGTGCAGTCCATGACCGGGCTGCACTCGGGCGTCAACCCGGTGTCCGGCGACTTCTCGGTGGGCGTGGAGGGCCTGATGGTGCGCGGCGGGCAGCGGGCGGAGCCGATCCGCGAGGCCACGATCGCCTCGACGCTCCAGCGGTTGCTGCTCGACGTAAGCGCTGTCGGGGGCCAACGGGAGTGGACCCCGGGCGGTACGGGCGCCGCCGCCCTCGTCATACCGGGCGTCACGCTCAGCGGTCGCTGAAGTGCGAGCGAAGCGAGTGCTGAAGGCCGACGGCGCGAGCGCCAGCTCGCCCGGCGGCGATGGGTGTGGGGCGCAGCCCCACCGGAGGCTCTGAGTTGCAATCCGGGGACGCGGGTTGCGGAACGGGTCCCCGGTCGGTGAGCATCGTGCGCTTCCACGATTCGAGCCAACCTGGGTGCGGGCCCTGACCACCGAGAAACGTGTCGATCCTCCACGCCATCGTCCTGGGCATCACCCAGGGACTCGCCGAGTACCTCCCGATCTCCTCGTCGGGCCACCTCATCGTGGTCCCGTGGCTGTTCGGGTGGGACGACTTCGCCGGCAACGAGTCGCTGCAGAAGACGTTCGACGTGGCACTCCACCTGGGCACGCTGGGCGGGGCGGTGGCCTACTTCCGCCACGACATCGTGCGCCTGTCCCGGGCGGCGGTGCGAACTCCGCGCTCGAAGGACGGGCGGCTCGCCTGGCTGATCGCGGTCTCGGCTGTGCCGGCGGCGATCACCGGCGCGCTCCTGGCCGACACCATCGAGGAGAACACCGATCAGATCTGGCTCATCGCCGTGATGATGATCCTGGGGGCGCTGGCGCTGGCGTGGGCGGACGGCGTCCGGGGCAAGCGCACGATCGACGAGGTGGGACTGCGCGACGCGCTGGTGATGGGCGCGGCCCAGTCCCTCGCCCTGCAACCCGGGCTGTCGCGTTCGGGCGTCACCATCACCGTCGGCCGGTTCTCGGGGCTCGGCCGCGACGGCGCCGCCCGCTTCGCCTTCCTCATGAGCCTGCCCATCACGCTCGGTGCCATCGTCTTCAAGTGGTTCGACGTGTCGAGCGAGGGCGGCATCCCGTCGGACTTCCGGGCGCCCTTCATCTGGGGGATCGTCGCCTCGGGCATCACCGGCTACGTCGCCGTGTGGGGCACGCTGAAGCTGATCCGCACCCACTCGTTCCTGCCGTTCGTCGTCTACCGCATCGTCCTTGGCGTTCTCATCCTGCTGATCGTCGCCAGCTCGTTCCGATGATCAGGCGCCGGCGAGCGCCAGCACGACCGACCCGTTCGTGAGCACCCACGCCACCCGGGGTGCGTCGGCCTCGGGAACGGCGATGGCGATCGACTGCTCGCCAACGTCGACGACCGCGGCCGCCTCGACCAGGGGATACGAGGGCCAGTCCGCCGACCGACCTGGCTGCTCCTCCGCCACCGCCGGGACGACCGCCAGCACGTCGACGAGGTCGCCGGTCGCCAGCGGCGGAGCGGCCAGCGGCCCGATCGGCACGGCCACGGCCCGGTGCCCGGCCGGCACCAGCGCCGCCACACCCGTCAAGCCCTGGGGGGCCAGCCGCTCGGCCACGAGAGGCTCACCGGCAACCACCGGTTGGCGCACGACCGAGCCGGACGGGAGCGCCGCCAGGGCGTCGGGGCTCACCGCCGCCTCGGGCAAGCGGCGCACCTCGACCGTCGAGGCGTCGATCACGTCGCCGGGGACCAGGTCGCGGGTGGCGACCGCCACCGCGCGGGCACGGCCCCATCGTTGGCGGGCTGCCTCGGCGGAGGAGACCAGCGATATGACGACCAGCCCGGTGACGAGGGCGAGCCCCAGCACCACCGCTCGCCGGACGATGGTCCGGGCGAGGGCGCGCCGGGCGCGTACGCCGAGGGCGATGGGGTGAGTGGGCACGGCTTCCTCCGGGACGGCGGGGTCGAGGGGACCAGCGGAGGGGAAGCCGCGGAGCACGCTAGCGCGGCGGGCCGTGGCGCCGGTGGTGCCCGACGGTCACGGCACTAGTCGGTGAAGAGGTCGTCGGGCAGCAGCTCGATCGCCCGGAACAGCACCTTGCGCACCACCTCGGCGTTGCGTTCGAGCATGGCGAACACCTCGTCCATCGTCACCGGCTCGATGCCCCGGACGCCCTCGAGCCCCACGTCGTAGTCGGTGATGAGGGCGACGGCGGCGTAAGGGATGCGAGCCTCGGCGGCAAGCACCGCCTCGGGCATCTGGGTCATGTTGACGACATGCCAGCCCTGGGCCGCATACCACCGCGATTCGGCCTTGGTCGAGAACCGGGGCCCGTTGATCACCACGACCGTGCCGCCGTCGTGGACGGCGACCCCCTCGGCCCCGCAGGCCTCGACCGCCGCCGCGCGCAGGCGGGCGTCGTACGGCGCCGCGAAGCTCACGTGATCGACCGGCGCCAGCCCGCCGGGCGTGCCGGGGCCGTCGTGGAACGTGGCATCGCGACCGTAGGTGCGGTCGACGATCTGGTCGACGACCACGAAGTCACCCCGGCGGATCTCGGGGCGCAGCGATCCCGAGGCGCACGGCGCGAACACGGCCCGCACGCCCAGCTGCCACAGCGCCCAGGCGTTGGCCCGGTAGGGGACACGATGCGGTGGCAGCGAGTGGTCGCGGCCGTGCCGGGGGAGGAACGCCACCCGCCGGGAGCCCACGGAGCCGATCGTCAGCGGCGCCGATGTCGGGCCGAACGGCGTGTCCGCGGCGAGCTCGTCGACATCGTCGAGCAGCGAGTAGAGGCCGGATCCCCCGTAGACGCCGACGTCGGCGCGGCGTGCCGGCCCCGCAGCCTCGGTCACTTGCCGCTGTCGGCTGCGGTCGACGATGACTTGGAAGAGGACGAGGACTTGGACGAAGACGAGGACGACGACTTGGCCCCCGAGGTCCCGTCACCGTTCGAGCCCGAGGAGGTCGACTTCGAGTCGGACGAGCCCGACGATTCCGACGCCGCGCCCGGAGCACCCGACGAGGACGAGGAGGACTTGGCCGCCGTCCGGCTGTCGGTCCTGTAGAAGCCCGAGCCCTTGAAGGCGATGCCGACGGACCGGAACACCTTGCGCAACTCGCCGCCGCACGCGGGGCACTCGGTTAGCGGATCGTCGGTGAACGACTGGACGACCTCGAGCGGCTCGCCACAGTTCCGGCAGCGGTACTCGTACGTGGGCATGTGGACTCCGCAGGGACTCGGGTGCTCGACCGGTGGGGCCGGTTGTGGATTAGCACTCGCGACTTGAGAGTGCCAAGGCTAGCGCCCCGACCGGTACGATCGCCGCGTCGTGAGCACGCTCTCGCCACTCGTCGCCACCGCGTCGCCGGGCGTCGCGGCGGTGTGCGTTGCCGGCGCCTACCTCCTCGGGACCTTCCCGAGCGCCTGGCTGGCGACCCGGCGCCGGGGTGTCGACCCCACCGCCGCCGGGTCGGGCAATCCCGGAGCCACCAACGTTTACCGCACGGCCGGCCGCCGAGCCGGCGCGCTGACCCTGGTGGGTGACCTCGTCAAAGGGGCGGCGGCCGCCGGGCTGGGCTGGGCCGTCGGCGGCCACGGGCTGGGGGTGGCGTGCGGCGTCGCCGCCGTGGTGGGCCACGTCGCGCCGCTCACGCGTCTCTCCCGGGGCGGCAAGGGTGTCGCCACCGGTGTCGGCATGGCGGTGGTGCTGTTCCCGCCGGCCGCGCTGGTGTCGGCGGCGGCGTTCGGCGTGGTCGCCGCGCTCAGCCGCACCGTGTCGCTGGGTTCGATCGCCGCCGTGGCCGTCCTCCCCGCAGCCGCTGGCGCGCTGGGGGCACCGGGACGAGAGGTGGCGGCGCTGGCCGGGTGCGCAGTGGTCGTGATCGCCCGCCACCGGGCCAACATCGGGCGGCTGTGGCGCGGCGAGGAGCCCCACCTGGGCACGGCGGCGTGACCCAGTAGCGTGCGAAACGATGACGAGCGTTCGGAAGGCAGTCGTCCCCGCGGCCGGGCTGGGCACCCGCTTCCTGCCGGCGACCAAGGCGCAGCCCAAAGAGATGCTGCCCGTGGTGGATAAGCCCTTGATCCAGTACGCCGTGGAAGAAGCGTACGAAGCCGGCATCCGCCACATGATCTTCGTCACCGGGCGCAGCAAGCGCGCCATCGAGGACCACTTCGACACCGCCTACGAACTCGAGCACGAACTGGAAGCCAGCGGCAAGCAGGAGCTGCTGGAGCTGGTGCGGTCGCTACAGCCCGCGGACATGGATTGCTCCTATGTCCGCCAGCCGCGCTCGCTGGGACTGGGCCACGCGGTCCTGTGCGCGCAGCCCCTGGTGGGAGACGAACCCTTCGCCGTGCTGCTGGCGGACGACCTGATGTGCGGGCCGGACAACGGCCCGGGCGTGCTCAGCCAGATGGTGGAAACCTTCCTGGCGAATCAAGCCTGCCTGCTTGCCGTGCAGGAGGTGCCCAGGGAACACGTCAGCCGCTACGGTATCGTATCCGGCGAGCGCAAGGGCGAGCGCCTGATCAAGGTGGACCGCATGGTGGAAAAGCCCAACCCGGATGCGGCACCCTCCACCATGGCAGTGGCCGGCCGCTACATCCTCACGCCTGCCGTTTTCGGGCACATCCGTGCCCAGGGCCAGGGCGCCGGCGGCGAGATCCAGCTCACGGATGCGATCGCGCAGCTGACGCAGACCGAAGGCGTCTATGCCTACGAATACCAGGGCAAGCGCTATGACTGCGGCAGCAAGCAGGGTTTCCTGGAAGCGACGGTGGAATTCGCCCTGAAGCATCCCGAGATGGGACCGGGCTTCCGCAGCTACCTCAAGGCGGCGGTGCGCTGAGCCGCTAGCGGCGGCGCAGGACGTGGATGAAGTCCTGGCCCTGCGTCTGCTGCTCGACCAGCTCGTTGCCGGTCTGCTTGGCGAAAGCCTGGAAATCGCGCACCGAGCCCGCATCCGTGGACACCACGCGCAGCAACTGGCCGCTGCTCATGTCCGTGAGGGCTTTCTTGGCCTTCAGGATGGGCAGGGGGCAGTTCAGGCCCCGCGTGTCGATTTCCTTGTCGATCTGCATGGCGCGATTGTAGGAGTTCAGCCGGGTTTGGGAATGTCCATGAACTGCGGCTCCACGCCGCGGCTGCGCAGCCACTGCGCGAGCGCCTGACCGGTGCCGGCTGGCCAGCACCGCACCTGGTCATACGCGAACAGCTTGTAGTCCACCAGCTCGGGCGACAGGCGCACTTCGCCATGCGCCACGGCGTGGTAGGCGATGATGATCTGGTTCATGCGCTGGAAGTCCCACACGCCGATCAGGTTCAGCTCGCTGGTCTCCAGGCTGGTCTCTTCCCGGATCTCGCGCGCCATGCCTTCCTGCGGCGTTTCGCCCGCTTCCATGAAGCCGGTGATGAGCGCATACATCTTGCCGGGCCAGGCCGCGTTGCGCGCAAGCAGGATCTTGTCCTCGTACTGGATCACCGCGGCCAGCACGGGCGTGGGATTGTTCCAGTGGGTCCAGCCGCACGCAGGACAGCGCAAGCGCTCCCTGGGCCCGCCGTCCTCCTGCTGGGTCATGAGGGCCAGCGGGGTGGCGCAGGCGGGGCAGAAGCGGTAGGCCGGGGCCGCCGTCATGCGGGGAACACGCCCGTGGACAAGTAGCGGTCGCCCCTGTCGCACACCACGAAGACGACGGTCGCGTTCTCGACGGTGGCGGCGATCTGCTGCGCAACCCAGCACGCACCGGCCGCGGAGATGCCGGCGAAGATGCCTTCCTCGCGCGCCATGCGCCGGC
>DASSDL010000152.1:0-3295 GCA_035697145.1 Acidimicrobiales bacterium
AGGAAGCGATCCGGCAGGCATGCCGGCGCTGGCAGGTGCGGGAGATCGTCGCCGACCCCTACCGGTGGACCCGGTCGCTCCAAGCGCTCGAGGCCGAGAGGTTGCCGGTGTCAGAGTTCCCGCAGTCGCCTTCCCGGATGACGCCGGCCACGACCGGGCTGTATGAGGCGATCGTCAACCACCAGGTGACCCACTCCGATGACCCCCGGCTGGCGCGCCACGTCGGGAACTGTGTGGTGCGGGTCGACAGCAGGGGCACCAGGTTGGCGAAGGAACACAAGCACTCGCTGCGCAGGATCGACTTGGCGGTGGCCGCGGTGATGGCGCACTCGCGGGCGACGTGGCTGGCCGGCCGGGCCGGGGTGCAGCTGTTCACGTTCAGCGACGACGACTAGACGCGGCGCTGCCCCCAGCCGAAGCCGGGGGCAGCAGGTGGATCTGGGTCGATCAGTCGTCGTCGCTGATGATCGGCTGGGCGTGGGCCCGCAACTTGATCTCGTCGAGCATCACCTCCGCCAGGGCGCCGGCATTGCGGCAGGACCGGGCCCGGTCAGGCTCGAGCTGCTCGATCACCACCCGAATCTCCTCGACGTCTCTGACGGTCATGTCGACGAGCTCGTCGATCTTGGCGATGAGCATGTCGCGTACTGTTCCCTCTGGCATTGGAGCTGATACCTCCGTGTCCGGCCCCCGGCCGTGTGAGCGGTGCGGGGGCACTCAGTTGTGAGCCATCTTGTGAGCCAAGATGGGTGGACTCACATGGACACTTGAGGACGTAATCCCTGGTCAGACCGACACCGGTGGACGCCTAGAGACGCTGCGCCGGTATCACGGCCTTCATTGCTTCCCGCTCTTGCTGCTGCGCAGCGGGCCGCTCGGGCCACGCTCGCTCTCTCGCCCTGCGGGACGCTCGCTCATGCTCCCGACGGTACCGCCCGACCCTCCCTGAGCGCGCGCCGGGCGATCGGGACGTAGAGCGCGGCCGCGTAGAGGCTGAGCGCCAGGCCCGGGATCCCGGCCACCCAGGCCAGCACCCCGGCGGCGTCGGCCCACGACAGGTCCGAATGGCTGGCGAGGAACAGGGGGAACGCGATCATCAGCCCGAATGTCCCCGCCTTGCCGAACCAGGTCACGTCGATGCGCCGAGCCCCGAGCGCGGCGAGGACGATCGTGGCGCCGCCCACCAGCGTCTCCCGCACCAGCACGATCACCGCGAACCAGGTGGGCACGGAGCCGTCGATCAGGATCCCACCGGCGCCCACGACGAACAGCAGGCGGTCGGCCACGGGGTCGAGGATCTTGCCCAGCTCGGACACCTGTCCCAGGCGCCGGGCGAGGTAGCCGTCGACCCAGTCCGTGATCCCCAGGACGGCCAGGAGCGCGGCGGCGGCGGCGCGGTTCTCCCGGCCGAACAAGAGCCAAAGGAACACCGGTAGGCAGGCCAGGCGTGCGAGGGTGATCAGGTTGGGCAGGGTGAGCACGTCGCGGGAGGTGCCGCGGGTCACCGCATCGTCGGTCGTGCCCTCCATTTGGCGGGAAAGCCTAGGTGGGCCCGCTGCGCCCTACTCTGTCCGGCCCGACCCCCACCCGCCACCCCTGATGGTGTCGGTCTCCGACCGACCCGTACTCTCCTCGAATGGCGACCGTGTTCACCAAGATCATCGAGGGTGAGATCCCCGGCCGGTTCGTGTGGCGCGACGACTGGACGGCTGTCTTCCTCACCATCGCCCCCATCACGCCGGGGCACTCGCTGGTGGTGCCCATCGAGGAGGTCGATCACTGGATCGACCTCGACCCCGACCTGGCGGCGCACCTCATACGCGTGGCCAGGGAGGTCGGCCGGGCGCAGATGCAGGTGTTCGAACCCCGGCGTGTCGGCATGATCATCGCCGGGCTCGAGGTGCCGCACTGCCACCTGCACCTGGTGCCCATCAACGTCGAGGCGGAGCTTTCGTTCAGCCGTGCCGATCACGATCCCGATCCCGCGACCCTGGACGACGCCGCCGAGCGCCTGCGGGACGCGTTGCGCGACCTCGGCCACGGTGAACGGGTGGACGCGGCGATCACCCCGACGCCGTGAGGCGGGGGGCGAGGTCAGTTGAGCTTGGCGCGCATGGCGGTGGCCGCTATGCGGTCCCGGGCGCCGCCCAGGCCCTCCTCGGCAATGGCCTCCAGCTCCTGCGCCGCGGAGTCGAACCGGCCGTTGGCGGCCAGCATGGCGGCGAGCTGGCGGCGGTCTGTCACCGTCGTCCCGGGCACCAACACCCGCAGGCACTGCGACCACAGCGCCCCGGCTCGATCGCCGCGACCGACGAACGACCGCTGCAGGTTGGTGAGCATGCGGGCCATGACCGCGCGCGGCGCGACGGGCTCCAGGAATCGAGGCTCGAACCGGGCCTTGCTGCCGTGGAGCTTGGTGAACAGGGTCTCGCACCCCGCCCGGTCGAGCTGCACCCGGTGGAACGGGTCCACGAACACGTTGTCGTCCTTGGCGTCGCGGACGAGGAAATGCCCAGGCATGCCGACGCCCTGGAGCGGGATGTCGAGCCGCCGGCCCACCTCCATCACGACGATGGACAGCGAGATGGGGATGCCGAGGCGCCGGTCGAGCACGACGTCGAGCAACGAGTTCCGCGGATTGCTGTAGTCGTCGGTGTCGCCCCGGAAGCCCAGCGTCCCGCACAGGTGGGCCGTGAGGGCATCGATGTCGGATCCCGGACAGCTCGCAGCCAGCTCGTCAAGTCGCTCGAGCTGGGCATCGACATCGAGGTCTCGTCGGGCATGGGCGGCGATCAGCAGGGCCCCCAGATCGAGCTGGCATCGCTCCTCCGGACCGCGCACCAGCTCGGCGAACCGGTCGGTGATGTCCACTTCAAATCAGGCTACCGGCGCCCGCGCCGAGTCCCGCCCGCAACTGTGTGCCGAGTCACGAGGCAGCTACCGTGCCGGGCCATGTTTCCCGGCGCCTTCGCAGACACCACCCCCGACAAGCCCGCGGTCGTGATGGCCGGCTCGGGTCGGGTGATCACCTACCGCGAGCTCGACGCCGAGGCCAACCGCGTGTCGCACCTGTTCCGGTCCCTGGGGCTCCGTCCCGGTGACCACATCGCCTTCTGCCTCGAGAACCACCCGAGGTTCCACGCGCTGGCCTGGGGTGCGCACTACGCCGGCCTCTACTACACGGCGCTGAGCTCGCGGCTGACCACCGACGAGATGGCCTACATCATCGACGACTGCGGCGCGCAGGCCTTCGTGACCTCCACCTACAAGGCCGACCAGGCGGCCGAGCTGGTGG
>DASSDL010000153.1:0-6990 GCA_035697145.1 Acidimicrobiales bacterium
CTTGTAGTTCTGATCTGAGCGTGCTGGATGGTCCGGCCGAGGGCGTCAGGCCGCCTCGCCCCCTCGGCCCCGGACGAGACGGCGCAGGCGGCGGGTCTCCTCGGACGGCTCGACTCCGAGATCGGACAGGGCAGCCAGCGCCCCGTCGAGGGTCCGGCGGGCGGCCGAGCGATCGCCGCGGGCCAGCGCCACCGAGACCAGGACGGCGTAGGCGGCCTCGGACCACGGATCGACCTCGACCGCACGTCGGGCCACGCGTTCCGCCTCGTCCACGTCGCCCCGGCCCACCAGCAACTCGCCCGCCCGGGTCGCCGCGGCCACGAAGCGGCGGCGGTAGTGCTCGCGCTCGAGCACGATCCAGTCGGCGTCGGCAAGGCCCTCGTGCGCCTCGCCTCGGTAGAGCCCGACGGCGGCCAGATTGTGCTCGAGCGCCACCGACGGCGAGCCGTCGGCCTCGGCTCGCGCGGCGTCGGCCACATGCTGGTCGAACTCGTCGACGTCGATCCGTAGCCAGTCGCTGGTGACAAGCGTGACGGCCTGGCCGTCGAGGCGGACGAGGTAGGCGGACTCGCGTGCCGAGCGCCCCGGCTCGAGCACCCGGAGCAGGTAGGTCATGGTGACCCGCAGGTTGTTGGCGGCGGCTAGCTCGCCCAGGTCGGGCCAGAGCCCGCGCATGATCGCCGCCCGGCTGGTCTTGCGGTGGCCCACGAGGAACGCCAGCAACGCTCGCACCCGTTCGCGCCTCAGGTCGCCATCGGTGACGGGCTGGCCGTTGCGCACGACCGCAAGCCGACCGAGCACGGCGATCTCGGTGCGCTCCGCCGGCGGGGCCGGCACGGTCGCGAGCAGCGACTTGGCGATCTTGGCTCGGTGCGTCCGGGTCGCGGCCTCGGCGCGCACGGCTTCCCGCCCTCGCCCCCCGAGAGCATCGAGCAGCGTCCCGGCCTCGGGCCGGCCGGCCGCTTCGAGGCCGAGCGCCAAGTCGACCGCGAACCGGTGGGGCAGTCCGGCGCGCACCCGAGACATGTCGCTCAGGTCGAGGTCGCGCAGGCGCAGACGTACCTCGTCGGCGCCCCGGGCGCCGAAGACTGCGCGGTTGGCGCGGTCTCTCAGCGCGACCACCGCCCGGGCGAGTGTGCGCGCCCCAGCGACGTGACCACGAAGTTCGGCCGCATCCCAGCGATCGCGAGCCGACGGAACGAGCACATAGCTCAGCGCCAAGCCGCGGCGCCACACGCGGCGGTCGATCCCGTTGTCGAGGCCATGGATGGCGATGGCACGCTCGAGCACGTCGGCGGCGGCGGGTTCGTCGCCTGCAGCCACGAGCATCGCCGCCTCCGCTAGTGCGAGACGAGCACTCTGGCCGACATCAGCATCCCCCCCGGTGCGCTGGACCCTTTCCACTAGGCCTCGCGCCCCCTCGACGTCGCCGACCCAGGCGAACACGAAAGCGGTCTCTGCCAGGCTCACCAGGACGAACTGGACCACACCCGCGGCCGCCAGGCCATCGGTGATCGACGGCGCCGCCGCAACCACCTCGTCGAGCTGGCCCAGTGCCCAGAGGGCCTCGAGGCGGGCGCCCGCGACATTGAGCTGGAACGCAGGGTCGGGGATCGGGGGAATGGCGTCGAAAACAGCAAGCGACTCCTCCGGACGGCCACCGCCGGCCAGCGTGGTGGCCCGCAGCCAGGCGGCCATCGCCTCCCATGCGTCGTCGAGCACCCCTGGCTCGATGGCGTCAAGATGGGCGAGCACGTCGTCGTCGCCGCCCGTCATGTCAGCGACGACCGCCTGGCCGAGCGCTGCCAGGGCCCGGGCCAGGGGATGCCCCTCGGCCTCGAGCTCGACCACCCGGGGGAAGAGCCCCGCCAGCAGCCCGACGTCTGCCCGCCACCAGGCCACCTGGCCGAGCAAGGCGATGGCCCCCAACTCACCGATGGGGTCGCCCGCCTCGCGACACCGCCGAATGGCCGTTTGCAGTGGTTCCGTCGCGTCGGCCGGCGCGAGCAGGGCAGCCTTGACGCCGGCGGCGAGGGCAACGCCGGCTGTGTCCCGCACAGCCTCGGGCAGGTCGGCGAGCCAGCGGTCGAGCTGACGGCCCGAGGGCCTATGGGGGCCGATGCAGGCGGCCCGCAGGATCCCCGGCACGACGTCGACAATGCCGACCTCGCGGGCCAGCGCCACGGCCTCGTCATAGCGGTGCTCGGCGACCAAGTGATCAACTGCCCCCCGGCGCGCGGACGTCCGCTCGTCGTCGGCCAGGGTCAGTGCCGGCACGCCGTGCCAGAGCGGGTGCGGCACCCGCCACCCGTCGGCGCCGCGGGCGACGAGTGGCACGCCGTCGAGCACGCGCGCCAGGTCGACGGGAGCCCCCAGCGCGGCGCCCGCCAGGCCCTCATCAGCGCCACCGAGGTCGGACAGCACCGCCAGCACCCGCCGCCGCTCGGGTCCCAGGGGCTCGAGGACCTCTTCCCACAGGTAGTCACCGGCCAGGTCGTGCCCGACGCTGGCCGCCAGCTCGGCCATCGCCGGCCAGCCGCCCGTGTGGTCGAGGCGCCCGATGGCGATGCCCCGGCGGGCGGCGAACCCCGCCAGCTCTTCGTCCGTGAACCGCAGGTCATCCTCGGCCAGCCGCAGCACGGCACTCGGGGTGGCGAGGCCGGCAAGGGGCACGGCGGGCGACCAGCGGCTGGCGAGGAGGACGTGACCGTTGGCGGGCATGACGTCGACCAGGGCGGTCAGCCAGATGGCCCCCTGCGAACCGGGTGTCAGCCAGTGCACGTCGTCAACCACGAGGCACAGTGCTGCCGGCGCCCGCCGCCACACGGCGTCGGCCACCGCGGCCGGATCCGGCGCTTCGCCCGTTGTGTCGGGGGCCGTGCCGGCGGCGCGGTCGCGGCCCTCCGCCCGAACCGCGGCCATGACGTCGCGGGACAGAACGACGCCGTCGGCGTCACCCTGCTCGACGCCGATCCAGACGTCCTCGCCCCGCGGCGCGAGCCGGTTCTCGGCGACGGCCTGGGCGAGCAGCGTCGTCTTGCCCAGGCCGGGGCCGCCCACCACCGACGTCACCCGGTGATCCCAGCGGCCGAGGAGGATACGCAGCAGCCGCGGTCGGGTGAGCGAGCCGGGCCTTGGCTCGGGTGGCTCGAACCGGAACGAGCGAGGCATGTGCCCGACACCCTAAGAGACCCAGCGACCACAGGGTTGGCGAACGCACGCCCGGCCGGCTTCGCGGCCGCTAATTCGCTTCGGTCACTCTGTGCCTCCCCAGCGAAAAGCACCGGGGGCCGCGCTGCGGGCGGCGGCGGCCCCCGGCGCTCTTCCTGGTCTCGGCACACGAATCGGCACAGCGAAGGAGCAACCGAGGGTGGCCGAATGCAGCGTGGACGAGGTCGCGGACGGCATCTACCGCATCTCGACGTACCTGCCCGACGTCGTCGTGCACCACGGCGTGACGATCAACCAGTTCCTGGTTCTCGCCGACGAGCCGCTGCTTTTCCACACCGGCCTACGGACGACGTTCCCAGAGACTGTGGCAGCGGTCGCCCGCCTCGTTCCCGTCGAGCGACTGCGGTGGTTGTCGTTCGGACATGTCGAAGCCGACGAGTGCGGGGCCATGAACCACTACCTGGCGGCGGCCCCGCAGCTCGAAGTCGCCTTCGGTGCGCTCGGGTGCCGGGTCTCGCTCGAGGACATGGCCGATCGGCCACCCCGCTCGTTGGCGCCGCGTGAGGCGATCGACCTGGGCGGGAGGCGTGTCGTGGTGGTGCCGACGCCGCACGCCCCGCACAACCTCGAAGCCCAGGTTCTCTACGAGGAGACGACCCGCACGCTGCTGTGCGGCGACCTCTTCACCCAGCTCGGTCCGGGGCCGGCGGTGGCGTCCGACGACCTGATCGACGCGGCGGTCGACGCCGAGGGCGTGCTGCGCACCGCCTCGCCGGGAGGCGCAGTGCCGCGAACACTCGAGCACCTGGCCGATTTCGAGCCTCGCACGCTGGCGGTCATGCACGGCTCGTCGTTCGAGGGCGACGGCGGCGCGGCGCTGCGTGAGCTGGCCCGGGCCTGGCCGACCCATCCCACGGCACCCGCCGGGGAAATCGCCGCGGCCGGCTGGCTTGGCGAGTAGCGGGCGTTCGACGTTACGCGCAGCCGCCAGAACGACCGCTTTGGCGCGCTACCCGAAGGGAGCAGTGGTTCGCCGTCCGGCGATGAGGAGTGGCTCGGCGAGGTGCCGAGGTCGTGAACGGTCTTCGTCGAGGATTGGCTCGGCCGAGTACTGCGCGATGTAGACGCGGCGGGGGCGGTCGGTTGTGTTGGGGCCGCCGCGGTGCAACAGGGTGCTGGAAAAGCAGACGATGCTCCCGGCGGGCACGACGACCGGGTCGCCTGGGTCGTCGCCGAAGTAGCCGATCATGTCGTTGGTGCTCTGGTCGCGACGATGCTCGACGACGTGGCGGGCGCCGGCGCGTGGGTAGGGCAGCAGGTAGACGGTGCCGTTGGCTTCGGTGACGTCGTCGAGAGGGACCCAGCAGGTGAGGTACGGCGGATGCGTGTAGGGGATGTAGCCCGAGTCCTGGTGCCACCCGAATGTCATGCCCCGCTCGGCGGCCTTGACCACGTACTGCTCGTTGAACAGGTAGACGGTGTCTCCGAGCGCGGCCTGCGCGGTCCGTGCCATGAGATCCGAGAACAAGAACCGCTGCACCGCGGAGCTCTTGCCGTAGGCGTGGAGGAAGTAGCGGCGGCCGCGGTGGCAGAGGTCTAGCGTGTCGACGCCGAGGCGGGTCATCTCGTGGTCGCGTTCGTCGACCAGGCGCTGGCACTCGTCGCGCAGGGCCTCGAGATCGGTTTGGGGTAGCGCGCCTTGGACGACGAAGTAGCCCTCGTCGCGAAAGCGGCGTGCGTGCGCGGCGGTGACGCACGGAAGTGACACGGCCATGCTGGTTCCTGTTCTCGCGGGTGATCACAGAATCTGCGGCAGCGACGCCGGTGTCTTCTCAGCAGCCCGCGAGTTCCTATCGTTTCTTGCGATGATCGAGGACCTTGGCCTTCGCGCTGGCATCGATGGACGGGTGGTTCGCCACGCCGCGGGCGACCTGCGTCCTCGTGCCCACCGCCATGCCGAGCTGGAGGCGAACCTGGTCGTGCGGGGCACTGCGTCCTATCTGCTGGGCGAACGTCGCTATGAGCTGATCCCCGGCACCCTGACTTGGCTGTTCCCCGGTCAAGAGCACGTGCTCGTCGACGAGTCCTCTGACCATGCGCTGTGGTGGGCGGTCTTCCGACCATCCCTCGTGGCTCGAACCGCGACCTCGCCAGGCGCCCAACCTCTACTCGAAGGCGATCCGATCGGCCGCTACTCGCGCCGCCTCGACCCGCAGCGGGTAGCACGTCTCGCTGCCCTGTTGCGCGAGCTACACGAGGCCGAGAGCCTCGATGACGGCCTCTTCAACGTAGGGCTGTCCTACCTGCTGCTCGGGGCCTGGCGGGCGTTTCTCGACAGTGGCGACGTCGTCGGGGGGGTCGATGTTCATCCCGCGGTCGACCAAGTCGCTCGTCTCATCCAGGCCGATCCGGATGCAGGCTCCCTGGCCGACCTGGCGCGGACCGTGGGGCTGAGTGCTCCGCACCTGAGCCGCCTGTTCAACACGCAGATGGGCCTCTCGATCACCCGGTTTCGCAACCAGCAGCGCCTCCAGCGCTTCGTGCGTCTCTACGGCAATGGCCGGCGCACCACCGCGCTCGCCGCAGCCCACGAAGCCGGGTTCGGCAGCTACGCGCAGTTCTATCGAGTGTTCCGCCAGGAGACGGGCCGCAACCCCGGCGTGTTGCGCACCGCTGCCGCCGACGACAAGGCGACCTGATCGCACCGCCTGACCGTCAGCCTTCCCGAAGGCCCCGCCACCACCCGCCTACCCCTCAGCGCGACGCCAACCCGGCGGACGCGGCCGTCGACCGCAGCCCCGCATCGGATCACGAGCGCTCGGCGGCGCCCGTCGCGTAGCGACCGATCGGTATCTCGGCACCCGCCCCGGGGGTGGATCTTGTGGCCATGTGGCGGCGGTGGGCGGCTCAGATTTCGGAGAGGAAGGTGGTGATGGCTGCCAGGCAGCCCGGGTGGCCCTCGAGGTGCGGCAGGTGGGCGGTGCCGGCCAGGACCTCGAGGCGGGCGGCGGGGATGCGTTCGGCCAGCGCCGCGGCGCGGGCTTGGCAGTCGACGATATCTAGGTCGCCGACCAGCACGAGGGTCGGCGCGGCGACGTCAGTCAGCTCGCCCCATGCCGAGGGCACCTGGACCTGTGGGCCCGGGTCCGCGGCGGCGAGCGCTGTGCCGTTCATGGTGAGGAACAGTTCGCGGGTCGCCCCGCTGACCCGCCCCGCGGGCGCGGTGGGCCCGTCCAGCCACAGTCGGGCTTCGAGCCGGTTGACGGCGTCGAGGTCGCCGGTGGCCTCGGCCGCCTCGATGGCCTCGGACAGCCGCCGCTCGGGTTGGGGGAGGTCGGCATGGTCGGTCCGCGGCGCGCTGCGCACGGCCGAGCCGATGAGGACGAGGGCCGCTACCCGCTCGGGGCGGGCCAGGGCCAGATCGAGTGCGGCCTGTCCGCCCATCGAGGCCCCGAGGACCGCCACGGGGGCGGAGCCGGCCCCGGCGGCCTCGAGGACAGCCAAGGCGTCGTTCACATGCGAGTGGGGCTCGGGCTGGTAGCGGGTGTCGCCGAAGCCACGCCGGTCGAACGCGATGGTGCTGTGGCCGGGCCCGATGGCCTCGACCAGTGGTGCCCAGCTCCTCCGGTCGGTGACGCCGGCGTGGAGGAGCAGCACCGGCAGGCTGCCATCGTTGCTGCCACCGGTCACGTCGTAGGCCAGCTTCGCCTGGCCGGAGGTTGCGATCACGGTCCCACCCTTTCATGCAGAACACACGAGCACGGGCCAGCCGTCGCACTCGTTCAACGCCTCTCGGGGGTGGTCCGGATGGCGCCGTGC
>DASSDL010000154.1:0-3368 GCA_035697145.1 Acidimicrobiales bacterium
GCTCAGGGACTGGCTGAGCCAGTCCTCGAAGCGGGTCTCGGCCAGGCGGGCACCTTCGCCGGGGACGATGCTGCGCTCGCCGAGGATGGCACCGAAATAGCGGGCGCCGGGGTCGGCGACGACCTTGCGGGGGTCGTGGCGGGCGGTGAGGGCTCGCCGGACGAGCTCGTCGAAGCGGAACTGGTCGGGTCCTGCGACCTCGACGCTGCCGTTGAGCGGCTCGCCCACGGCGACCCGGCCGACCGCGGTGGCGACGTCGTCGGCGGCGATGGGCTGGAAGAGCACCGGTGGCAGGCGGACGGTGTCGTCGTCGGTGGCATCGTCGGCGATCCGGCCGACGAACTCGAAGAACTGCGTGGCGTGGACGATCGAGTAGGGGATCGAGGAGCCCTGGATCAGCTTCTCCTGGGCGAGCTTCGCCTGGAGGTAACCGCTCCCGGGCAGCCGGTCGGTGCCGACGACCGAGAGGGCGACGTGATGTCCGACGCCCGCAGCCGCCTCCGCGTCGAGGAGGTTGCGGGTGGAGGTCTCGAAAAACTCGAGCACGGCCGCGTCCTCGAACGACGTCGAGTTCGACACGTCCACGACTACCGCGGCGCCCTCGAGCACCTCGGCCAGGCCCTCGCCGGTGAGCGTGTTCACGCCCGAGTTCGGGGAGGCCGGGACGGCTTCGTGGCCGTGGTGGCGGAGCTTGGTCACGAGCTTCGAGCCGATGAGCCCGCTGCCCCCTATCACGACGAGTTTCATGATGAGCCTTTCGCTGGTGTTGTTGGACGGGGAACTGGACGGAGGGCTGCGGTGACCGAGCGGCGCAGGAGCCGGGGGTCGAGGAGGATCGCCTTGGGCTCGGCCAGCTCGCCGGTCGTCCACAGGACGCTGTGCTGGCCGTGCAGCTCGGTCGCGAGCGCCCAGCCGGCGAGCGGGCTGTGGAACCGTTCCTGGGATCGCCAGACGACGAACTCGCCGTCGCGGTCGAACCTGAGCCGGAGCCGCGCGTGGCCGAGGACGTCGTGCACCGCGCGGAACCGGTCGTAAGCGCCGCCGAGGTCGTTGCCCATCAGAGGATGGTGCCGGTCGCGGTCGGAGGCGATGGTGGTGACCTCGAGCAGCCGGTCGTGGCGTACCGAGCTGATGAGCTCGTGAGCGTCGGCGTAAGGCGTCGGGCAGGTGGTGAACACGATGTGCACCCGATCGGGCCGGTCCGGTGAGGTGAGGCGCCGGAACAGCTGGTCGGACTCGGTGACCAGCTGGGCGTAGGCCGCCGCCACGAGCGGGTCGCAGCCGCGGGCGCAGCGCATGCTGACGTAGGCGGCGGCGACCCCGTGGGCCGCGGTTGGGTCGACTCGGGCATTCATGGGACGGGCCGATCGTCTTCGGGGCCGCGACGCTCGGTGGCGCGCAGCACTTCCGACGCCTCCCTGGCGTCGTGGTACTCGCCGACGACGACCTCGCTGTCGTAGCTGGTGTGGCCGTAGATGACCCAGGTCGACTCGGCGACCTCGATCTCGCCGTCGACCTCGATACCGGCCGCGGTCAGCTCCGCGAGCTCTGCGAGGTCCACGCTCACCCCGTCGGGGTCGGAGCCGGGGTGGTCGGTGTGCGGTTCAGCGTCACCGGCGACGCTGCGCAGGGGGTTGGCGGCGGCCACGACATCACTTGGTTCCAGCTGGCGGACTCGGCGAATGCGCCGTGAACGAGCACGATGGTGTGTGTCTGGTCGGACATGGGTCGCTCGTCACCTCGGTTGGCTGGTCTGACTTGGTTGGTCGGTCAGTGGGTGCCGAGCGCCTTACGGAGGACCTGGATGGCTTGCTCGACGGCCGCTGTCGTCGCGGCGGTGCCGCGGAGGGGGTTGAGCATCATGAAGTCGTGGCAGATGCCGTTGAAGCGCACGCTGGTGGTGCGGACGCCGGCGGCGGTGAGCCGGCGGGCGTAGGCCTCGCCCTCGTCGCGCAGCACGTCGTTCTCGTCGACGATCACGAACGCCTCCGGCAACCCGGCCAGATCGTCGAGGGTCGCTCGGAGGGGCGACGCAGTGATCTCGTAGCGCTCGTCCCGCTCCGGCAGGTAGGCGTCCCAGAACCAGGCCATCGACTTGGCGGTGAGGAACGGGCCGTCGGCGAACTCGCGGTAGCTGTCGGTGTCCTGGGCGGCGTCGGTGACCGGGTAGTACAGCGACTGGTGCACGAACGTGACGTCGCCGCGCTGCTTGGCCAGGAGCGTCAGCGCGGCGGCCATGTTGCCGCCGACCGAGTCCCCCACCACGCCCAACCGTGCCCCGTCGAGTCCTTGGGCGGACCCGTCTCGCACGATCCACCGTGCGGTGGCGTAGGCCTGCTCGATGGCGACGGGGTACCGCACCTCGGGCGAGCGGTCGTACTCGACGAACACCACGGCGGCGTTCGCCCCGACGGCCAGCTCGCGGACGAGCCGATCGTGGGTGCCGGCGTTGCCGAGCACCCAGCCGCCACCGTGCACGTAGAGCACCGCCGGCAGGGTCTCGGTCGCACCGAGCGGCTTGACGATGCGGACCTCGACGTCACCGACCTCGGCCACAACGGTGACCCACGTCTCGTCGACATTGGGCTTGTCGATCGGCGCCGCCTGGATGTCGTCGAGGACCTTCCGGGCGCCGTCGGGCCCGAGCTCGTAGAGGAACGGCGGCTTGGCGGTCGCGTCCGCGATCTCCTGCGCCGCAGGTTCGAGGATGTGCTCGTTCATGGGTTGCGCTCTTCCTGTCGACGGGGAATGACAGGAAGAGCGTCCGCCAGCGCCGCGCTCGATCGCTTCCGTGGAAGCGCCTAGGCGGTTCCCTAGTGGGCGTCCTAGGGAGCCGGGCGTGTCCTACGCGGTGGCGCGTTCCAGCTGGTCCAGGGCGCCCCGGAGCTGCCGGCGGGAGCTGATGTCGAGTTTGGTGAACACCTTGCGGAGGTGGTACTCGGCGGTCCGGGGGCTGATGAACAGCTGGGCGCCGATCTCGGGGTTCGTGCGGCCGTCGGCCGCGAGCCGAGCGACCTGCGCCTCCTGCGGGGTGAGCACGTCCTGGGTCCAGACGGTGCGCTTGCGCACGGTCTCTCCCGTCGCCAGCAGCTCCCGGCGCGCCCGCACCGCGAACCCTTCTGCCCCGAAACGGTCGAACATGTCGTGGGCCGCCCGCAGGTGCTGGCGTGCGTCCGAGCGCCGCTGCTCGCGACGCAGCCACTCGCCGTACACCAGGTGGGCACGGGCCAGATGGACGGTGACGCGCGTGTGCGCCAGCCGCTCCACGGCTTCCCGGTACAGGGCATCGGCCGCCGCGCCGTCACTGATCAACGCCCGGGAGCGAGCCTCGATCCCGAGCGCCCAGTCCGTACCGCTGGCCTGGGTCC
>DASSDL010000155.1:0-2735 GCA_035697145.1 Acidimicrobiales bacterium
GGGGTGCACGTTGTGGGCGAAGACGCTGCGGGAGCCGACCAGACCGTGCCGGTCATAGCTCTCGAGGTAGCCACATCCGAACAGCTCCTGCACCTGGGCGATCTCCGCCGGGTTCTCGTTGATGTGCGAGGTGAACCAGCAACCCGCGACGTCGTGGTGCACGGCCGCGCACGCCGCCAGCAGCTCGTCGGTGCAGGACAACGAGAAGCGCGGCGTGACCGCGTACCGGGCGCGGCCGTTCTGGTGCCATCGCCGGGCCAGCTCGCCCGCCTCGTCGTAGGCGCGCTGGGCGGTCGTGTGCAGCTCCGGCCGCAGCATCCGGTCGCCGACGACCAGGCCGCAGGTGATCCGGAGCCCGCGCTCGGCGGACTCCTCGAAGAGGGCGTCGACCGCCGGCGCGAAATGCGACCCGAACACCAGCGCGGTCGTCGTGCCCGCGTCGGCGAGCGACGCCACGAACTCCCCAGCGACCTCCCGGGCGTAGGTGACGTCCTCCAGCCGCGCCTCCTCCGGGAGGGCGCAGCGGTCGAGCCACTCCAGCAGCGGCATGCCCAGCGCGCCGATGGCCCGCATCTGCGGGTAGTGCACGTGCGTGTCGACGAACCCGGGCAGCAACAGGCCGGAGCCGAGGTCGACCACGGGCTCGTCGTGGTGCCGGCGTCGAAGCTCCGCGTACGGCCCGCGCTCGACGATCATGCCGTCGACGACCAGCAGCCCCGCGTCGGCGTCCGCCCGCAGCGTCCCGCCGCGGAACGGGTCGTCGGGGGTATGCAGCACCTGGGCGCGGTACAGCGTCATGCGATCAGCCCCGCGCCGTGGCGCCGCCGTCCGCCGCGGACCGCTCGCGCTGGAACGCCAGCAGGAGGTCGGCCGCGACGCTCACGGCGATCGTCGCCGGCTCCTTGCCGGTGATCTCGGCCAGGCCGATGGGGGTGCGGATCCGGGCGATCGACGACGAGTCGTGGCCGCCGGAGGCCAGCATCCGCTGGAACCGAGCCCATTTCCCCGCCGAGCCGATCAGCCCGATCGAGCCGAGGTCGCCGCCGCGGAGGACGGCGTCGCACAGCGCCGCGTCCTCGGCGTGGTCGTGGGTCATGATCAGCAGGTGGGTGCCGGGCGGCAGCTCGCCGAGCACGATCTCCGGGAGCATCGGGACGCGGTGGACGTGGACGTTCGCCACCGCGTCGGACAGCGGCGCCAGCCGCTCGTCGGTGAGCTGCTCGGGGCGGCTGTCGACCAGGTGCAGCTCGATGTCGTGCCGGGCGAGGATGCGCGCCAGCTCGAACCCGACATGCCCAACGCCGAAGATCGCCACGGCGGGCACGACCGGCAGCGGCTCCAGCAGCACGGTGACCGTCCCTCCACAACATTGCACGCCGTGCTCGTAGGGCGCCTTGTCCGACAGTGCCGTCTCGAACAGCACGGGCGCCGCGCCGGGGTCGGCGAGCAGCTCCCGGGCCCGGTCGATCGCGACCGCTTCGACGTTGCCTCCGCCGATCGACCCCCACGTCTGGAGGGCGCCGACCACGAGCTTGGCGCCGGCGTCACGCGGGGCGTGGCCGCGGACGGACGCGACCGTCACCAGCACGCCCGCCTCCCTCCGCGCACGCAGGCGGGCGACCGCGTTGAACCAGGTCGCCTCAGGCATGGCTGGCCGCGTGCTGTGCGCGTTCGGACTCGGGGTGGGCTCCGTGGGGGTGGGGCGGCTGCGCCGGAACGACGCTCGCGTCGGCGACGTGGCCGTGCGAGGTGTGCTCTCGCGCCTGTTCGACGGCCCAGTAGACAGCTTCCGGAGTCGACGGGCAGCCGAGGTCGACGCTCGTGCCCACCGGCCCGAACGCCGCCGCGGCCTGCCGCAGCGCCTCCCGCACGGAGAAGGCCAGCATCAGCGGCGGTTCCCCGACGGCCTTGGACCCGTACACCGCGCCTTCCTCGGTCGCGTTCCTGAGCAGGGTCACGTTGAAGACCTCGGGCATCTCCGAGAAGCTCGGCAGCTTGTAGGTGCTCGCCGCCTGGGTCAGGAACTGGCCGCGCCGGGGACCGTCGCCGGTGTCCCAACGCAGGTCCTCGAGCGTGAGCCAGCCGGCCCCCTGCACGAACGCGCCCTCGATCTGGCCGATGTCGACCAGCGGCGAGAGGCTGTCGCCGACGTCGTGGACGATGTCGACGCGCCGCGTCCGGTAGGCGCCGGTGAAGCCGTCGACCTCGACCTCGGCGGCGGCCACGCCGTAGGCGAAGTACTTGAACGGCGAGCCCCGCATCACCGACGAGTCCCAGTGCAGCCCCTCGGTGCGGTAGAACCCCGCCGCCCAGAGCTGGACCCGCTGGAAGTAGGCCGTGCGGACGAGCTCCTCCCAGTCGACCTGCGCCTCGGAGGTGCCCAGGCCGCGCGCCACACCGTCCACGATCCGGATGTCGGCCGCGTTCATGCCGAGCATCGCGCCGGCCACCCGCAGGAGCCGGTCCTTGATCTGCTCGCAGGCGTTCTTGACGGCGCCGCCGTTGAGGTCGGCGCCGGAGCTGGCCGCGGTCGCCGAGGTGTTCGGCACCTTGTCGGTGCGTGTGGGAGCCAGCCGGACGTGGTGCAGCGGGATGCCGAGCGTGGTCGCGGCGACCTGGAGCATCTTGGTGTGCAGGCCCTGGCCCATCTCGGTGCCGCCGTGGTTGATCAGCACCGAGCCATCCTTGTAGACGTGCACCAGCGCACCGGCCTGGTTGAACGCCGTCAGGTTGAA
>DASSDL010000156.1:0-13930 GCA_035697145.1 Acidimicrobiales bacterium
CTGAACGCCGACGGAAGCCCGCACGTGACGAGTGTGGGCGCGCTTTGGCACGCGGGCTCATGCTGGTTCCAGACCGGCGAACGCACCCGCAAGGCGAAGAACGTTGCACGCGACCCGCGCTGCACGATCAGTGTCGCCACGAAAGGCTTCGACGTGATGGTCTCGGGTGAAGCCCGGCGCGTGACCGACCCGACGATCGTGGCCGAGATCGCGGCGTTGTGGGCGAAGAGCGGATGGCCCGCGCAGCCCGACGACTCGGGAACCGGCATCACCGCACCGTTCAACGCACCGACGCTCGGATCGCCGCCGTGGTTCGTCTACGAAGTCAAGCCGCGCACCGCGACCGCAGTCGGTACCGCCGAAGAGACGCCGGGTTCAACGCGCTGGCGGTTCTGAAAGTCGGCGCGATCGCGCTAGTCCTAGTCGCAGTTGTCGCCCTGTTGCCGGAGCAAGAAGCACGTGACGTAGGTGCGCACGAGATGGGCGCATAACAGTTATGCCGGTGTGCTGTCCCCGTGTAACGGCACTTCGGGGACACCTGTCCCCGAACGCCCCCTCTTGAACGGTCACCCGTCGAGGGTGCTCAGCGCTCCTTCGCACCGAGCATCGATGCGATGAGTATTGCTCGGAGGGTCCGTCGAACCGTCGACATGCGACAGATCGCGTTGACAAGGCGCGTGACGAAAGGATCCGCCGATGCGACCCGTCCTGCTGCAGATGGGCATCACCCTGGGCATCGAGTCTTTCGGTCACGACGACGCACCACTCGTCCTGTTGGCGGGTGGGACGACGATGCTCTCCTGGCCCGACGCTCTCTGCGAGCGCCTCGCAGCCGGCGGGCGCCGCGTGGTGCGCTACGACCTGCGCGATAGCGGCGAGTCGACGACGGCGGACCCGGAGGCGCCCGCCTACAGCCTGCGCGACCTCGCCGCCGACGCGGCGGCTCTTAGCGACGCGCTCGGTGGCGGGCCTGCGCACCTCGCGGGGATCGGCGTCGGTGGGATGGTCGCCCAGGTGGCCGCGCTCGACCATCTGGGCGCGTTCTCGGGCCTCACCCTGGTCGGCACCCCCCGCGGTCGCGCCCGGCCCGCCCGACGATGACCTTCCCGACCATGACCAGGCGACGATGAGCCGGCTGTTCGCGCTTTCGATGCCCGACTGGACCGACCGCGAAACGGTGGCGGAGTTCGCGGCCGCCGGCGCAGAAATCCTCGGCGACGACCCCGTCGCCGCGCGCGCGATCGCCGCGCGCATCTGGGACCGCACACCCGGCACCACACCCCAGGTCCAGATGGCCAACCAGATGGGCATGGTGTTCTCCAAGCTCGACTGCAAACCTCGCTGGCGCGAGCGCCTTCCTGCGATCGAGATCCCCACGCTCGTCGTCCACGGCCGCCGCGACCCGTTCTTTCCCGTCGGCAACGGCGAAGCGATCGCCTGCGAGATCCCCGGGGCGCAGCTGCTCGTCCTCGAGGAGGCGGCCACTGCGATCCCCGGTGCGGCGGCTGGCGAGGTCGCCGGGGCGATGCTGGCGCTCGGATAGAGGACGGCAAACGTGCTGCACGGGTTTGGCATCCGCGCAGCAGTGGCCGTCCCCGAACGCCGGGTCCGGGTGCATCAGCATGTGCTGACCCGACGCTGCCCACTTGGTGGTCTCGCAGACAAGGAAGTGGCAACGACTTGTCAACGGTCCTCGGGCGGCACGACGGTGTGCCCGTCGCTCTGCCGAATCCGGCTCTTTCAGGTCAAGGGCGCCGGCTGACGCCGGCGCCGGCGGCCGTCGCTACCGCCGCTCCCATAGCGGTATGCGTCGGTGGATCAAGGCGCAACGTGGCGCAAGGACTTCGAGTTGATCTTCGAGCGGACCGCCACCCGTGACAGCTGACCCGCCCCGATCGGCGCTACCGGACGCCTCGCCTCGGGCAGCGAACGTCACGCCGGTTGGTGGTAGGCGAGGACGCGGTCGAGCCGCTTCGATAGCCACCGGGTGAGGCTCCCGGTGCCGTCGATGGCCCAAGTGACGAGGGCGCCGTTGTAGACGGTGTACACGGTGTCGGCGAGCTCGGCGGCATCGGTGGGGCTGATCTCGCCGTCGCTGATCGCCTCGTTCAGGAGCTGTGTGATGGCTCGTCGGAGGAGCCGGCTCTGTTTCGCGGCGAGTGCGCCGAGGTCGGGGTCGGTGAGGTCGAGGTGGAGCAACGCCAGATGGTTGGCGATCGCGTCTCGTGAGTCGATGCCGGCCGTCAACTCGAGCAGCGCCGCTCGCAGCGCCGAGAGCGCCGTCGGCGAGTTGCTCCGGGCTCGGTTGAACGGGTCGTCGATCCCGGTGGCGGCCGCTTCCGCGTGGGCCAGCAGCAGGCTCCGCTTCGACCCGAACCGCTGGGTCAACGCGGGGGCCGAGAGCCCGACCCGATCGGCCATCGCCGCGAGCGTCAACCCCGACGGGCCGACCTCGGTCACGACCGCCCTGACGGCCTCGAAGATCGCCTCATCGCTGACAGTCCTAGGCCTGCCGGTTCGCATGGACTCACCATAGCAGTTGACTTTATGAATGAGAAGAAAGTAAATTGCCGACATGACCTACACCCCGAAGAACCTCAGCGGCCGCGTTGCCGTCGTCGCCGGCGGCACCCGCGGGGCGGGCCGCGGCATTGCCGTTGAGCTCGGCGCGGCGGGCGCCACCGTGTACGTGACCGGTCGCACCACCTTCGTTGAACGCTCCCCCATGGCGAGGCGCGAGACAATCGAGGAGACGGCTCGCCTCGTCGACGAAGCCGGCGGGACAGGCATCCCGGTACGCGTCGACCACGCCGACACCGATCAGGTGCGGGCGCTGATCGAGCGCATCACGGACGGCCGCGGCCGCCTGGACATCCTCGTGAACGACATCTGGGGCGGCGACCCCCTCACCGAGTGGGACACCCCGTTCTGGCAGCACGACCTCGCCAACGGCATCGCGTTGCTGCGCAACGCCGTCGAGACCCACCTCATCACCAGCTGGCACGCCGCCCCGCTGCTCGCCAGCACCCCAGGATCGATGATCGTCGAGATCACCGACGGCGTCTCCGACCGCTACCGCGGCTCGTTGTTCTACGACCTCGCCAAGTCGGCCGTCATCCGCCTCGCCGTCGCACAGGCCGAGGACCTCCGGCCTCACGGCGTCACCGTCGTAGCGTTGACACCCGGGTTCTTGCGATCCGAGGCCATGCTCGAGCACTTCGGTGTCGACGGCGAGAACTGGCGGGCCGGGATCGACAAGGACCCGGACTTCGCGTTCTCCGAGACGCCCCGCTACATCGGCCGCGCCGTCGCGTCCCTCGCCGCCGACCCGCACAAACACCAGCGCACCGGCACCGCGACCGCCACCTGGGAGCTCGCCAAGGCGTACGAGTTCGTCGACGTCGACGGGACACAGCCCGACTGGGGGCAGCGGGCACGAGACCTCGGCGTGTCGCCATGACCACGGTCGCCGCCCCCGCCGGCCGGCGGGCCGTGGTCTTGACCCTCGCAGTGCTATGCGTCGCCCAGTTCATGCTCATCGTCGACGTCGTCGTCGTCAACGTCGCGCTGCCTTCGATCCGCGAGGCCCTCGAGGTGTCCGAGGCCCGACTGCACCTCGTCGCCTACCCCCTGACCTTCGGCAGCCTGCTGATCGTCTTCGGCCGTGCCGGTGACCTGTTCGGCCCACGCCACCTGTTCCTCACCGGCGTCGCCGTGTTCACCGTCGCCTCGCTCGCAAGCGGCCTCGCCGGCTCGGAATGGCAGCTCGTCGCGGCGCGCGCCGCCCAGGGCGTGGGAGCGGCGATGGTCTCGCCGACCGCACGCCCACCACGACACCGAAGGGTTGGCAAATGCGAGTGGACACGGCACTGACCTTGATCAACGAGGGTCTCACCTACCACCCCGGCTGGCTGGTCTGCGCGGAGGATTGGACGCACCGTTTCGAAGACACGGTGCGGGTCACCGTCTATCTGACTGACGCTCGCCTCTCGGAGCGCGAGAACTTCCCGGACTTCACCAGGCAGGTGGATCCGCCCGGGACCCGGGCTCGGTTCCTGCTCACCGTCGGTGACGTGGCCGACGCCGCGGAACTGGTGTTCCGGCTGGTCCGCATCTTCGAACGGAACATGTCGCACGAGATCCGGGAATTCACTCGGGTTCGCGACACCGGCTGGGCGCCGTTGCATCCCCACACGATCGACGGCCGGGCCCGCTGGTCAGACCTGTCCGGCGAAGATCCCCTGTATGACCTGACGTTCGGGGTGGCGTGACCCATGGACCACATCCCTGTAGGTGAGATCGTCTCCCAACTGCCGATGTTCATTGATCCGACCATGATCGTCGACAATGTGCTGGCCGGCTACTGGGACGCCGCCGACGCCCTGGGCAACAGCCCCTATGTCGGTGACCCCGAGGGCCAATGGGAACGCAAACGCGATGGCGCTGCTCATGGCCGCCTTCACCGAGGGCGACCGCCGCAACCGCGCCCTCGGCTACTGGGGCGCAGTGGGCTCCGCCGTCGCCATCGTCGGCCAGCTCCTCGGCGGCGTCAACGTCCCCATCGGCATCGTCACGATCGCCGCGCCATCCTCGTGCCACATCGCCCAGCGAGTCCGGCGACCAGCGGGACACTCGCGGCTCCTACGGAGCCCCCGTCCGTCTATCAGCGCCGATGCCAAGAACGACGAGCGCCCTCCGGAGACGTGAGCGGTGCACCATGCCAGGGCGCCGCACGCCGATGTGCCGCGCGCCGATGTGCGGTCCCAGGACATGGTTGACAGATCAGTCCCACGAGATGGGTGACGGCCGGCCTATATGCCTGATGCGAGCCTGGAGATGTCCGTCGTCGACCGATAAGTCGGCGGCGCCAGCCGAGTCGTAGGGGGCATGGCCAAGGTGGTGACGCGCACGTGCATGTCGCTGGACGTTTCGTTGCCGCCCCGACGACAACTGGGCAGAAGGTGCCCCGAAACGAAGGACTGGAGCGATGGACGATTCGACGGCAACTAGGGGAACGAGACCGTTCCGATTCGGGGTCGTTGCCCCGCTCAGAACTGACCTGCCGACGTGGCGAGACCGGGTGCGCCGTATCGCCGACAGCGGTTATTCCACGCTGCTGATGCCTGACGTCCCGCAATGGCAGCCGGCACCTGGCCCCACGCTGGCCGTCGCTGCCGCCCTTGCCGACCTGCGGGTGGGCACTTGGGTGTATGCCTCCCCGCTGCACCAGCCTTGGAGCACCGCGTGGGAAGCGCACTCGCTGTCGGTGCTCACTGACGGTCGCTTCGAGATGGGAATCGGCACCGGCAGGCCTGGCATCGAGGACGAACTCCGCGAACTGGGACTGCCCGTCGTGCCGCCGAGGGAGCGGCTGGCACAGGTGCGTGAGACCGTGACAGCGCTGCGAGATCTCGACGGCCCCGACTTGCACACGCGGGTGGTGATGGCCGTGCGCGGGCCCAAGGCCCAGGCACTGGCGGCCGACCTCGCAGATACGGTCACCTTCGCACTGATGCCGGGAGAGGATCGGGTCGAAATCACACGGGTGGTACGCGACTTCCGTGCCATCCGAGACGTCGAACTCGCGCAGCACGTGGCGGTGATCGGCGACACTGTCGCGCCGTTCATGGCGCCTCCCGACACCGACCCTGCTGCGCTTCGCGCGGCGGACTCGCTGGCGGTACTTCCGGATGACCCCGCGGCGGCCGCCGAGGAGATCCAGCGGCGACGGGAGGAGATCGGCTTCTCCTACTTCGTCTTCGGCGCCGACTTCGCCGACGCGCTCGCTCCAGTCGTAGCTGAGCTGGCCGGACAGTAGGCGCGCGGGCCAGCCAACAGATAGCTGGACGGACTGCACTTCAGCACCGAGGCCGCGATTGAACAGCCCGTTGGAGTTCCCCCGGTTTCCCGGACACCTACCGTTCGCGGCTGAGGCCGCTGGAAGGAGTCCAAGATGCCTGGACCGCCCCCGCCGGAGTTCCGTCGGCGTGCCGTGGAGCTCGCCCGTGAGCTCGACGAGGACGGCAACCGCAAGCACCCGATCGCGCAGCTCGCTCGGGATCTGAAGATCAGCGAGTCGTGTCTGCGGAACTGGCTCGCCGCTGACGAGGTCGAGACGGGCGAACGCCCGGGGCTGACGAAGGCCGAGCGCGACGAGTTGGTGAAGCTGCGCCGGGAGAACCGGGTGTTGCGGATGGAGCGTGATCTGCTCTCCCGAGCCGCGGCCTTCTTCGCCCAGGAGAACGTCCTGTCGCCCCGGCAGTGACGTTCGTTCATCGAAGCGGAGAAGGCCCTCGATGCTGTCAGCGACGGCTGAAAACTGACGCTCTATCGACGGGCGGGTTCTGACCCCCTGCTGGTCGGGTCCACCACTGGAAGTGATGGGACTCGGACCCTGGCTCGAGACGAGCCGGGCGGTGTGGAGGGTGATCAGCGTGGAGGATTGGGCCGAGATCCGTCGGCTCCATCGCGCCGAGGGGATGGGGATCAAGGCGATCGCCCGTCGGCTCGGCGTGGCGAGGAACACGGTGCGCGACGCGTTGCGGTCGACGTCACCGCCTCGCTATGAGCGACCGTCGAAGGGCTCGTCGGTGGACGCGTTCGAGCCGGAGATCCGCCGACTGTTGGGGGAGTTCCCGGAGATGCCGGCGACGGTGATCGCCGAGCGGATCGGCTGGGAGCGCGGCATGACCGTGCTGAAGGACCGGGTGCGTGAACTGCGCCCGTTGTTCCGGCCGCCGGACCCTTGCCAACGCACGACCTACCGGCCTGGCGAGCTCGCCCAGTTCGATCTCTGGCAGCCCGACATCGCGATCCCGGTCGGGTTCGGCCAGGCCGAGAAGCTGTGGTGCGTGGTCGGCGTGTCGGGGTTCTCCCGGCTGATTGGCGCCTGGCTCGTGCCGTCCCGCGCCGGCCATGACGTGCTGGGCGGCATGCTGCGGGTGCTCGGCCAGTTCGGAGCGGTGCCCCGCAACGCCGTCTGGGATCAGGAGGGCTGCATCGGCGCCTGGCGGCAGGGCCGCCAGGTTCTCACCGCCGAGTTCCAGGCCTTCCGCGGCACGTTGGGCATGGGCGTCATCCTCTGCGGGCCCATGCGCGCCTCGTGTCGGCGGTCGACGCTGGCGCCATCACACCGCTGAGCGCTGCGGTCGTGTGGCGAACACGCCTGCAACAGGACGGCGACACCGAGGTCGCTGCCGAACTGGGCGTCCGAGTCCGCACCCTCCAACGCCGCCGCCAGCGCGCCGAGCGCGAGCTGGCCAAGGCGAGTTTCAGTGGCCGTGGTGTATGCCAATACCTGGCCGCTGAAGCGGCGGCAATGTTCGTCAGCGTGGGGAGCGCTCGACCGATGAGTCCGTACCAGCTGGGCCGTCTTACCTCTCGAACGGATCGCTCGCGTCGGTCTGAACGATCCGAACAATATTCGAGGGAGACACGCTCGCATGCTCGTCATCACAGGGTTCCTCTGGCTTGACCCGGCTCACAGGGACGCGTTCGGCGACGCCCATGTCGACCGGGTTCGCCGAGCGCGGCAAACAGGAGGCTGTCGATGACCACAGTCAACGCCAATGGGGTCGCCCTGGGCATCGATTCGTTCGGTGACGACGACACACCACTCGTCCTGTTGGCGGGTGGGACGACGATGCTCTCCTGGCCCGACGCGCTCTGCGAGCGCCTCGCCGCCTGCGGGCGCCGCGTGGTGCGCTACGACCTGCGCGATAGCGGCGAGTCGACAACGGCGGACCCGGAGGCGCCCGCCTACAGTCTGCGCGACCTCGCCGCCGACGCGGCGGCCCTTGCCGACGCGCTCGGTGGCGGGCCTGCGCACCTCGCGGGGATCGGCGTCGGTGGGATGGTCGCCCAGGTGGCCGCGCTCGATCATCCGGGCGCGTTCTCGGCGCTCACCCTGGCCGGCACCCGCGCGGTCGCGCCCGGCCCGCCCGACGATGACCTTCCCGACCATGACCAGGCGACGATGAGCCGGCTGTTCTCGCATCCGATGCCGGACTGGACCGACCGCGAGGCGGTGGCGGAGTTCGCCGCCGCCGGCGCGGATATCCTCGGCGACGACCCCGTCGCCGCGCGCGCGATCGCCGCGCGCATCTGGGACCGCACGCCCGGCTCCGCACCCCCGGTCCAGATGGCCAACCAGATGGGCATGGTGTTCTCCAAGCTCAATTGCAAACCCCGCTGGCGCGAGCGTCTGCCCGAGATCGAGGTCCCCACCCTCGTCGTCCACGGCCGCCGCGACCCATTCTTCCCCGTCGGCAACGGCGAGGCGATCGCGCGCGAGATCCCCGGGTCGCGGTTGCTCGTCCTCGAGGAGGCCGCCACTGCGATCCCCGATGCGGCGGCCGGCAAGGTCGCCGAGGCGATGCTCGCGCTCGGGTAGAGGACGGCGCGCGCCGCACCGGTATGGCATTCGCGCAGCAGTGGGCATTGCAACTGCAGCTGGGCGTCGGACGTACGGATCGTGCGTCCCTTGGCTCTTAGCCCCGCCGACAGCTCGGGGTGCCCCGGAGCGCCGGCTCTGCAGCCGTGATCTGGGCGCAGGATCTGTGCTGCTTGGCTTCGTGATGCCGCAGCCAGATCGGCAGTTCGGCCGCGTCCCCTGTCTCGTACGATGGCGGAGGAGGATGCACATGGCGACGTCTGATCCGATCGCCGAGATCATCGGGGACTATCGAGCCTTCGCGGCGATGCAGCGCGACCGTCTTCGAGCCCGCGGGATTGACATCACGCCGTATCCGCTCAGCCATCTCGCCGTCCGGGTCGCCGACTGGGACCTGTACGTCCATCAGCGGACGCTTCTCGAGCGCCATGCGAAGACGAACCGCGAGAGCGTCTGGAACGGGGGTCCGATCTCCTTGCTCGTGCTCGCCGAGCCGCTCGATGTCCTCGATGGGACTCCGGTCTCGCGCATCGAGCTCATCCCGCCCGTTCACCAGCGTGTCTACCGGATGGGCCTCGAGCACCTCGGCGTCGTCGTCGGTGAGGAGATCGACGAGTTCTCGCGAGTACATCGGGCCGCGCTGACTGGGCAGCAGTTCCAGAGTCCCAACGTCGAGCCGGTCTACGTGTTGTTCGAGGACTTCACCCACGTGAAGTTCTACCGTCGCTCCTTCTTCGACGTCGTCGAGGACGAGGAAGGGCGCTTCGAGGGTTTCAGCCACGTCGACGACTGGGTGCCACAGCGGCTCGTCACCGCCACGGGCCCGAACCCGCTCCCGCGGTAACCGAAGCTGCTGACGCGACCGAATGCCCGGTACGCGCTCGCGACGAACGCGGCGTGGGCTGCGCAGATCAGCGGTCGAACGGGTCCCCTATCGCCGGGTCCGGGACTCTTCGTCTAGCGACGTTCGGTCAAGTCGATCCGGCTGCCAGCCGTATGGCAGCGGGCTCAGCGTCGGGCAGATCTGCATCTGCTAGCCGTCTCGGTCGCGAATAAGCCAGTGAACCAACCAGAACTCCTCGCTCGCCGCGCTGCCCGGTGAGGCGGCGCCGACCTGGTCGGCGATCGCTTCGCGCCGAGCTGTGACTCGGCTCAAGCACGTGCCGCCCCGTTTGGTCGCCTGACGGCGGTGACGAGCCAGGCCCGCGCACTGAAGAAGACGCCGCTGTCCGTGTCGTGCGCGGCGACGGTGGCGCGGAGCCGTTCGAGTGCGTGCCCGGTCATGGTGGGGTCCAGGTCGGCGAGCAGGTCCTTGGCGTGCCGTAAGCGGAGCACCGCGTCGTAGGCGGTGGCGGTATCTGGGCCGTAGAGGACCGGCTCGTGGACGTCGATGAAGGCGACCTCGGCGAAGCCGGCGGCCCTCAGGATGCCTGCGGTGATCGCCGGGTCGGCGAGGGAGAACGGGCCCGGATGGTTCGTGGTCGGGGCGGGTGCAGCGCTGCCGGCGGTGAGGGCGTCGCGGATCGCGGTGGCCCACTCGTTGCGGTCGTGGTCCTGCCAGACCAGCAGCACCAGGCGGGCTCCAGGGCGCAGTGCCCGACCGATGTTGGTGAACGCGGCGACCGGGTCGGTGAAGAACATCGTCCCGAACCGGCTGACGCACAGGTCGAAGTGCGTTGACGGGAAGGGGTGGGTCTGGGCGTCGGCCTGCACGTAGGTGACGTTGCGCAGTCCCGCGTCGTCGCTGAGCCGGCGGGCCCGTTCGAGCATCGGTGCAGACAGGTCGACACCCAGGGCGCTTCCGTCGACGGCGGCGCGGGCGGCCTCACGGGTGGTCTGGCCAGTACCGCAGCCGACGTCGAGCACGCGGTCGTGCGGCTGGACGTTGGCCGCGGCGCGGAGGTGCTCGTTGTAGAGGCGCAGCTCGGCGTCGTAGAAGTCGGGATCGATGTCCATGGGTCAGGGCGCGGACGCCGGCCCGTCGCGGACCACGCCCCGAACCTGGTCCCGTGAGAGCGCGTCGGGGGCGAGATCGGGCATCCACCAGGTGGCGCCCGCCTCGGCGTAGGGCATCGGATCGGTACCGAGTGGGAGACCGACGGCCACGTCGTAGGGCGCGGTGGTGTCCTCACGAAGCCCGGCGATGACCGCGACCATCTCGGCGAGCTGGTCGGGATGGTCGAGGTTGACCGGGACCAAGCCGTCGTGGCGGGCGGCGCGGCGTAGCGGCCTGACGCTTCCGGGGAACGCCCCAACCCAGACCGGCACGGCGGGCTGCTGGACCGGTCGGGGCAGGAACTGGATGCCCGCCACCGTGTAGTGCTCGCCATGGTGGTGCACCGTCTCGCCGGACCAGGCGGCGGCCAGGATGTCCAACGACTCGTCGAGCATCGCCGCGCGCCTGCGGTCGTCGAGCTCCTCGCCGGTCTTGGACAGCTCGTTGCCGGAGTGGTCGTTGCCCAGGCCGACGCCGAGGACGAGCCGGCCGCCGCTGAGCCGGTCGAGCGTCGCGGTTTCCCGGGCCACCTTGGCCGGCCGGCGGCGGGCGAGGGGCGTGACCATGGGGCCGAGCCGCACCCGTTCGGTGACAGCGGCGATCGCCGCCAGCGTGATCCAAGGATCGGCCACTTGCCGGACCGGCGCCCGCCAGCGCAGGTGGTCCCATACGAAGACCCCGTGCCACCCGGCCTCCTCCGCCTCGGCGGCCAGACCGGCGACCACAACCGGGTCGGCCAGCTCGTCGAACAGCGGCAGCCACAGCCCCGAACGGACACCGCCGCGGTCGGTCCGGCCAACCAAGGACATGTCCTCCTGTCCAGCCATGTCAGCCTCCCCTGGCGACGGCGGTGTGCACCAGACCGCCCCTGCGGGTCAACGAATCCAGCATCGGCCAGCGCTCGGTATCGTCACGTCAACCTTCCGGCGCAGGTCCACATCTTCCGACGTTCAGCACCTCCCGAACTCATCGGTGGCCGGTTCCGCACCCACCACACCGTTCAAGGTGCCCCCGAACGCCGGCTGAGCAGCGTCCGCGATCACGGCCGAGCGGCACATCGGGGACACCGAGCAGATCGCTGGTTGCCGGACGGTCGCGCTCGACTGGCGAGTGCCCAGGTGGCCGGTTCTGGCCGCTCCGCGTTTCAGCTGGGTGGGATGCCGAGTATGTCCTGGTTGCAGCCGCGGCAGGAGCAGGTGCGGATCCGGTAGTCGGGAAGAATCGGAACCCGGCCGCGTACGTTCGGCCTACTTGATCCGTCAACGCTCGCTGTCCAGGACGGCCATTTGTGCGGCCGGGTACCGCTCGCCGGCCGCGGCGTCGGCCGGCATCGCCGTCTCGATCGCGATCAGGTCTTCGTCGGTGAGCTCGACCTGGGTGGCCTCGACCCCCTGGGCCAGGCGCTCCGGGTTGCTGGTGCCGATCAGCGGCACGATGTCGTCGCCTCGGGTCAAGGACCAGGCGATCGCCAGCTGGGCGACGGTGATGCCCTTGGTCGCGGCGATCGCCGCGAGCCGTTCGACGAGTGCCCGGTTGCGGTCGAGGTTCTCACCCTGGAACCGCGGGCTGTGGCTGCGGAGGTCATCCGCCGCGAGCTGCCCGGCGCGGAGCGATTCGCTGATCAGCCCACGCGACAGCACGCCGTAGGCCGTGATCCCGATCCCGAGCTCGCGGACCGTGGGCAGGATGTGGGCCTCGATGCCACGCGACATCAGGGAGTACTCGATCTGGAGGTCGGCGATCGGATGCACCGCGGCCGCCCTGCGGATCGTCTCCGGACCGACCTCGGACAGCCCGATGGCGCGGACGTAGCCGGCCTCGACCATCTCGGCGATCGCACCGACGGTCTCCTCGATCGGTACGTCCGGATCGAGCCGGGCGGGGCGGTAGATGTCGAGGTAGTCCGTGCCGAGGCGCTGCAGCGAGTAGGCCAGGAAGTTGCGCATGGACGCCGGCCGGGTGTCGACGCCGCCGAAGGAGCCGCCGGGGCCGAGCCGCGCGCCGAACTTGACGCTGAGCTGCACGGCGGAGCGGTCGAGCTCGCGCAACGCCCGGCCGATCAGCATCTCGTTGTGGCCGGAGCCGTAATGGTCGCCGGTGTCGATCAAGGTCACACCGGCGTTGACGGCGGCGCGGATGGTGGCGAGGCTCATTTCGTCGTCGCGGGCGCCGTACGCACCCGACATGCCCATCGCGCCGAGCCCGATCATCGAGACGGTCGGGCCCGTGGCGCCGAGGCGGCGGGTGGGAAGGGTGGAGGTGGAAGTAGAGGTCATCGGTCGATTCCTGTCGTTCGTCGTCGCGCCCACGGTGGGCCCGGCGGCACGGCGGCGGAAGGGTCGGGACATCCAGGGATCCGCGCTCCCTGGTTGGGTGCCGGAACAGCACGGCACACTGGCGTCGTGGACCGTGGCCAGCTCGCCGATTTCCTCCGCCGCCGGCGTGAGCGGCTGACCCCGGCCGACGTCGGTCTACCGGCGGGCGTGCGGCGCCGCACCCCGGGGCTCCGCCGCGAGGAGGTGGCCCAGCTGGCCGGGATGTCGACCGACTACCTGGCCCGGCTGGAGCAATCCCGCGGGCCGCAGCCGTCGACGCAGGTGCTCGCCGCCCTCGCCCGGGCGCTGCGCCTCACCGACGACGAGCGCGACCACCTCTACTACCTCGCCGGGCGGACGCCGCCAGCGTTCCACCGACCGAACGCCCACGTCAGCCCCGGCCTGTTGCACGTGCTCGACCACCTCACCGACAGCGCCGCCTTCGTCCTGTCCGACCTCGGCGAGACGCTCGTACAGAACCCGGTCGCGATCGCTCTCCAGGGTGACGAGTCGCATCCCGAAGGCCTCGACCGCTACGCGATCTGGCGCTGGTTCACCGACCCGGCGACCCGGGCCATGTCTCCCGAGGAGGACTGGCCCACCCACTCGCGCACGTACGTCGCCGATCTCCGCGCCACCGCCGCCCGGCGCCATGGCGATCCCGACGTCGTCGAGCTGGTCGAACAGCTGACGGCCGCGTGCGGCGAGTTCACGGCGTTGTGGACCGAGCACGAGGTCGCCGTCCGTCGCGCCGACCGCAAGCGGATCATCCACCCCGAGGTCGGCATGCTCGACCTGCTGTGCGAAGTGCTGGTCGGCGCCAGCGGCGATCAGTTCCTGGTCGTGCTGTTCGCCCGCCCCGGCACCGACGCCCGCGAGAAGCTCGACCTGCTCCGGACCATCGGCACGCAAGACCTCACGGCCGTACCCTCGGTGCCCTGACCGACCATGACGACGCCCACCTGACGCCGCGCTGTCCGACCCAGCACCCACGACACGACTGACACACACCCCGGCCGAACCGATCCCCTTCCTGACCAATCGAGCGCGCCACCCTTCTGGCGCTCGCACCGGCGAGCGCCCTTTAACGCCGGCTCTGGGGGGACTTGCACGACACTTGCATCGACGGTTCCGCGCTTGCGCACAGGCGGTCAAGGCTGGGGCCGCGGTCCCGGGTGCCCCGCGGCGCCGCACCAACCTTCGCATCGCGAGTGCTCCCGAAGGCTT